>NZ_JBJGYT010000005.1:0-212825 GCF_054050135.1 Geodermatophilus sp. SYSU D00705 | reverse complement strand
CCGGGCCCCGACCCCGCCCCCCGCCCCCGCCCCCCCCCCCCCCCCCCCCCCCCCCCCCCCCCCCCCCCCCCCCCCCCCCCCCCCCCCCCCCCCCCCCCCCCCCCCCCCCCCCCCCCCCCCCCCCCTGGACGGTGGTGCGGTGTGTCAGGCGTCGCTCTTGGCCGGCACGGCGGTCGGGTCGGCCGGCTTGGCGGTGCGAGCGCGGGAGACCCGCGCGGAGGCCTTGGCCGGGGTGCTCTTGCGTGCGGCCGAGCTCTTCTTGGCCGGAGCCTTGGGGGCGTCGGCCTCGGCGATGGTGGCCTTGGCGCTGTCGGCGGCCTGCGCCGTCTTCTCCTCGGCGGCGTCGACGACCTTGGCGGTCTTCGCCGCGGCCTTCTGCGCCACGGAGGTGACCTCGTTGGAGGCCTCGGCGACGGTCTCGGCGGTCTCCTCGAGGACCTCCTCGAGGCGGTCCTCGACGGCGTCCACGGCCCGCTCGGCGCGGAAGACGACCTTGCGGAAGGCCGGCTGACGGCGCAGCTCCTCGACGACCTCGCCGCCGCGGACGGCGAGGGTCTCGAGGGTGGCGACGGTCTGGGTGCGGGCGGTGCTGACCAGGCCGGTCACCGTGGTCTTGACCGACTCCGGGCGGACGGCGGCGGCCACGTGCTGGGCCGAGGTGCGGGCGGACTGGGCGGCGCTGCGGGCGCGGCCGGCGGCCTCCTCGACGCGGGCGCGGGCCTCCTTGGCGGCCAGGTCGGCCTGGACTTGGGCCTCGCCGGGCAGGGCCTCGGCGCGCGAGCGCAGCGTGCCGACGACGGCGCGGGCGCGCTCGACGGCGAGGTCACCGGCCCCGACGGCGGCCAGCAGGACGGTCTTGTTCTGGACGGCGACGGTCTCGCCGACCTTCTTGAGGGTCTCGGCGGTGCTCATGCGGACTCCTTGGAGGAACTCGGGACGGGGGTGGGGCGCGGAGCTGTGGTCGGTGCAGCGGGTGCGGTCGCGGCGTGCTCGCGGACGTAGGTCTCGTAGAGCTCGAGCAGGACCGCCTTGTGCCGCTCGGAGAGCGACTCGTCGTTGCGGATCGCCGCCACGGTGTCGGGGTTGCCGGCCCGCCGGTCGAGGATCCCGGCCTGCTCGTAGAGCGTCTCGGCCGAGATCTGCAGGCCCTTGGCGATGGCCGCGAGGATCTCCGCCGACGGCTTGCGCAGGCCCCGCTCGACCTGGGACAGGTACGGGTTGCTCACCCCGGCGCTGCGGGCGAGCTCTCGCAGGGACACCCGCGCGGCGTTGCGCTGCTCCCGGATGTAGTCACCCACCTGCGAGCTGGTCGCCGAGACCTTGGACCGCTCGGCGGCCACCGTCTCCGCGACGCTGCCTGCGAGCTGGTCCACCTTCTCGCGGACGGTGGTCACCTGCTCGCGGACGAACTCGCCGGGCTTCTGCACGTCTCCGACGCTAACCGCGGGTGCTAGCTCCTGCAAGCGGTGGAGCTAGCACCCGGACGTGAGCCGCCTCACACCCCGGCGGTTCGGCTCAACCCTCCGAGACCGTGGCCGAGCGCACCTCACCGACCACGTCGTCCCCACCGGACACGGGCACCAGCGACCACGGGGCCAGCAGCTCCGCAGGGACGCCGAGCCGCCGCAGGCCCGCGCACAGGGCGGGGGTGCGGCCCCGCTCGCCGCCGTCGTCCAGCTTCAGCGCCACCGCTCCGCGCCCGGGCAGCGCGGCCACGTGCACGCCGTCCGCCCCGCCCTTGACCAGCAGGCCGTCGACGGCGCGCATGAGATCGGTGTCCTCCCGCCCGGTGCCCGCCACGAACCACGGGTGCGCCCGCATGGCGTCGGCCACGGCACGCTCGCGGCTGCCCGGCGACGCCTCGACCAGCGACGACACCCCCCGGGCCAGGCCGGTGAGGGGCAGCGCGTGCTGGGGCGCCCCGCACCCGTCGACCACGACCGCGGTCACCGGGGTCCCGGCGGCCGCGCCCAGCCGCGCCTCGATCGCCTGCTGCAGGGGGTGCTCGCGGTCGAGGTACCCCTCGGTCGGCCAGCCGGCCGCCACGCAGGCGGCGAGCATCGCCGCGTGCTTGCCGGAGCAGTTCATCGCCAGGCGTTCCGGCGCCCGCCCGCTCGCCAGCCATCCGGCGCGGGTGGGCTCGTGCTGCGGGAGCGCCGGCGGGCAGCCGAGGTCGTCGGGGCGCAGCCCGGCGGCGGCCAGCACCGCCGCGGCGAGCTCGCGGTGCGCGTCCTCCCCGGAGTGCGAGCCGGCGCCGATGGCGAGCTCCTCCTCCGACCTGGGCGCCCAGCCCGCGGCCAGCATCGCGGTGGCCTGCACCGGCTTGTTCGCCGAGCGCGGCAGGATCGGCCGGTCGACGTCCCCGGCCGCCCACAGCACCTCGCCGTCGGCGCCGACGACGACCGCCGCCCCGCGGTGCACCGACTCCAGGAACCCCGACCGCCACACCTCGACCAGCACCGGGTTCTCCGGCCAGACGGCCGGCGTCAGCGGCGCGGAGCCGGGCTGTGTCACGACCGGAGCGGCCCCCTCCCGGGTCCCGCATCCAGCGGAGCGAGAGGTGGGGAGGAGGGGGTCCTCCATCAGTGGCGGCCCTCGTCGGCCAGCAGCGCGGCGACGTCGGCCTCGCCGTTCTGGTAGCGCCGGCCGAGTTCCGCGGCCAGCCCGTCCATGACCTTCTGCACGCCACGGCGGCGCTCGGACAGCGAGCTCTCCGCGGCGGCCAGCGAGCGGGCGGCCTGCTCCAGGTCGCCGTCGCCGAGCTCCGGCACCGCCGACAGGTCGATGCCGCGGGTGAGGCCGTTGACCCAGGACTCGTACTCCTCCGGCGCGGCCGGCTGCACGGTCTGGTGCCGGCCCAGACCGTGCGCGGGGCCGCGGCCCTTCTCGGCGAGGATCTCCGGCAGCAGGTCGACCAGCGACCGGCCGTCGTGCTCGGCGCGGCGCTGCAGCTCCCGGCGCACGATGTCCAGCCGACCCTGCAGCAGCCGGCGGGTGTAGGAGAGGTTGACCTCCTCCTGCTCGGCCTGGCGGCGCAGCCTGCGGACGTCGGCCATCGGCCGCTGCACGGCGGCCTCCAGGAAGCCCGGGTCGAGCAGGGCGTCGACGGCGGCGCCGCCGGCGGGCGTGGGTTCGGGGGTCACGGGACAGCCTCCACGGTGGTGCGGGTGGGGGTGGGCGGGTCGATGGCGAGGAACGCGCGGGCGTCCCCCGTACTCATCGGCGGACGCTGGGCGATCCGGGCGAGCCCGGCCGCGCGCGCCACCAGCTGGGCGTTGTCGCGCACCGGCTCACCGGGCGCGTAGGTCAGGGTGTCCTCCATGCCGACCCGCAGGTGGCCCCCGGCCGAGAGCGCGGCCAGCATCACCGGCAGCGAGGTGCGGCCCACGCCGGTGGCGGCGAACGTCGCCCCCGGCGGCAGGTGCGGCAGGCAGGCCGCGAGCGCCTGCGTCGTCCCCGGCATCCCGCCGGGCACGCCCATGACCAGGTCGACGTGCACGTGCCCGCCGTGCGGCGGGCCGTACCGGTCCAGCAGCCGGGCCAGGGTGGCGAGGTGGCCGAGGTCGAAGACCTCGTACTCGGGCACGACGCCCTGCTGCTGCATGCGGGTGTGCAGCTCGACGATGAGGTCCCAGGGGTTGCTGAAGACGTCGCGGCCGAAGTTCACCGTGCCCAGCGACAGCGAGGCGGCGTCGGGCCCGGCGTCGAGGACGGCGAGGCGCGCGTCGAACGGGTCGGTCACCGCCCCGCCGGTGGACAGCTGCACCACCAGGTCGGTGGCCTCCCGGACGGCGGCGACCACCTCGCGGAGCCGGCCGAGGTCCAGCGTCGGCCGGGTCTCGGCGTCGCGGACGTGCAGGTGGACGACGGAGGCGCCGAGCGCCTGGCAGTCCCGCGCGGTGGCCACGACCTCCTCGACGGTCACCGGCAGCGCCGGGACGTCGGCCTTCGCCGACTCCGCCCCCGTCGGGGCGACCGTGATCAGCGTGCTCGGACTCACCGGCCGATCGTCGCAGACCGCACGGCTCGCACCCGGTCGCGGGCGGCGGCGCGAGTGTCGTCCAGCTCCGCCGGCGCGTCGTCGGGGTCGACGGCCGCCCGCGCGCCGCCCACGCTCAGCTCGGCGTCCGCCTTCACCGACTGCTTGACCAGCGCCAGGGCGACGACCCCGAGCTCGTGGTGCCGGACCACGGTGCCCACCCGGCCCACCTCGCGGGTGCCGCTCTGGACCGGCGTCCCCGGGGCGGGCAGCTCCTCGCTGAGCCCGTCGAGGTGCAGCAGCACCAGGCGCCGCGGCGGGCGGCCGAGGTTGTGCACCCGCGCCACGGTCTCCTGTCCGCGGTAGCAGCCCTTGTCCAGGTGGACGGCGCTGGTCAGCCAGCCCGTCTCGTTCGGGATCGTGCGGTGGTCGGTGTCGACACCGAACCGCGGGCGGCGCGCCTCGACCCGCAGCGCCTCGTAGGCGTCCAGCCCGGCGGGAGTCGCCCCGGCCGCGAGCAACGCGTCGGCCCGCGCGCCCAGCTCCGACCGCGGCACCAGCAGGTCGACGACGTCGGCGCCGTCCCCGACGGCGGGCATGCGGCGCACCCAGCCGCCGCCGTCGACGGGGAGGACGGCGTACGGGGCGGCCGGCACGGGCAGCCCGGCCGCGGCGAGCACCTCGGACCCCCGCGGGCCGACCAGCGACAGCAGCGCCCACTCGGCGGTGACCAGGGCCGGTTCCACGCGGAGCAGGAAGCGCATCCGGTCGAGGAAGGTGTGCAGCGCCGCACCCGACCCCGGCTCGACGTCGGCCCAGGTGGTGCCGGCGAGGTCGGCGAGGACGAGGTGGTGCTCGACGTGCCCGTTCGGCGAGAGCAGCAGCGCCTCGGCGCCGGTGCCGTCGGCCAGCCGGTCGAGGTGCTGGGTGGTGAGGCTGTGCAGCCAGGTCAGGCGGTCGGCGCCGGGCACGGCCAGGACGTCGCGGTCGCTGCGGTCGACGAGACCCGCGCCCTCGGCGAGTGCCCGCTGCTCACGCAGGGGGTCGCCGTAGTGGGCGGCGACCGACCCGTCCTCCACGGCGACGGCGCCGGGGCGCGAGAGGAGGGGTGAGGTGCTCATGAGGTCTCCGTTCCAGCGCGTGCACGACAGGTGCGGCACGTCCCCGACAGCGCGACGTGCCCCACGTCCAGCTGGAAACCCAGGTCGGCGGCCAGACGTTCCGCGGCCGTGTCGAGCAGCGCCGGGTCGGCCGAGGAGATCTCCCCGCAGCCCTGGCACACGACGTGCAGGTGCGGGTGCTCGGCAGCGTGGTAGACCGGCGCGCCCTTCCCGAGGTGGGTGTGCCAGACCAGGCCGAGCCGCTCGAGCAGCTCGAGGGCGCGGTACACCGTCGAGGTGTCGGGCGCGGCGCCGTCGGGGCCGGCCTCCTCGCGCAGCCGGGCGCTGATCGCCTCGGGGGTGGCGTGCTCGAGGGAGGCGACCGCGGCCAGCACCCGCTGGCGCTGGGTGGTCAGCCGGAGACCCCGCGCCCGCAGGCGCTCGGCGAGCGGGGCGGCGAGCTCCGTGCGGTGCGAGTCGGCCACGCCTGCGAGCCTAGGCCCGCGCGAGATCCCTGAGTTCGGCCAGCAGGTCGGCGTAGGCGGGCACCGGGATGCCGTCCACGGTCGCCCCCGCGACCCCGGTGACGCCGTCGATCGCGCCGGCCGCAGTGGCGGCGTCCAGCACGGCCCCGTCGACGGCGGGGTCCAGCAGCGCCCGCAGCGCCGCGCCGTGCCCGGGCACCAGGACGGCGAGCGCCGCCACGAGCGCCGAGCACCCCCAGTTCGACGTCCCGGCGGTCACCAGCGCGCCCACCGGCACCCGGCAGGCGATCCGCTCGCCCTGCGCGATCTCGGCGGCGACCACCGCGGCCGGCACGTTGCCCATGCCGATCTCGTTGCCGCCGTCGCCGACCGCGCCGGTGACCAGGCCCGGCAGGGCGAACGCCGCGTGCAGCGGCGCGGTGGACGCCGTGATGTCCACCGCCCGCATCGTCATGACCCGCCCCTCGGCGTTGGGTCCCAGCCGCTCCACCGCGACCAGGTGCGACGGCGCCAGCGCCTCGACGCGGGCGACGACGGCGGCCTCGTCGTCCGCCGGTGGGACGACGGTGAGCCGGCCGGCGCCCAGGACGTCCAGGCAGGCGGCGGTGACGTCGGCGCAGGGCTCGTCGGTGACCACGACGGGTTCGGCGCCGATCCGGGCCAGCGCCGCGGCCAGCACCGCGGTGCCGACCGGGCCGTCGGTCTCCGCCGCCGGCGCCGGCGCCCACGCGATGTGCACGCCGGTGACCAGCCCCACGCGGCTCCCGGCGGCCCCGGCCGCGGCCAGGCCCTCGGCGAGCCGGCCGAGCTGCCCGCGGACGGCGGCACCCAGGCCGGCGACGTCGCGGGCACCGGGGCGTAGCACGGCCCGCTCGATGGCGGCCAGGCGGTCGCTCACCTGTCCATTGCGTGACCTCGCGGGCTCGGTCACGTGACCGGCGGGCGGGCCTCCGCCAGCACCCGGCGCAGCGAGTCCAGGTACGCCGCCGGGACGGCGTGCGGCCCGTGCGGCTCGAGGAAGCCGGCGACCGTCGCGCCGGTGACCGCGGCGAAGGACGCCGCCTCCTCCCCCAGCGCCTGCACCACGGGGAACCCGCCCCAGGCCGTGCTGCCCGCGAGGTGCGCCATGGCCGCGGCGCTCTCGGCCCGCTCGCCCACGCAGTCGAACGGCTTCTCTGTGGCCCACAGGACGCGGAACCCGTCGACGAGGGTGAGGTCGGCCAGCGGGTTGCCGCCGAACATCGCGACCGCCTCGTCGGGGGTCAGGAAGACCGCGAAGCACAGGAAGGTGAACAGGCACTTGTCGCAGTGCAGGCACCAGCGCTGGGTCGCCTCGCCACCCATGTGCTTCTGCGTGTACGAGCGGTTGCAGCTGAGGATCTCGTCGCGCAGCCCGGGCAGCGCGGCGACCGCGGCGACCGTGGCCAGCTCCGACAGCTGCCGGGTGAGGCTGAAGTAGCCGACGCCCAGCTCCGCGGCTGCCGCGGCGAACAGCCGCTCGAACTCGTAGGACTTCGAGTACTGGTGGTTCACCCGGGCGCCGTCGATCTCGAGGGTCTCCTCGTCGGCGGAGCGCTCGTTGGCGAAGACGACCGGCCCGAAGTCGCACAGCACCGCGACCAGGGTGGAGATCGCCGAGTTGATCGCGGTCACCGGCACGTGGCCGTTGAGCCCACCGGCCGCCGTCCGCTCGGCCAGCAGCGGGTCCAGCCGCCGGCGGACGCCGATCAGCGGCACCCCGGCAGCGGCGGTGACGTCGCGCTGCGCGCCGGTCGGGTTGATCGCCAGCGCGGTCGCCGGGGAGACCACCACGAGCGCCAGCGCGGAGTCCTTGCCGCCGCCCACCGGGAGCAGCGCGCCCGCACCGGCGGCGTCCGCGGGCGGCGCGTCGGCCGGCCGCAGCTGGACGTCGAACTCCACCGCGTGCGGCACCGGCAGCCGGTTCACCGCGGCGAACTCGCCGAGGCCGTGCGTGTAGGCGGCCTCGGCGACGGCGAGCTGGGCGGCGGTCAGCGGCCGGGTCACCCGCACCCGGCCGGGCGCGCGCAGCTTGTAGTAGCTGGTGCCCATGACCAGGTGGACGAGGTCCAGCGCGGCGTCCAGCCGGGCCAGGTCGACCTCGGCCACCCGCTCGGTGTCCACGACCAGCCGCTCGGTGAACTCGTCCTCGCCCAGCCGGTAGGTGAACGCGGCCTCGCCGGTGGTGAGGTCCAGCGAGCGCTCCGCGACGACGAAGACGTCGTCAGACACGCTGGGCACCGGCGTCCCGGAGGATGTGCTCATAGGTCCGCGCCAACTCCTCGTAGTTGCGGTAGCGGTTGTAGCTGGGCGCGCCCGGCGACAGCAGCACCACGCCGCCGGCGGGCGTCGTCCGCACCGCCTCGGCGACGGCCTCGGCGAGGCCGGCCGTCTCGGTCACCGGAGGCGCCACTCCCTGGTCGGCGGCCGCGGCCCGGACGTCGGCGGCCAGCCGGGCGCCGGTGTCGGGCACGGTCACCACCCGCACCCCGCCGGCCCGGGCGACGACGGCGCGGGCCAGCTCGGTGTAGTCCAGGCCGCGGTCCTGGCCGCCGGCGACCAGCGTGACCGGCCGGTCGGCGAAGGCGTCGAGCGCGGCGAGCACCGACACGGGCGTGGTGCTCAGCGTGTCGTCGACGAACGTGACGCCGTCCAGCGTGGCGACCGGGGACAGCCGGTGCGGCAGCGCCCGGAAGCCGGCGACCGCGGCGCGCACGGCGTCCCCGGCGGGGTCGAGGTCCACGCCCATCCGGACGCAGGCGGCGAGCGCGACGTGCACGTTGGCGACGTTGTGCCCGCCCGGCAGGTGCTCGGGGCGGAAACCCTCCAGCTGCGCCGGGGGGACGACGTCGCCCGGGTCGACCAGCAGCGCCGGGTCCAGGTACCGCTCGGCGATCGGGCGTGGCTGGGCGCCGGCGACCACCGTCCCTGGCGCGCAGCCGGCGAAGACGTGCAGCTTGTCGCGGTAGTAGGCCTCCACCCCGCCGTGCCAGTCGAGGTGCTCGGGGGCCAGGGAGGTGATCGCGCCCCAGCCGGTGAAGTCGTCGACGGCCGCGGCCTGGTAGCTGGAGACCTCGACGACCAGCGACGTCCCCTCGCCGACCGCGCCGTCCAGGAGGACGTCGAGCAGCGGCGTGCCGATGTTGCCCGCGTGCACCGCCGGCCGGCCGGCCGCCTCCAGCACGGTCGCGGCCAGGGCGCTGGTGGTGCTCTTGCCCTTGGTGCCGGTGACGCAGAGGGTCGGCACCGCCCGGGCGCCGAACTCGGCCAGCGCCAGCCCGGTGCCCGAGGTGAGGGTGGTGCGGGCGGCCAGCGCCTGCGCGTCCTCGCGGTAGGGGCTGATGCCCGGCGAGCGGACGACGACGTCGCAGCGGGCCAGCGCGCCGACGTCCGTGCCCACCTCGGTTCCCGGCGGCAGCTGCGCCGGGTCCGGTGGGACCGCGTCGACGACGACGATCCCCGCCGCGCCGGCGCTCACGGCGGCCCGGACCGCGGCGCGCCCCTCACGCCCGTGCCCCCAGACCCCGATCCGCCGCCCGGCCAGTTCGGCGAGCCTCACCGGCGCCTGCGGGTGGGCACGGCCGGGCGGGGGGTCACGGCGTCCACTGTACGGAGGAGACGGCCTCCATCCGCTCCTGGTCGCGGGCCGGTAGGGTTCGGGGAAGGTGTGCCGGGAAGTCTGGTCGGCGGCGTCCGACCCGACCCCTCCCCCTGGAGCCACCCGTGACGACAACCACCCGCCTGTTCGGCCGCGGGTCCTGGACCGAGGCCAGCCGCATCGCGACGGTCCTCCGCCGCGAGACCGTGGGTGGCGCCCTGCTGCTCGCGGCCGCCGCTCTGGCCCTGGTGTGGGCCAACTCCCCGTGGGCGGAGAGCTACGAGACGCTGCGCGACACCCGGGTCGGCCCGGCCTCGCTGCACCTCGACCTCACCCTCGGCACCTGGGCCGCCGACGGTCTGCTCGCGATCTTCTTCTTCGTCGCCGGGCTGGAGCTCAAGCGCGAGTTCGTCGCCGGTGACCTGCGCGACCCGCGCCGGGCCGCCCTGCCGGTGGCCGCGGCCGTCGGGGGCATGGCGGTGCCGGCGCTGTTCTTCGTGCTGTTCAACCTGGGCCGGGACGACGGCGCGCTGCGCGGCTGGGCCATCCCGTCGGCGACCGACATCGCCTTCGCCCTGGCGGTGCTGGCGGTGATCAGCACCCACCTGCCGAGTGCGCTGCGGACCTTCCTGCTCACCCTCGCCGTGGTCGACGACCTGCTGGCCATCGTGGTGATCGCGATCTTCTACACCGACGACTTCTCGCTGGTGCCGCTGGCGCTCGCGCTGGTCCCCCTGGCGCTGTTCGGCCTGCTGGTGCAGAAGCGGATCCGCTCCTGGTGGCTGCTGCTGCCGCTGGCCGCGGTCACCTGGGTGCTGGTGCACGAGTCGGGTGTGCACGCCACCGTGGCCGGGGTGCTGCTGGCCTTCACCGTGCCGGTGGTGCGCAGCGCGGCCGCCGGCGGCCCGGACGCCGGTCCGGGGCTGGCGGAGCACTTCGAGCACCGGATCCGGCCGCTGTCGGCCGGCATCGCGGTCCCCGTCTTCGCCTTCTTCTCGGCCGGGGTGGCGCTCGGCGGGCTCTCCGGCCTGACCGCGTCGGTCACCGACAGCGTCGCCCTCGGGATCACCGTCGGTCTCGTGGCCGGGAAGGCGATCGGCATCACCGCCGCCACCTGGCTGGTCGCCCGCTTCACCCGCGCGGAGCTGGACGAGCACCTGGGCTGGCCGGACGTCGTGGGGCTCGCACTCCTCGGCGGTATCGGCTTCACCGTCTCGCTGCTGATCACCGAGCTGGCCTACGGCCTGGGCTCGCCGACCTACGAACACGCCAAGGTGGGCATCCTCACCGGCACGCTGCTCGCGGCCCTCCTCGCCGCCGTCCTGCTGCGGCTGCGCAACCGCCGCTACCGGCGCATGTACGAGGAGGAGCGGGTCGACCGGGACTCCGACGGCATCCCGGACGTCTACCAGGTCGCGACGGTCGACCAGGCCGCCGAGCACCGGGTCCGGCCGCCGGGTGCCACGCCACCGGGACGCACGATCGGCGGTTCAGCTGAGGGCTGAGAAACCGCGTTGCCGACCCCTCGGACGCGACGTACCGTCGAGGTACACGAGAGAGGAGGTGGTCCGTAACTTGCATGCTTATCGGACTCGTGAGGTGGCTGTCCGCTAGCCGCCGTCCAGATGGGCCGCCCGTTCAGACGACAGTCTGAGCGACGGCAGATCGCCCGTCCGTCGTACGGCGGCGAGCGAGAACCGGACAGTCACCCGACCCCCGGGCCGCCGACCGTTGTCCAGTCGGCCCGCGTGCTGCTCCCCTGCTCTGGCAGGGGCCGCGCCGCGGAGCAGCCCGGGGGTTGTCCGTTCTCCGGGGGGAGTCAGGTGACCTTCGCCGGCCGCCCGGTGCAGGAGGACGTCTCCCCAGGCGCCTGGATCGCCGAGGCGGTCCTCCCCTTCTCCGAGCACGTCGTCGGCGGGCTGGTGCCCCCGGTGTTCGCCGCCTACGCCCGCGTCTTCCACCCCGCGGCCCGCTACCACGGCCTGCGCGACGTCGACGTCTCCTGGACCGAGGTCGCCGCCGCCAACCGCACCGTGGCCCACCCCGCCATGGAGTGGGGCTCGATCACCGGCGCGATGGAGTTCTTCACCGAGGCCGACCAGTCCCCCCTGTGGGACGGCGCCCCCGCGATGGGTCACCTGCCGGTGGCCGTGGCCGGCCGGCTGGCCGACGTCCTCGCCCGGCACACGACCACGCCCGGGGACTGCTGGTTCGGCGTCTGGTCCGGGTTCGGCTCCATCGTCTCGGACCGGCCGACGCTGACCCTGCCCGGGCGCGAGCACTGGCTGCTGCGGGGGCCGATCGGGCTGGCCGCGGCCAACCTGGCGCCGGAGCCCTCCGAGCAGAGCGCGAACCTGTGGTGGCCGGCCGACCGCGCCTGGTTCGTCGCCACCGACATCGACCTGGTCACCACCTACGTCGGGGGCAGCCGGGCGTGCATCGACGAGGTCCTCGGCGCCGAGGGCATCGAGGTGGCCGAGGTGCCCCCCGGCCAGCGCGTCACCTGGGACGCCGACATCGTCAACCCGCTGCCGTTCGACGCCCCCGACGACTAGCGCGGCCCCTCAGAGGACGGCGAGCTCCGCGGCGAGGTCGTCGAGGCCCAGCGAGCCCTGCGACAGCGCCGCCATGTGCCAGGCCTTGCGGTCGAAGCCGTTCCCCGCCGCGCGCCGAGCCGCGGCCCGGCCCTCCAGCCAGGCGCGCTCCCCCAGCTTGTAGCTGATCGCCTGACCCGGCAGGCCCAGGTAGCGGACCAGCTCGCTGTCGAGGAACGCGGGGTTGGCCCCGCTGTGCTCACCGAAGAAGGCGCGGCCGAGCTCCGGGGTCCACGGCTGCCCGCGGTGCTCGGCGAGCACGCCCTCGGCGTCGTCGGGGACCGGCAGGCGCAGGTGCATGCCGATGTCGACGACGACCCGCATGGCGCGCAGCTGCTGGGCGTCCAGGTAACCGAGCCGGGTGCCGGGGTCGCGGAAGTAGCCGAGCTCGTCCATCAGCCGCTCGGCGTACAGCGCCCAGCCCTCGACGTTGGCCCCCACCGAGCCGAGTGAGGTCTGGTAGGTCGACAGCTGCCCGGAGACGTACGCCCACTGTGCCAGCTGCAGGTGGTGACCCGGGACGCCCTCGTGGTACCAGATCGAGGTGAGGTCCCACAGCGGGAAGCGTTCCCGGCCCAGCGTCGGCAGCCAGGTACGGCCCGGGCGGGAGAAGTCCTGCGCCGGCCGGGTGTAGTACGGGGCGGCGGCGCTGCCGGGCGGCGCGATCATCGCCTCCACCCGGCGCACCGGCTCGGCCAGGTCGAAGTGGACGCCGTCGAGGGCCTCGATCGCCTCGTCCATCATCGCCTGGAGCCGCTCGCGGATGGCGTCGACGCCGTCCACGGCCTCGCCGTGAGTCGACAGCCAGCTCATGACCTCCATCGGCGTGCCGCCCGGCACGATCTCCTGAGCGGCGGCGCGCTGCTCGGCGAGGATCCGCCGGTGCTCGGCCCATCCCCAGGCACAGGCCTCCTCCAGCCCGTTGCCGGCCCCGAGGTCCGAGCCGGTCCAGCGGCGGGCGTGCAGGGCGTAGCGGTCCCGGCCGACGGCGTCCGGCGTCCCCTCGACCTGCGGGGCGTAGGTGTCGCGCAGGAACTCGCGGATCTCGGCGACCGCCTCGTCGGCGGCCCGCGCCGACTTCTCCAGCTCCGCGCGCAGGGCGTCCGGGCCCCCGGCGGCGAAGCCGGCGTAGAAGGGCCCGGCCAGCCACTCGCCGAGCTGCCCGACGACCGTGGACACCTGCCGCGGCGCGACGAACAGCCCGCGGCGGGCGCCCTCCTCCAGCGACGCCCGGAAGCCGCGGTAGGCCTCCGGCACCCGGGCCATCCGCCGGGCGATCACCGCCCAGTCCTCCTCGGAGGACGACGGCATCAGCAGGAAGACCTGCCGGATCGAGTGCACCGGGCTGAACAGGTTGGACAGCGCGCGCAGCCCCTCACCGGCCTCGTGCAGGGCCAGCTCGGCGCCCAGCCGCTCGCGCAGCAGCCGGGCGCAACGCCGCTCGACGGGGTCGTCGGCCAGCGCGGGGTCGGCGGCGAGCACCCGGTCCAGCTCGGTGAGGGTGTCGCGGGCCAGCTGCGCCTCGGCCTCCAGCCCCGCGGGGCTCGGGTCGGGCAGCCGGTCGTCGCCGGGGCGGGTGCCCAGCGAGGTGGCGACGATCGGGTCCAGGTCGCAGACGGCGTCGACGTAGCGGTCGGCGACCTGGCGGGGGGTGGTGGGGCGGGTGGGCGACGGCGGGGTGCCGGGGCGCGCGGCGTCGGTCATCGGATCCGTTCCAGGCGGGCGGACATGGTGGGGCGCAGCGGCGAGTCGGTGCCGGCGCGGTCGACGGCGTACATGAGCGCGCCCTCGACGATGCCGTAGAGCCGGACGGCGCGGGCGACGTCGGGCGCGTCCGGCGTCCGGGCCACGACGTCGCTGGTGAGCTCCCAGCTGGTCGTCGTCCGCGCCCGCCCGACGTAGATCTCGACCAGGCCGTCGGGGCTGGCCACCAGCAGCTCGACGTCGTCCCCGCCGCGCGGGCGCCAGAAGCCGGACTCCCGGACGTCGGGGCCGACGATCTTCCCGTCGTCGGTGAGCCGCCAGGTGCGGGACTCGTAGGCGAGGAACGCACGGCCGTCGTGGCTGAACCGGATCCACTGGCCGAACCGGTGGTCGCCGCCGGCGCCGGCGGCCTGCCCCTCGCCGTGCCACTCGCCCAGCAGCGGCAGGACGCCGAGCAGCTGCTCGGAGACCTCCGGGCCGGTGCGGACGTCGGCGGTGTCCGGCACCGGGAGCTCGGTCGCGTCCGTCACCGTCGCGCCCCCTTCGGCCGGCGGGCGAGCCGGGCGGCGCCGTACCCGCAACCGAGCGCCGCGAGAGACGTCAGGGCGACGAGGACCCAGGCAGAGACCATGGCCCCCACCGTAGGGCCGGCTGGTGACGCGCTGGAACGGCCCCGTCCAGAGGCTCGCCGGGAGCCTGCGAGTGGCGAGGAGGACGGGGTCCTTCGTCACGCGGTCGTGGGCACCACCGCGGCCGTCGCGGCCACGACCTCGGACCAGGGCGTCGCCGTCAGGCCGAGGGTGGCGGTGGTCGCCGTGGCGTCGACGACGAACTCCTGGTCGAACTGGTGCCGGACGTCGACCACCTCGCGCATCGTCGGCGAGAGCACCCCGACGGCCCGCAGCACCGGCCAGGGGATGCCGCTGACCGGCACCGGGGGCACCCCCATCGCCGCGGCCAGGTCGCCGATCGCCTGCCGCTGCGAGCGGGGCGGCGGGCTGGGCACGTGCCACGCCCGGCCGAGCGCCCGCTCGTCGGTGCCGAGGGTGGCCAGCGTCGCCGCGACGTCGGGCAGGTACGCCCAGCTGCGGGGGACGTCGGGATCGCCGACCACCCAGGCCCGACGGCCGCGGCGCAGCGCGGGCAACTGGCGCACCAGGTGGGAGTGCGCGGCGGGCACCTGCGGTCCGACGAAGTCCGCGGCGCGCGCCTCAGCCATGCGGATCCGGCCCGCCTCGTGGGCGGCGAGCGCGTCCCGCCACATCGCCGTCCGGACGCGACCCTTGAGGTCGGTGGCGGCCAGCGGGCTGTCCGGGCTCATCGGGCCGCTCGGGCGGCCGTAGACGTAGAGGTTGGCCATGGTCACCAGCACCGCGCCGGTGCGCTCGGCCGCGTCGAGGAGAGCAGCCGCGACGGGCGGCCAGTCGGTGGCCCAGCGGGAGTAGGCGGGGTTGACCGCGTTGTAGAGCGCCTGCGCGCCCCGGGCCGCCTCGGCCAGCGCGCCGGCGTCGGCGGCGTCGACGGCCCGGTGCTCCACCGCGTCGGTCGACGTGCCGCCGCTGCGCGAGAGCACCCGCACCCGGTGGCCCCGGGCGGCCAGCAGCTCCGCCGTCGTCGTCCCCACCGCACCCTTGCCCACGATCACGTGCAGTGCCACGTCGCCTCCTCGCCGTTTCGAGAGCAGTGCTCTCACTCGCGGACGACGCTCGCACACCGTCTCGGCACACGTCAAGAGCGCTGCTCTCTGTTGCGTCCACCGCTCACGGCGCGCCACGATGGTCCCCATGCCGCCCACCGCCCGCGAGCGCGTCCGCGCCGAGCTGACCGCCGAGATCACCGACGCCGCGCGACGACAGCTGGCCGAGGTGGGCGCGGCGGCGCTGTCCCTGCGGGCGGTGGCCCGGGAGCTCGGCATGGCCTCCTCGGCGCTCTACCGGTACTTCCCCAGCCGCGACGACCTGCTGACCCGGCTGATCATCGACGGCTACGACGCGCTCGGCGCCGCCGCCGAGGCCGCCGACGACCCCGCCGCGGCGCCGCGCGAGCGCTGGCTGGCGGTCTGCCGCGCCGTCCGGGCGTGGGCCCGCGCCCATCCGCACGAGTACGCGTTGCTCTACGGCTCCCCGGTGCCCGGCTACGCGGCACCCCGCGACACGGTGCCGGCCGCCGCCCGGGTCGGTGTCGTCCTCGGCCGGGTCCTGGGCGACGCCGCCCGCGGCGGGGCACTGCCCCCGGCGGCCGGGGTCCCGCGGGACCCGTCGCTGCTCAGCGAGGGCACGGTGGAGGTGCTCGGCGGGGAGCACCCCGCCCTCGACGACGCCGTCCGGCTGCGCGCGCTGCTGGCCTGGAGCGGGCTCTTCGGCACGATCAGCTTCGAGCTGTTCGGGCACCTCGTCGGCTCGGTCGAGGACGCCGAGCGCTACTTCGACGTGGCGATGGGCGAGCTCGCCGGCCTGCTCGGCCTCTGACCTGCCGGTCACGCCGAGCCACGCGGCGGCGGTGCCACCCTGACCGATCGGCGCCGGTGTGCCGACACACGACAGCGCCCGCCCCGGCGGTTGCCGGGACGGGCGCTGTCGCGGGTGGGTCGTCAGCCGATGGCGACGGTGGTCTCGTTCAGGCCGACCTCGGCGGTGAGCACGCGCTCCCCCTTGCCGACCGGGGCGAGCGAGCGCAGCTTCCACTCGCCCGGCGCGGCGAAGAACCGGAACTCACCCTCGGGGCTGGTGACGACCTCGGCGGTGAACTCGTCGGTCTCGTCGAGCAGCCGCACGTAGGCGCCGGCCACGGGCGCGCCGTCGTGCCAGACCGAGCCCTGGATGACCGTCTGGGTGGTCAGGTCGATGCCGGCGAGGGCACCGCCCTGCTTCGGAGCTCCGCACATGTCAGCTCACTTCTCGATCGGGACGCCGACGAGCGAGCCGTACTCGACCCAGCTGCCGTCGTAGTTCTTGACGTCGGGCTTGCCGAGCAGCTCGCGCAGCACGAACCAGGTGTGGCTCGAGCGCTCGCCGATCCGGCAGTAGGCGATGGTGGCCTTGCTGTCGTCGTAGCCCTGCTCGTCGTAGAGCTTGGCCAGCTCCTCGTCGGACTTGAAGGTGCCGTCCTCGTTGGCCGCCTTGCTCCACGGGATGTTCTTCGCCGTGGGCACGTGGCCGCCCTTCTGCGCCTGCTCCTGCGGGAGGTGGGCCGGGGCGAGGATCTTGCCGGAGAACTCGTCGGGCGAGCGGACGTCGATGAGGTTCTTCGAGCCGATCGAGGCGACGACCTCGTCACGGAAGGCGCGGATCGACAGGTCGGGGTCCTTGGCCACGTACTGGGTGGCGGGGCGCTGCACGGCGTCCTTCGACAGCGGGCGGCCGTCGAGCTCCCACTTCTTGCGGCCGCCGTCGACCAGCTTGACCGACTCGTGGCCGTAGAGCTTGAAGTACCAGTACGCGTAGGCGGCGAACCAGTTGTTGTTGCCGCCGTAGAGCAGCACGGTGTCGTCGTTGCCGATGCCGCGCGAGGACAGCAGCGCCTCGAAGGCGCTCTTGTCGACGAAGTCGCGGCGCAGCGGGTCCTGGAGGTCCTTCTTCCAGTCGAGCTTGACCGCGCCCTCGATGTGGCCGCCGTCGTAGGCGGTGGTGTCCTCGTCGACCTCGACGAAGACGATGCCGGGGGCGCCGATGTTCTCCTGCGCCCACTCGGCGGAGACGAGCACGTCGTTGCGGCTCATGGGGGGTGTTCCTCCCTGTGGTCGGGTGTGGGGGTCGGTCAGGCGGTTCGCGCGGGACGGACCCGGCGGACGGTCAGGTAGAGCTCGCAGCCGAGGCAGAAGCCGGTGGCCGCGTTGAGCAGGGCCGCCACCAGCGCGAGACCGGTCGCGACGGCGCCGACCAGCGGCGCTCCGAGCAGGTACCCCGCCGCGCCCACGACGGCGAAGCCGAGCCCGACGAGCTGGGCGAAGCGCGGCGGCGCCTCGGGCTCCCGCTCGCGGACCGGGCCGAGCCGCGGGGCCACGAGGACACGGAACAGCACCCCGTAGGGCGCGTACCGCAGGCCGGCGAACGCACCGACGGCGAAGACGGCGGCCTGGACGGCCACCAACCAGCCGGAGGCGGTCAGCAGGGCGACCGCGAGGACGGCGCTGGTGACCCACGCGGCGAAGCGCGGGCCCCGGACGTCGACCTGGCGGTCGGCTCGGGGTGGGGCAAGGGGCATGGTGGACGGAGCTTCCGGACGGCGGTCAGGGCACGTCTGGACGAGGCGGGGCTCGCCCTCAGGCGCCCGGACACAGGCAGCTGCCGACGCGGCACAGGTCGACTGTGCGGCGCGAGGTCAGCAGGATGCCCACGGCGCGAGGGTAACCGATCACACGTTCCGCCCGTCCCGCGCACCGGCGGGTCCACCCACACGGGCGTCGACCAGCGCGGTCAGCTCCTCGGCCCGCGGGGCCCCGCTGCTGCGCCCGATCACGGCGCCGGAGCGGTCGAGGTAGAACAGCGTCGGGGTGCGGCGGACGTCGAGCTGACGGACGGCGTCCAGGTGGCTCTCGGCGTCCACCTCGACGTGGGCCAGGCCCGGCCGGGTCGCGCCCAGCTGCTGCAGCCGGGCCCGCGTGGCGCGGCACGGCCCGCAGAACGCCGTCGAGAACTGGACGACGGTCAGGTCGGCGTCCTGGGGGCGCACGCCCAGCCCCTCCAGGACGGCGGTCACCGTCGACGGCTCGCTGCCCGGGCTGCGCACGGCGCCGTCCCTCCTCCGCAGCCACCAGGCGGCGGCCGCCGTTGCCAGCAGGGCGACGGCCAGCACGGCTGCTCCTGTCGCACTCATCCCCCGCCCCAACCCGGCCGGACCCGTGCGGATTCCCCGCGCCCTCAGCCGCGCAGCACGGTGTCGGTCGCCTCGACGGCGACGTCCACGCCCTCCTCGCCGGGGGTCACCCCGGTCACGTGCAGCCCGAAGGGCAGCGCGGGGATCGGGTAGCGCAGGTCCAGCAGGTCCGCGGCCCGGTCGACGACGAAGCCCGGCACGTCCACCCCGGCGCCGGAGGCGTCGGACACCTCGACGACCACGGCGTCGCCGTCGAGGCTCACGGTGCCCACGGCGGTCAGCGGCACGGAGAGGCCGGCCACCTCCACGGTGCTCTCGACGCGCAGCCCGTCCCCGTCCCGGCTCAGGGTCGTGCCCGGGCCCAGCCGGGCGGACAGCAGGGCGTAGGACAGCGTGGCCGTCCCGTCGACGCGGTCGACCGGCACCTGCTCCACCGACCCGGACAGGACGTCGGACAGCGGCACCTCCACCCCGTGCAGCCGGACGTCGGCCCGCGTGCCCTCCGGCTGGCCGAGGTCGGCCGCGGTCAGGTCGATCCGGACGTCGTCGTACCGGCCGGCGATCGCCTGGGTGAGGAACGGGAAGCCCGCGATGTCGACCTCCGGCTGCCCGGCCAGCTGCCCGCGCTCGGCGATCGCCTGCCCCACGCGGTCCTCGGCGATGCCGACGCCGACCCGGTCGGCGAGGACGGCGAGCCCCACGAGGAGGAGCAGGACCACCAGCAGAGCGCGCACCGGCCGGCCCCTACAGCGCGTTCTGGAGGACGAGGGAGAAGGCGACCGGGGCGCACGCGGCGAACGGCAGGGCCGTCTGGACCAGCGGCACGGCCCACGCCGTCCGTGGCCCCTCGGCCACCAGGAAGCCGGCGGCCAGGCCCACCAGCGCGGTCACCCCCGCCAGCGCCAGCCCGAACAGCAGCACGGTGAGGACGTCGGCCAGCTGCGCACTGCCGTGCCGGGCCAGCGCGGCGCCGGCACCGGTGAGCACCGAGACGACCAGGCCGACGACGCCGCTGGGCACGCCGTCGGCCACCGCCGGACGCGGCAGCGCCAGGTCCACCAGGTGGCCCGCGACCAACGTGACGCCGACCACCAGCAGCGCCGTCGTCGCCGCCGCGGAGTCCGCGCCCTCGGGGCCCAGCAGCACCCACACCGCCAGGGCGGTCACCGCGCACTGCAGGAGGACGACCCCGGCCAGCGAGCCGACGACGTCCCGGCGGGGCGCCCGGCGCAGCATCTGGTGCAGCACCGCCGCGAGGAAGCCCAGGCCCGGGACGGCCAGCAGCGAACCCAGCTCGGGACGCTCCGGCAGCACCACGAGCAGGTCGGCGCCGGCGGCCGCGGCCAGGCCCAGCGCCGGGGCGCCGGCCCGGGCCGGGATGCCGGTGGCCGGCACCCAGGCCGCCACCAGCGCGACCTGCAGGACGGCGACGGCCGCCACCCGGCCGGGGCTCCCGGCGAACTGGCCGAGCAGCACCAGCAGCGCGGCCCCGGCGGCGGCCGCCCCGAGCGCGGGCAGGTGGTACCCGCGGGCCGGGATGCCGGTGCGCAGGGTGGCCGCTGTCACCCGTTGATCGTCTCAGACGCCCAGCGGCCGGTCCGCTCGACGAGCGGACCGGCCACGCCGCTCTCGGCGTGTCCGGGACCGGGGACGACCCACGCGGTGGCCGCCGGTCCGGCCGCCCGGGCCAGCGCGCGGGAGTGCTCGAGGGGGGAGTAGGCATCGCGGTCGCCGTGGACGAGCAGCAGCGGCGTGGGCGCGACCGGCCAGGCGGCTGGAGTCCGGCCGGTCGACGGAGTCGGTGAACCCGTGCGCCACGACGAACGTCAGCGGACGCGCCCCGGGCGGCGGTTGCGCCGGCAGGGTGGACGGGACGACGACACCGCGAGCCGGACGCCGTCCTCCGTGGTCACCGTCACTGGTCGCGGTTCGGTCACGGCGGACGGGATCGGCAACACGTCGGTTATCCTGCTGTCTCTCTCTCGACAGCGCCGTCGTGGGCCCCCGGACGTCCGCGTCCCCGCCTCCCCCGAGGAGACGACATGCGACTCGTGCTCATGACCGCAGCGCGGCAGGCCACGACCGAGGTACTGCCCGCCCTCGGGCTGCTGGGCCACCAGGTCCGCGTGGTCGCGCCCGAGCTCTCCAGCCTGCTCGACGGCGACGCCGGCGACGTCGTGCTGGTCGACGCCCGCCACGACCTCATCCAGGCCCGCACCCTCTGCGGGCTGCTGTCCTCCACCGGCGTCGCCTCCGCGCTGGTCGCGGTGCTCGCCGAGGGCGGCCTGGTCGCGCTGTCGGCCGACTGGGGCGTCGACGACGTGCTGCTCGACACCGCAGGCCCGGCCGAGGTCGACGCCCGGCTGAAGTGGGCCACCGCCCGTCGGATGGCCGCCGCCACCCCCGCCGACGGCGTCGACGGCGGCGTCACCCAGGCCGGCGAACTGGTCATCGACGAGCACAGCTACTCGGCCAAGCTGCGCGGCCGCCCGCTCGACCTGACCTACAAGGAGTTCGAGCTCCTCAAGTACCTGGCGCAGCACCCGGGCCGGGTGTTCTCCCGGGCCCAGCTGCTGCAGGAGATCTGGGGCTACGACTACTTCGGCGGCACCCGCACCGTCGACGTCCACGTGCGCCGGCTGCGGGCCAAGCTCGGCACCGAGCACGAGGCGCTGATCGGCACGGTCCGCAACGTGGGTTACAAGCTCGACCAGCAGGTCGCCGACGCGACGGCGGCCGCCGCCCGCGCCGAGGCCGACACCGAGCTGGTCTGAGGCCGCCCTGTCCGCTGCCCTCCGCGTCCGGGACGTCGGCCGCCTCGACGCGGCCGACGTCCCCGCGGTGCTCGCGCTGCTGCGCGCCGCGACGGCGGCCGACGGCGTCCGCCCGCTGTCGGAGGAGGCCGAGCTGCGGCTCCAGCACGGCGGCCCCGCCGGTGGCCGCGACGTGCTGGTCGCGACGGCGGACGGCGAGCTGGCCGGTTACGCGCGCTTCGAGGGCGGGGACGGCACCGGTGACGCCGAGGCGGAGCTGGTCGTCGCCCCCGACGTCCGCCGCCACGGGGTCGGCCGCCGGCTGCTGACCCGGCTGGAGGAGCTGGCCGGCGACCGCCCTCTGCGGGTGTGGGCGCACGGCGACCTCCCCGGCTCCGCGGAGCTGGCCGCCGGCCGCGGCTACACCCGCGCCCGGGTGCTGCTGAAGATGCGGCGGGACCTCGCCGGCGTCGACCCCGACCCGCGACCGGCCCTGCCCGGCGACGTCCGGGTGCAGCCGTTCCGGCCGGGCCGGGACGAGGACGCCTGGCTGCGGGTCAACGCGCGCGCCTTCGCCGGCCACCCCGAGCAGGGCAGCTGGACGCCGGAGGACCTGCGGCTGCGCGAGGCCGAGCCGTGGTTCGACCCCGAGGGCTTCTTCCTGGCCTGGCGCGGCGACCCGGACGACGGCGGCACGCTGCTCGGCTCGCACTGGACGAAGGTGCACCCGCCCGGTGACGAGGGTCCCGAGGCCGTCGGCGAGGTCTACGTGCTCGGCGTCGACCCCGACGCCCAGGGCCTCGGTCTGGGCCGCGCGCTCACCGACGTCGGCCTGGCCCACCTGCGGGGCCGCGGCCTGGGCGAGGTGCTCCTCTACGTCGAGGAGGACAACACCGCCGCGGTGACGCTCTACGAGCGCAGCGGCTTCGCCCGGCACGCCGTCGACGTCTCCTGGCGGCGGACCCACTAGTACCGGACGATCCCGTCCGCAAGCGGGCCGCGCGCGCGTTCACCTGCTCGACGTGACCTGGTTCTCACCCCGTCGGGAAACGCTCCGCGTGCGTTCACCGGTCGTTCACCGAGCGACCCGGATGCGTCCACTTCGGCTGCCTACCTTCGGGCCTCGTTGGTCCACCCTGCCTGGCATCGAGGTCCGGGCACCCGCTCGAAAGGCACTGACTTGAAGCTGCGCAGCAGCACGCGCGCCCTCACCCTGTCCACGGCGCTCGTCGCCACGCTGGCCCTGGCCGCGTGTGGCGCGGCCAACGAGGGGGACGCTTCCGGCAGCGGGGGCGGCGGCGAGGCCACCCAGGAGCTGAGCGGCGCCCTCGTCGGCGCCGGCGCCAGCAGCCAGCAGGCCGCCATGGAGGCCTGGCAGGCCGGCTTCCAGGGCGAGTACCCCGACGTGGACTTCAGCTACGACCCGGCGGGCTCCGGCGCCGGCCGCGAGCAGTTCATCGCCGGCACCACCGACTTCGCGGGCTCCGACGCCGCGCTGGACGAGGAGGAGCTGGCCTCCGCGCAGGAGCGCTGCGCCGGTGGCGAGATCTTCGAGCTGCCGAACTACATCTCGCCGATCGCGGTCATCTTCAACCTCGAGGGCGTCGACTCGCTGAACCTGTCGCCCGCGACCATCGCCAACATCTTCAACGGCTCGATCACCACCTGGAACGACCCGGCGATCGCGGCGGAGAACCCCGACGCCACGCTGCCGGACACCGCCATCACGCCGGTGCACCGCGGTGACGACTCGGGCACCACGGAGAACTTCACCGACTACCTGTTCCAGGCCGCCGGTGACGTGTGGACCTCCGAGCCCGACGGCGTCTGGCCGCTGCAGGGCGGCGAGGCCGCCAACGGCACCTCGGGTGTCGTCGGCGTCGTCGAGAGCACGGCCGGCGCCATCACCTACGCCGATGCCAGCCGCGCCGGCGACCTCGGCGTGGTCAGCGTCGCGGTCGGGGACGAGTTCGTCGCCCCGACGCCGGAGTCCGCTGCCGCCGTCGTCGAGAACTCCCCAGCCCTCGAGGGCCGCGGCGACCACGACTTCGCCATCGAGGTGAACCGGCAGACCGAGGGCTCGGGCGAGTACCCGGTCGTCCTGGTCAGCTACCACGTCGGCTGCATCCAGTACGACGACGAGGAGACGGCGAACAACGTCCGCGCCTTCATGGAGTACGTGATCAGCGAGGACGGGCAGCAGGCCGCCGCCGACAACGCCGGCAACGCCCCGATCTCGGACACGCTCCGCCAGCAGGCCCAGGGCGCCGTCGACGCCATCACCGCCGGCTGACCCCAGCCGAGCACCAGCGGTGGCCCGGGACGTCGGTTGACGCCCCGGGCCACCGTGCCGCCCGGACACGGGCCCCCGAGATCCCCACCTGATCGATCCCACGGAGCAGCGGTGACCGCCACGAAGGCACCATCCGAACCGACGTCGCAGCGGACCGTCCGCCGGCCGGGCGACCGTCTGTTCGCCGGCAGCGCCAAGGGCTCCGGCATCTTCATCCTCGTCGTCCTCGCGGGGGTGGCGGCGTTCCTCATCAGCGAGGCCGTCCCCGCCCTGACCGCCCCGGCGGAGGACATCCCCGGTGGGGAGGGGCTGGGCAGCTACGTCTGGCCGCTCGTCGTCGGCACGCTGCTGGGCGCGGTCCTCGCGCTGGTGATCGCCACGCCCCTCGCCGTCGCGATCGCCCTCTACACCACCTACTACGCCCCGCGGCGGATCGCGTCGGGCATGGGTTACGTCATCGACCTGCTGGCGGCCATCCCCAGCGTCGTCTACGGCTTCTGGGGTCTGGCCGTCCTGGCGCCCACCCTCGTGCCGTTCCACGAGTGGCTGGCCGACACCCTGGGCTTCATCCCGCTCTTCGCCGGGCCGGCCTCCACCAGCGGCCGCACGATGCTCACCGTCGGCTTCGTGCTCGCGGTGATGATCCTGCCGATCATCTCGGCCATCTCGCGCGAGGTCTTCAGCCAGGCGCCGGCGCTGCACCGCGAGGCGGCGCTGGCCCTGGGCGCGACGCGCTGGGAGATGATCCGGATGGCCGTCCTGCCCTACGGCAAGTCCGGGGTCATCGGCGGCGCGATGCTCGGGCTGGGCCGCGCGCTGGGCGAGACGATGGCGGTCGCGATCGTCCTGTCGGGCGGCGCGGGGGCCACGGCCAACCTGATCAGCAACTCCAACCCCTCGACGATCGCGTCGAACATCGCGCTGCGGTTCCCGGAGGCCACGGGCCTGGGCGTCAACACCCTCATCGCCAGCGGGCTGGTGCTGTTCGTGATCACGCTGGCGGTCAACATGATCGCCCGCTGGATCGTCAACCGTCGCGCCGACTTCTCCGGAGCCAACTGATGAGCACCGACACGCAGTCCGCGCCCGAGGTCTCCGCGCCGTCGCGCGGGCCGGTCCGCGTCGAGCGCCGCCTGCCCCGCCCCGCGCCGCTGGGGCTGTACCTGGTGGGCATCGGCCTGGGCGCCGCGCTCTCGGCCGCGACCGGCTTCGCCGTCACCTCCACCGTCATCTACGGCGTCATCCTGGGCACGCTGGCGGTCTACGTCGTGTCGCGGGCGGTCGAGGGCCGCCGCAAGGCCACCGACCGGCTGATGACGGCGCTGGTGACCACCGCCTTCGGCGTCGCGATGGTCCCGCTGGTCTCGCTGGTCTGGACGGTCCTCGACAAGGGCCTCGACCGCCTCGACGGCACGTTCTTCAGCAACTCGATGTTCCGGGTGGTCGGCGAGGGCGGCGGCGCGTACCACGCCATCCTCGGCACGTTGATCATCACGGTGCTCGCCACGATCATCTCGGTGCCGATCGGCCTCATGACGGCCATCTACCTGGTCGAGTACGGCTCCGGCCGCCTCAAGAAGGCCATCACCTTCTTCGTCGACGTCATGACCGGCATCCCGTCGATCGTCGCCGGCCTGTTCGCCTTCGCGCTGTTCACGCTGGTCTTCGGCAACGACGTGCGGCTCGGTGTCATGGGCGCCGTCGCCCTGTCGGTGCTGATGATCCCGGTCGTCGTCCGGTCGTCGGAGGAGGTGCTCAAGCTCGTCCCCAACGAGCTGCGGGAGGCCAGCTACGCCCTGGGCGTCCCGAAGTGGCGCACGGTCGTGAAGGTCGTCCTGCCGACTGCGATCGCCGGCCTCGGCACCGGCGTCACGCTGGCCGTGGCCCGCGTCGTCGGCGAGACCGCGCCGCTGCTGGTGACCGTCGGTCTCATCACCGGCACCAACCTCAACCCGTTCGACGGGCGCATGGCGACCCTGCCGGTGTTCGCGTACTTCCAGCTGACCCAGCCGGGTACGGACACGCAGGCGTTCCTCGACCGCGCCTGGACGGCGGCTCTCCTCCTCATCATCCTGGTCATGGCGCTCAACGTCGTCGCCCGCCTGATCACCCGCTTCGTCGCCCCCAAGACCGGTCGCTGACCGATCCCGTCAGGAGGACACGTACGTGGCCAAGCGCATCGAGGTCTCGGACCTGGACATCTACTACGGCAACTTCCTCGCCGTGCAGGACGTCAACGTCTCCATCGAACCGCGGAACATCACCGCGCTGATCGGTCCGTCGGGGTGCGGCAAGTCCACCTTCCTGCGGTCGCTCAACCGGATGCACGAGGTGATCCCGGGCGCGCGGGTGGAGGGCAAGGTCGTCATGGACGGCCAGGACCTCTACGGCGCCGACGTCGACCCGGTGAACGTGCGCCGGCAGATCGGGATGGTCTTCCAGCGGCCGAACCCGTTCCCGACCATGTCGATCTACGAGAACGTCATCGCCGGCAACCGGCTGAACAACAAGCGGATGAAGAAGTCCGAGGCCGACGACCTGGTGGAGAAGTCCCTGCGGGGCGCCAACCTGTGGAACGAGGTCAAGGACCGCCTCGACCGGCCCGGGTCGGGTCTGTCCGGCGGTCAGCAGCAGCGGCTGTGCATCGCCCGCGCGATCGCCGTCGAGCCCGACGTCCTGCTCATGGACGAGCCCTGTTCGGCCCTCGACCCGATCTCCACGCTGGCGATCGAGGACCTGATGACGGAGCTCAAGGAGCGCTTCACCATCGTCATCGTCACGCACAACATGCAGCAGGCCGCGCGGGTGAGCTCCTTCACCGGGTTCTTCAACCTCAACGGCGTCGGCCAGCCGGGGCGCCTGATCGAGTTCAACCCGACCGAGAAGATCTTCAGCAACCCCGACCAGAAGGCCACCGAGGACTACATCTCCGGCCGCTTCGGGTGACCTGAGGCCGCGGACGCGCTCAGCGCAGCAGGGGGTCGCCGCACCGCGGCGGCCCCCTGCTGCGCGTCCAGCCGGGAGCGCCGCCGATCCCGGCGAACAGGTCGACGGCCGTGCCGCGGTGTTGGCACCATCTCGGCCGTGACCAGTAGACCCGTGGAGGCGCAGCACCTGCGCGACCTCGCCCTGCTGCGCCGCGTCAAGGACCGGATCGACCGGGAGTACGCACAGCCGCTGGACGTCGAGGCGCTGGCCCGCGGCGTGCACGTGTCGGCCGGGCACCTCAGCCGCCAGTTCCGGCTCGCGTACGGGGAGTCGCCGTACGGCTATCTCATGACGCGGCGGATCGAGCGGGCGATGGCGCTGCTGCGGCGGGGCGACCTGAGCGTCACCGAGGTCTGCTTCACGGTCGGCTGCTCGTCGCTGGGCACCTTCAGCACCCGGTTCAGCGAGTTGGTCGGGATGCCGCCCAGCACCTACCGGCGGCTCGCGGCGCACACGACGGCCGGGATCCCGTCGTGCGTGGCCAAGCAGGTGACCAGACCGGTCAGGAATCGAGAAGCGCCGGTCAGCGCGCCGTCCCTAGCGTGATCGCCATGGACATCACCATCCACCACACCTTCCTCCCCCACGACGACCCGGACGCCTCGCTGGCGTTCTACCGCGACACCCTCGGCTTCGAGCTCCGCATGGACGTCGGGTACGGCGGGATGCGCTGGCTCACGATGGGCCCGGCCGACCAGCCCGACACCTCCGTCGTCCTGCACCCGCCTGCCGCCGACCCCGGCATCACCGACGACGAGCGCCGCACCATCGCCGAGATGATGGCCAAGGGCACCTACGCCTCCATCGTGCTGGCCACCAAGGACCTCGACGGCGTCTTCGAGCGCGTGCGGGCCAGCGGGGCCGAGGTCATGCAGGAGCCCACCGAGCAGCCCTACGGCGTCCGCGACTGCGCCTTCCGCGACCCCGCGGGGAACACGGTCCGCATCCAGGAGCTGGTCTGAGCCGTCCGGCTCAGCTGCAGCTGACGGGGGCCGTGCTCGAGGCGGGCTCGGTCGGCGGCGCGGGCGCGGCCTCCGGGGCCGGCGCCGCGGCGGCGGCCTCCGCCGGGGGCGCCGGAACGGGGACGACGGTCGAGTACCCCGGGCCGATCACCAGCTGGACTGCGTCGCCGATCGTGTCGCTGGCCTGCAGCACCGAGCCGGGGACGGCGGCGGCGACCGTGCGGGCCCGCTGCTCGGCGCCCGGCCCGTAGCGGACGACGGACTCGTTGACCGTCCCCGGCTCGTTGCCGACCGCGCCCACGCCGAAGCCCTGCCCGCGCAGCAGGTCGGCGACGGTGGCGGCCAGACCGCTGGTGCCGGTTCCGTTGAGGACGTCGACGGTGATCCCGCCGGGAGGGACGGTCAGCGCCTGCTCGGCCGGCGCGGGAGCGCGCTGCTCGGCCTGGGCCTCCGCCGTGGGCGGGGCCGCGGCGGCGTCGTCCGCCGCGGCCTGGGCGGTCAACTCCGGCGGCAGGCCGCCCTCGTCGATGACCGCGTCGAACAGGGACCGGGAGGCACCCGAGTCCAGCAGCACGTAGGCCTGCTCGGTGCCGGCCGGCACGTACCCGACCTGCGACACCGGCAGGCCGGTCCGCTGGACGGCGTCCCCGGTGAGGTCGCCCAGCGTGCCGGCCAGCGTGCGCAGGTCGCCGAGGTTGGTGTCCTCGTCGACGGTGAGCGCGCCGGAGGAGCGCATCAGGAACTGGGTGAGGGTCACGGGGTTGCCGAGGGCGCCCCACGACATCGCCGTCCGCAGGGTTGCGGTGAGCAGCAGCTGGGCGCGCTCGGCCACCGCCGCGCCCGTGACGTCGGAACCGGCGTCCCCCGGGGTGAGGAAGGCCGACGCCTGCTCGCCGGTCACCTGGCTGCCGCCGGCCGGGAGCGGCTGCGCGGAGGCGGCCACCGCCTCGGTCGGCTGGGGCAGGCACATGGCGACGCCGCCGAGGGCGTCGACCATGTCGGGCAGGCGGGTGAGGTCGACGCCGAGGTAGTGGTCGACCCGCAGCCCGGAGACCTGCTGCACGGCCCGGACCATGCAGGCCGGCCCGCCGTCGAGCAGCGAGGCGGCGAAGGCCTCCGTCGCGGGCTCCCGCAGCTCGCCGTCGGCTCCCACGCAGGCCGGGGTGTCGACCAGCGCGGTCGGCGGGACGCTGACCAGAGCCGCGCGCTCCTCGTCCGGCGAGACGTGGACGAGCAGCGTGGCGACCGCCGCGGGGCCTTCCGCGCCGGGCAGGCCGGTGCCGACCACGAGGTAGGTGGCCGCGCCATCCTGCAGCCGGGGGGCCAGCACCTCCGGACCCTGAGGGGCCAGTGCCTGGACCCGCTGGATGCTCTGGTCGACGTAGAAGTACAGCCCCAGGTGGTAGGCGACGACGACGCCGACCACGACCAGCAGGCCCAGGGCGGCACGGATCAGCCGCCGGCGTCCGGGGGTGCGGGCCGCGCGTCGCGCCGCGCGCCGGGCGCGGGGCCCGGGCGGGCCGAGGCGGGTCGCACCGGAGAGGGGGACGTCGCGTCCCGGGATCGGGGGCAGCGGCGCGATCGGCCGCGACGGGCGGTGGCCGGGCTGGTCGGCCAGCGGGGGGAACAGCGGGGTGGAGGGACGCCCCGGCAGCGGCGGTACCGGGGGGAGCCCGCTGCGCGCGGACCGGGCCGCGGGCGGCTCCTCGGAGGGAGCGGGAGGCACCGGCGGCGAGGTGGGGCGCGGCTCCGGCGGGGTCGTCCCGGCCGCGGAGGCGGCGGGGACGGGCGGGAAGCCGCGGCGGGGCGTCTCGTCGGCGGCGCGCTCGCGGGGCCGGGCCGGGGTGTCGTCGGCGCGGCGCTCCCGCGGCTCGGCACGGGCGTCGTCGCCGGGCACCGGTGGCAGGCCGCGCCGGTGGGCCGGCGCCTGCTCGCCGAGGGGCAGTGGGATCTCGCCGGTGCGGGCGGCCCGGCGGCGGCCGACCTCGCCGCCCTGACGGGCGATCAGCTGCTCGACGGTGATGGGCTCGCGGGCGGGCACGCCCGGCTCCGGGGACGACGGCTTGCGGCGGCCCCGGAACCGGCCGGGCGCGCGGCCGTCGCCCGCGTCGTCGCGCGTCCGCTTGTCCCCCACCGGCGTCGACTTCCCATCGTCGTACCCATGGCGCCGTGACCCGCGCCGCCTGCTCTCGCGTGGGCGCGGGTGACTGCGCACCGCGCGGTCGCGACCGCACCCCACGATACGGGCGGAACGGCTCGCACCCTGCCGACGCGCGGAGTCACCGAGCGTGACTCCTGGCGCAGCCGTAGCGTCGCCGAGGTGAAGCTGCCGTTCGTACCGGGGCCGTCGGACGTGATCTCCGCGGTGGAGGGGCTGCGCGACGGCGTCTCCGAGGCACTGGCGCTGGTCCCCCGGGTGGCAGCGGTGGTCGGTCGGGTGGAGTCGCTGCTGGACCGTGTCGACGCCGTGGTGGGTCGCGTCGAGGGCGCCGCCGGCCGCGGCGAGGCCCTGCTCGGCGCCGTGGGACAGACGCAGCGCAAGGCCGACGAGGCCATCGACGCGGCGGGCCGGACCCAGCAGAAGGCCGACGACGCGATCAGCGCCGTCGGACGAACCCAGCAGAAGGCCGACGAGGCCATCAGCGCCGTCGGGGAGACCCAGCGCAAGGCCGACGAGGCCATCAGCGCCGTCGGGGAGACCCAGCGCAAGGCCGACGACGCCATCAGCGCCGTCGGGGAGACCCAGCGCAAGGCCGACGACGCCATCAGCGCCGTCGGGGAGACCCAGCGCAAGGCCGACGACGCCATCAGCGCCGTCGGGGAGACCCAGCGCAAGGCCGACGAGGCCATCAGCGCCGTCGGACAGACCCAGCAGAAGGCCGATGACGCGATCGCGGCCGTCGGCGGGACGATCGCGCGGGCCGAGGGTGCGGTCGGCTCGGCGGAGAGCCTGTTGGGCCGGGTGGACCCGCTGGTCGACGTCTTCGAGGGCCCCCTGCTGGCGCTGGCGCCGGCGGTGCGCCGGCTGGCCGCGAGCGTCGACCCGGACGAGGTCGAGGCGGTGGTCACCTTCATCGACCGGCTGCCGCAGTTGATGACGCACCTGGACGAGGACGTGCTGCCGGTCGTGGCCTCGATGGGCAACGTCGCCGAGGACGTGCACGACCTGCTCGACACCATGCAGGACCTGCGGCACGTGGTGAAGGGCTTCCCCGGCTCGCGGTTGTTCCGGCGGCGGGGCGCGGAGGAGATCGCCGAGGACGAGGAGCGCGCCGCCGTGGACGGCGGTCAGGAGCCGGACCGCGCCGGCTCCTGACCGCCGCGGCTCAGGTCTCGGTCGGGTAGCCGAGCGCGCGGACGACGTCCCCGATGCGCTCGTAGGTCTCCCCCTCGGGCAGCCGGCGCAGCTCGTCGACGACGGCGTCGGGGGCGCGGTGGTCCAGTGCGGCCTCGACGAGGGCGGGGCCCTCGCTGGGGAAGTCGGCGCGGTCGAGCCAGCGGGCCAGCTCGGCCCGGCGGACGACGGCGTCGGCGTCCATGCCGACGGGGGTGCCGCCCACGAGCGTGCCGGTCGGGTCGGCCGTCAGGTCGGGGTCCCCCTCCGCGACCGGCTCGGCCTCGCGCCACTCCTCGGCGCGGGTCGCGCGCTCGGCCTTCAACATGCCCTGGACCTCGTGCTCGAGTTCCTCGTCGAGCCGCGGGTTGTGCTTGGTACTGCGCGCCGACACGCCGGCGAACTGGTCTCCGGTCTCGCTCACGATCGCGTCCCTCCTGGTCCGTTCGTCACTTCTCGTGCAGGGCGCCGGGCTTGTGCACCGCCGTCTTCCCGCTCTTGTCGCTCTCCACCTCGTACTGCGGTTCCTCCGGACTCGCCTTGACCTTCCGGCCGGAGGCCTCCGTCTCCTCGGTGATCTTTCGCGTGACGGTGCCCTCGGTCCGGCTGCCGTGGCTGCTCCACGTGACGTGGTCGCCCGTGCTGAACTCGTCTGCCATGTGCGGCCTCCAGGCCCTCCGACGCTGTCCCCCTGCCCCTGCCCCCGGGGCGGTGCCGACACACATCACCCGATCGGAACGCCGCATCACCCGTGCGGGCACTACCCAACGGTCTCAAGTCACGTAGCGTGGCCACAGACGGGAAGCGCTTCGACGTCGCCCCTGGTGGACGGCGACGCCGCGGCTACCCACGGTCACGTGGTCCCGTCCTCGATCGCCGGCCCGGTCGACTCCATTCCCCCGGGGTCGGCCGGGTCGGCCCGTTCTAGGCTCGGTGTCCGTGACCGCTCCTGACGCCACCCGCCCGGTCGACGTCCTCACCGTGGTCTCGGTCACCGACGTCACCCCCTCGATGCGCCGGGTGCTGCTGTCGGGCACCCCGGCCGCGGTGGCGGCCGCCGGCCCGACGATCTCGCTGCTGGTGCCCCGGGTCGGCGACCCGGCGCCGCGTTGGCCGGCGGTGGCCCGCGACGGCCGGATCGTGTGGCCGCAGGGGGCGCACGGGGTGCACCTGCGCAGCTACACCGCCCGCCGGCAGGACCCCGACCGCGGCGAGGTGGAGATCGACTTCGTCCTGCACGGGGACGGCCCCGCCGCCGCGTGGGCCGCCGCGGCGGTCCCGGGCACGCCGATCGCCGTCGCCGGGGGCGGGCCGCTGGGCGAGCGGGCCGCCGGCTGGCTGCTGCTGGCCGGCGACGAGACCGCCCTGCCGGCGATCACCCGGATCCTGGCCGCGGCCGCACCGGACACGCGCGGGGTGGCGCTGTTGGAGGTGGCCGACGCCGCCGAGCAGCAGCCGCTGCCCGCGCCGGACGGCGTCACGGTTCGCTGGCTGCACCGCGACGGCACCCTGCCGGGCGAGAGCCCGCTGCTCGCCGACGCGGTCGCGGGGCTCGACCGGCCCGACGGCGACGACGTCTTCGCGTGGGTGGCCGCCGAGTCGGCCGCCGTCCGCACCATCCGCGCCGACCTGCGCGGCCGCTGGGGCCTGGGGCGGGCCCAGCACCACGCCATCGGCTACTGGCGGCGCGGCCGCGCCATGTCGCCCACCGGCTGACGTCGTACAGACTTCTCACAGCCGGTGCCCAGGAGTGCTCCAGCGCGCGGCCGCACGCTGGGACCATGACGACGGCTGCACGTTCGACGGGAGGTGCTGTGAGCGGCACCGGCAGGAGCTCGGCACCGGAGGCGCGCCTCCTCGTGGTGGACGACGAGCCCAACATCCGGGAACTGCTCTCAGCCAGCCTGCGCTACGCCGGGTTTGAGGTGGCCACGGCCGCCGACGGTCAGCAGGCCCTGGCGATGGCGGCGAACTTCCGCCCCGACCTGCTCGTCCTCGACGTGATGATGCCGGGGCTGGACGGCTTCGGCGTCGTCCGCCGGCTGCGGGAGAGCGGGCGGCACACGCCGGTCCTGTTCCTCACCGCCCGCGACGCGGCGGAGGACAAGGTCTCCGGCCTCACCCTCGGTGGCGACGACTACGTCACCAAGCCGTTCAGCCTCGACGAGGTGCTGGCCCGCATCCGGGCGGTGCTGCGGCGCAGCAACGGTCCGCAGCGCCCTGCCGAGTCGCCGCGGCTCTCCTTCGCCGACATCGAGCTCGACGAGGAGTCGCACGAGGTGGTCAAGGCCGGCCAGCTGGTCAGCCTCTCGCCGACGGAGTTCAAGTTGCTGCGCTACCTGATGGCCAACGCGGGGCGGGTGCTGTCGAAGGCGCAGATCCTGGACCACGTGTGGAACTACGACTTCAACGGCGAGGCGAACGTCGTCGAGTCCTACATCTCCTATCTGCGGCGCAAGGTCGACACCACCGAGCCGCGCCTGCTGCACACCATCCGCGGCGTCGGGTACACGCTGCGGCTCCCCCGCGGTTCGTGAGCGGACAGGGGCGCGAGCATCGCAGCGAGCGCCAGCGAGCGAGGAGCGGAACGCCCCGCGGCAGCGAACCAGTGACGACGTGAACGGCCCCTCCCCGGCTCCCCCGCGGGACCCGAGCGGTCCGCCCCCGGTCCGGGGAGGCAGCGGCCCGCGCGTCCCGCTGCGGATCACGCTGGTCGCCCTCCTGGTCGCCCTGGTGGCGGTCGGCCTGGCGGCCACCGGCTTCGCCGCCACCTCCCTGCTGCGCGGGTACCTGATCGACCAGCAGGACAGTGCCCTGCGCGCCGCGGTGCACCAGGGCGAGCGCAGCCGGCAGATCTTCGAGGCCTGTCTCGGCGGCCAGTACGGCGCGATGCCGGGCTCGGCCTACTACGGCTGCCAGGCCCCGGACTCCGACGAGGTCGTCGACCTGCAGGGCCCGCCCGACCTCGCCGACGCCCCCGTGCTGGACGGCGACCTCGACGAGTACGGGCCGGCCAGCCGGCCGTTCACCGCCTCCTCCGCCGACGGCCGGACCGACTGGCGGGTGCTGACCGGCGACCTGCCCGGCGGCTACACCCTCGTGATCGGCACCGACCTGGAGGGCGACAAGGCCGCCATCGCCCGGCTGGTCCGGATCGAGGTCGTCGTCGGGCTCATCGTGCTGGTGCTGCTCGGGGCCGCCGGGTACCTCGTCGTCCGCAACAGCCTGCGGCCGCTGACCGAGGTGGAGCGCACGGCACGGGCGATCGCCGCCGGCGACCTGTCCCAGCGGGTGCCCGAGGGCGACCAGCGCACCGAGGTCGGCCGGCTGACCACCGCCCTCAACGGCATGCTCGGCCGCATCGAGAGCGCCTTCCGCGCCCAGCAGTCCTCCGAGGAGCAGGCCCGCGCCTCCGAGAGCCGGATGCGCCGCTTCGTCGCCGACGCCAGTCACGAGCTGCGCACCCCGCTGACCTCCATCCGCGGCTTCGCCGAGCTCTACCGGCAGGGCGCGGTCCGCGACCCGGAGGAGACCGGCCGGCTCATGCAGCGGATCGAGTCCGAGGGCGCCCGCATGGGGGTCCTCGTCGAGGACCTGCTGCAGCTGGCGCGGCTGGACCAGCAGCGCCCGCTGACGATCACCCCCGTCGACCTGGGCGAGCTGGCCGGTGACGCCGTCCACGACGCCCGGGCCGTCCAGCCGGACCGGCCGATCACCCTGCACCTGGACGAGTCGCTCAGCGAGCTCCCGGTGGTCCTGGGCGACGAGGCGCGGCTGCGCCAGGTCGTGGGCAACCTGGTGACCAACGCCCTGGTGCACACGCCGGCCACGACCCCGGTCACCGTCGGCATCTCCGACGAGCCGGCCGTCGGGAACGTCCCCGGCGACGCGGAGGACGGCGGGGTCGTCGTCCTGCGGGTCGCCGACGAGGGTCCGGGGATGGCCCCGGAGGACGCCGACCGCGTCTTCGAGCGCTTCTACCGCGCTGACCCGTCGCGCAACCGCGCCCAGGGCGGCACCGGGCTGGGCCTGGCGATCGTCTCCGCCCTGGTCACCGCGCACGGCGGGACGGTGCACCTGGACACCGCGCCGGGCCGCGGGGCGGTGTTCACCGTCCGGCTGCCCCGCTCGGGGCCGGCCGTCGCCAACGGGGCCGGCGCCCCGGCGGCGGACGACGTCGCCGGCGGCCCGGCCGCGGACGACGGGGCGGGGGCCTGAACCGCGAGCACGGCGGTTACGGTCCGACCGTGGACTCCGACGACGGCGCGCGCCCGTACGACCCGGACCTGATGGCCGCGGTGGGCGAGCTCGGCAGTGCCCTGCGGGAGCTGGTCGACGCCTCGGTGCGCACCACCGTCCCCGCCGCCGAGCTGCGCGCCGCCGCGGCCGAGGCCCGGGCGGCCACCGCCCGGCTGACCGCGGCCCGGCGCCCCCCGACGCAGCTGCCGGCGCTGGACGACCCGCTGGTGTTCCGCCGCGTCTACAACCCGGTGAGCGGCGTCGGCAGCGCGATCGCCTCGCCGCTGTCGATCCGGCCGACCGAGGACGGCGTCGTCGCGGAGGCGACCCTCGGCATGGCGTACGAGGGCCCACCCGGGTACGTGCACGGCGGGGTGAGCAGCCTGCTCATGGACCAGCTGCTCGGCTCGGCCGCGATCGCCGCGGGCCTGTGGGGCATGACGGTCCGCCTGGAGGTGGACTACCGGGGCCCCGTGCCGCTGTCCACGCCGCTGCTGCTGCGCGCCCGCGTCACCGAGGCGGCCGGCCGCAAGTGCGTCGTCAACGGCACCATCGCGACGGCCGAGACCCCCGACCACGTCCTCGTGGCGGCGCACGGGGTGTTCGTCATGCCGCGGGAGGAGCGGCACGCGGCCTACTTCGGGGCCATCACCGACGCCTCGGGCCGGCACGCCCCACCCGGCCGGCCCACCGACGCGACGGCCCTGGCGGACCGGTCGTGACCGACGTCGAGGTCGCCGCGGAGGCCGCCGGCGCCGCCGCCGCCGCGCTGCTGCAGCTGCGCGCCGACGGGCAGCGGACCGGCCGCGCGCTCGGGGACGCCGGCGACGCTGCGGCACAGGCGGCGATCAGCGGTCTGCTGGCCGCCCGCCGTCCGGACGACGCCGTGTTCAGCGAGGAGGCGGTCGACGACCCGGCCCGGCTGACCGCGGACCGGGTGTGGATCGTCGACCCGCTCGACGGCACCCGCGAGTACGGCGAGGACCGGCCGGACTGGGCGGTGCACGTGGCGCTGTGGGCCGGTGGCGACCTGACCGCTGCCGCGGTGGCCCTGCCCGCGCTCGGGGAGGTGCTCGTGACCGACCCACCGGCCGTCGTCCCGGCGTCCGGTGGGGGGCGGCTGCGCATCGCGGTGAGCCGCACCCGACCGCCCGCTGCCGCCGGCGCCGCCGCGGCCGCGCTCGACGCGGAGCTCGTGCCCATGGGCTCGGCCGGCTACAAGGTCACCGCCGTCGTCCGCGGGGAGGTCGACGCCTACGTGCACGCCGGTGGGATGTACCAGTGGGACTCCGCCGCCCCGGTCGCCGTCGCGCTCGCCGCCGGGCTGACCGCCGTCCGGATCGACGGGTCGCCGCTGCGCTACAACGGGGCCGACCCGTCGCTGCCGGACCTGGTGGTCTGCCGTCCGGAGGTGGCCGGCCGGCTGCTGGACGCCGTCGCCACGGCGGGGTGAGTCCGGGGTCACTGCCGCAGCGGCGCGGGCATGGCGGAGACTGGACGGGAATCTCCCCCGGACCGGTGCGGTTGGTGCTGGTTCGAGCCCCGTCCCCTGACCCCCGGAGCACTGGCACGTGAGCACACCCGACTACCGGCTCTCCCAGCTGGAGACGCTGGAGGCCGAGTCCATCCACGTGATCCGTGAGGTGGCCGCCGAGCTGGAACGTCCCGTGCTGCTCTTCTCGGGCGGCAAGGACTCGATCGTGATGCTGGAGCTGGCGCGCAAGGCGTTCGCACCGGCCCGCATCCCGTTCCCCGTCATGCACGTGGACACCGGGCTGAACTTCCCCGACGTCCTGGAGTTCCGCGACAAGCGGGTCGCCGAGCTCGGCGTCCAGCTGATCGTGGCCTCGGTGCCCGACGCGATCGCCAAGGGCCTGGTGAAGGAGGAGCCCAACGGCTCCCGCAACCGCATCCAGACCCCGGTGCTGCTCGACGCGGTCGAGGAGCACGGTTTCACCGCGCTGTTCGGCGGGGCCCGCCGCGACGAGGACAAGGCGCGGGCCAAGGAGCGGGTGTTCTCCTTCCGCGACGAGTTCGGCCAGTGGGACCCGAAGAACCAGCGCCCCGAGCTGTGGGACCTCTACAACGGCCGCATCCACCTGGGCGAGTCGATCCGGGTGTTCCCGCTGTCGAACTGGACCGAGCTCGACATCTGGCAGTACATCGCCCGCGAGGACATCGCGATCCCGCCGCTGTACCTGGCCCAGGAGCGCGAGGTCGTCGAGCGGCAGGGGATGCTCTACGCCGTCAACGAGTTCATCCGCCCCCGGGACGACGAGCAGGCGTTCACCGCGACGGTCCGCTACCGCACCGTGGGCGACGCGAACCTCACCGCCGCCGTCCGGTCGGAGGCGACCACGGTCGAGGAGGTCATCGCCGAGATCGCGGTGACCCGGATGACCGAGCGGGGCGCGACCCGCGGCGACGACAAGGTCAGCGACGCCGCCATGGAGGACCGGAAGAAGGAGGGCTACTTCTGATGGCCTCGGACACCAGCAGCACCGTCCCGCTCGACGCCGACGGCGCCGTCGACCTGCACTCCGCGGTCGCCGAGCACGCCGTCGAGTTGGCCACCGCGCGCAAGGACATCCTGCGCATCGCCACCGCCGGGTCGGTGGACGACGGCAAGAGCACGCTCATCGGCCGCCTGCTGTTCGACAGCAAGGCGATCTTCGAGGACCAGTACGAGGCGGTCGCCCGCGCCAGCAAGGGCGACTTCGTCGACCTGGCGCTGCTCACCGACGGCCTGCGGGCCGAGCGCGAGCAGGGCATCACGATCGACGTCGCCTACCGCTACTTCGCCACCCCGCGCCGCACGTTCATCCTGGCCGACACCCCCGGGCACGTGCAGTACACGCGCAACATGGTCACCGGCGCCTCCACCGCCGACCTCGCGATCGTGCTGGTCGACGCCCGCAAGGGCATGGTCGAGCAGAGCCGCCGGCACGCGTTCCTCGCCTCGCTGCTGCGGGTGCCGCACCTGGTGGTCGCGGTCAACAAGATGGACCTCGTCGACTGGTCGGAGGAGGTCTTCGACGGCATCGCCGACGAGTTCAGCGCGTTCGCGGCCAAGCTGAGCGTGCCCGACCTGACGGTCATCCCGATCTCCGCGCTGCACGGCGACAACGTGGTCAAGCACTCCCCCGACACCCCGTGGTACGAGGGGCCGACGCTCATCCACCACCTCGAGCACGTGCACGTGGCCAGCGACCGCAACCTCACCGACGCCCGGTTCCCGGTGCAGTACGTGATCCGCCCGCAGTCCGACGCCTTCCACGACTACCGGGGTTACGCCGGCACGGTGGCCAGCGGCGTCCTGCGCCCGGGCGACGAGGTGCAGGTGCTGCCCAGCGGCCTGACGACGACGATCGCCGGCATCGACGGCCCCCGCGGCCCGGTGGACGAGGCGTTCCCGCCGATGTCGGTCACCGTGCGGCTCGCCGACGACCTCGACGTCTCCCGCGGCGACCTGCTCTGCCGACCGGAGAACGCGCCGACCGCCACCCAGGACCTCGACGCGCTGGTCTGCTGGATGGCCGACGAGCCGCTGCGCCCGCGCCAGCGGATCGCGGTCAAGCACACGACCCGCACCGTGCGGGCGATGGTCAAGGACCTCGCCTACCGGCTGGACGTGAACACGCTGCACCGCGACCTCGAGGCGACCGAGCTGGGCCTCAACGACATCGGCCGGGTGCGGATGCGGGCCACCCAGCCGCTGTTCGTCGACGACTACACCCGCAACCGGGCGACCGGCCGGTTCATCCTGGTCGACGAGGCGACCAACGCCACCGTGGGCGCCGGGATGCTCACCCCCGCCGGCTGAACCACCGCAGGACGCACCGAGGCCCGGTTCCCCACCAGGGGACCGGGCCTCGTGCGTGTGCGCGCCCCGGCCCGGTTCCCGGTGCGGGAACCGGGCCGGGGCGCACTCCGCCTCAGGCGGCTGCCGACGCTCCCCCGGCCGCCTTCTCCAGCGCCCGACGGGTGAGCAGCCGCGCGAGGTGGCGGCGGTACTCCTGGTCGGCGTGCATGTCGGCGCCCGGGCTGGTGCCCTCGTCGGCGAGCGCCGCGGCCTCGGCGATCGACGCGCCGCGGGCCAGCGCCTCCTCGGTCGCCGTGGCCCGCACGACCGTGCCGGCCATGTTCGCCAGCGCCACCCGGCCGTCGACCGCCGCTGCGGCGACGATCGGCCAGTCGTTGGCCCGCCGGGTGAACTTCTCGTAGGCCCAGCCGGCCGAGCCGGTGCGCGGCACCCGGATCTCGACGATCAGCTCGTCGGGCGACAGCGCGGTCTCGAAGAAGCCCAGCCAGAACTCGGTCAGCGGGATGCTCCGCCGGCCGTTCGGGCCCTGGACGACGGCGGTGCCCCCGAGCGCGAGCAGCGCCGTCGGCAGGTCCGAGGCGGGGTCGCTGTGCGCCACGGTGCCGCCGATGGTGCCCCGGTGCCGGACCTGCGGGTCGCCGACCTGGCTGGCGGTGTAGGGCAGGATCGGCACCTCGGCCCGGGCGAGGTCGTCCTTCTCCAGCTCGTGGTGCCGCGTGCCCGCGCCGATGGCGACCTCGTCACCGTCGACGCGGACGTAGGACAGGCCGGGGATCCGGCTGATGTCGACGACCACCTCGGGCATGGCCAGCCGCAGCTTCATGATCGGCAGCAGCGAGTGCCCGCCGGCCATGACCTTCGCGTCGTCCCCGTGCTCGACGAGGGCGGCGATCGCCTCGTCCACCGAGCCGGGGCGGACGTACTCGAAGGAGCCGGGGATCATCGGGCGACCTCCTGCGACTGCGGCACCTGACCGGCCGCCGGGCCGGCCTTGGCGGCGGACTGCACCGCCCGGACGATGTTGTGGTAGCCGGTGCAGCGGCAGAGGTTGCCCTCCAGCCCCTCCCGGACCTCGCGGTCGCTGGGGTCGGGGTTGTCGGCCAGGACGCCGATGGCGGCCATGACCATGCCGGGGGTGCAGAACCCGCACTGCAGCCCGTGCTCCTCGCGGAACGCCTTCTGCATCGGGTGCAGCTCGCCGTCGGGACCGGCCAGGCCCTCCAGCGTCGTCACCTGCGAGCCGTCGGCCTGGGCGGCGAGCACGGTGCACGACTTCACGGTCAGGCCGTCGACGACGACGGTGCACGCGCCGCACGAGGTGGTGTCGCAGCCGATGTTCGTGGCCTTGAGCCCGCACACCTCCCGCAGGTAGTGCGCCAGCAGCAGGCGGGGCTCCACCTCGTCGGTGCGCTGCTGACCGTTGACGGTCAGGGAGACCTTCATCAGTTCGTGCCCTCCTGCTGAGCCTGCTGGATGGCCCGCCACACCTTCATGGGGGTGGTGGGCATGTCGATGTGCCGGACGCCGAGGTGCGCGACGGCGTCGATGACGGCGTTGTGGACGGCGGGGGTGGAGCCGATGGTGCCCGCCTCGCCGATGCCCTTCGCGCCGAGGGGGTTCATCGGCGTGGGCGTGGCCATGTCGACCAGCTCGAAGCTCGGCAGCTCGGTGGCCGAGACGAACGGGTAGTCGGCCAGGGTCGAGGTCTGCGGGTTGCCGTCGGCGTCGTAGAGGACCTCCTCCAGCAGCGCCTGCGCCACACCCTGGGCGAAGCCGCCGTGGCGCTGCCCCTCGGCGAGGAGCGGGTTCACGATGATCCCGGCGTCGTCGACGGCCACCAGCCGCTGCAGCTCGGCCTTGCCGGACTCGGTGTCGACCTCCACGACCGCGACGTGCGCCCCGAAGGGGAACGTCGGGGCCGCGGCCTCGAACCGGGTCTGCACGACCAGCGGCTCCTTCTCCGCGAGCTGGGCGAAGGTGAGCCCGGAGCCCGGGGTGCCGCGGACGCTCAGCCCGGCCGAGGTGAGGTCCACCTCGAGGTCGCCCGGGTCGGCCTCCAGCTGCTCGGCGGCCCGCTGCCGGGCCAGCTCGATCAGCTCGGTGGCCGCCTGGTGCACCGCGGCGCCGCCCTGCTGGAGGCTGCGGGAGCCCATGGTGCCGCCGCCGCGCGGGATCCGGTCGGTGTCGCCGTGCAGGACGGTGATCTTCTCGACCGGGATGCCGAGCTGGTCGCTGGCCAGCATCGCCCAGGCTGTGGCGTGGCCCTGACCGTGCGGCGAGGTGCCGGTGAGCACGGTCGCCGTCCCGTCGGCGTGGACCTCGAGCTCGGCGGACTCCGCCGCGCCGAGGCCGGTGTCGGCGCCGGTGATCTCCACGTAGGTGGACAGGCCGATGCCCAGCTGCTTCACGTCGCCGGACTCGCGGCGGCGGGCCTGCTCGGCGCGCAGCTCCTGGTAGCCGGCCGCCTGGAGCGCCTTGTCCAGCGCCTCGACGTACTCGCCGGAGTCGTAGGTGGCCCCCGAGGGGGTCGTGTGCGGCTCGTGGAAGGAGGGGACGAGGTTCTTCCGGCGCACCTCGGCCGGGTCCATCCCGATCTCCGCGGCGAACATGTCGATCGCCCGCTCGACCGCGGCGGTGGCCTCGGGGCGGCCGGCCCCGCGGTAGGCGCCGATCGAGGTGGCGTTGTTGACCAGCGCCCGCGCGGAGGCGTGCACCTTGGGGAAGGCGTAGGTGGCCGCGGCCATCAGCATCGTGAGGGTCGGCAGGATGATGCCGACCCGCGGGTAGGCGCCGGCCTCCTGGTCGACGTGGATGGCGTAGGCCTCGACGGTGCCGTCGCGGCGGCCGCCGATGGTGACCACCTGGTCCTGGCCGCGGCCGTGCAGCATGCCGAGCAGGTTCTCGGAGCGGTTCTCGGTCCAGCGGACCGGCCGGCCGGCCCTGCGCGCCAGCCAGGCGACGAACGCGTACTCGGGGTCGGCGCCGATCTTCGCGCCGAACCCACCGCCGACGTCGGGGGTGATCAGATGGACGTTCGCCGGGTCCTCGCCGAGCCAGCCGGCGATCTCGCCCTTGGCCTGCTGGGCGCCCTGGTTGGTGCACCAGATGGTGACCCGGCCTTCCTCGCCCCAGGCCGCGGCGGCGGCGCGGGTCTCCAGCGGGACGGGCGCCACGCGCTGGTTCTTGACCGCCTGCCGGACGACCACCTCGCAGCCGGAGAAGAAGTCCTCCGGGGGCGGGCCGCCGAAGACGGCCGCCACGTTGGTGCCGGCCTCCTCGAACAGCAGCACCTCGTCCTTGGCGGCGTCGGCGGTGGAGACGACGGCCGGCAGCGGGTCGATGTCGACGGAGACGAGCTCCGCGGCGTCCTCGCCCTGGTAGCGGTCCTCGGTGAGGACGACGGCGATGATGTCGCCCACGAACCGGACCTTGTCGGTGGCCAGCCACGGCCGCTGCATGGCGGGCGGGACCATCGGCAGGCCGGCGGGCAGCGGGGCGAGGTCCGCGCAGTCCTCGGCCGTGTACACGGCGACGACCCCGGGCGCCTCGCGGGCGGCAGAGGCGTCGACCGAGAGCACGCGGCCGTGGGCGACCTGCGAGCGGACGAAGGTTGCGTGCAGCGCACCGGTGAGCCGGTCGTCGACCAGGTCGTCGGTGTAGGTCGCACCACGCGTGAGGAACAGCGGGTCCTCCGTGCGGACCACGCGGGTACCGAGGATGCTCATGCGCTCACTTTCCGTCGGGCGAGAGACCGCGGTCACTATCGCCGCCCGGACCCCGTCGCGCCAACCCCCTCCCGTCCTGCGGAATGACCGGCGCCGCTCCGCGCGGCGTCCCCGCTGTGGTGAGCTGACCAGGATGGACGCCGGGAGGACGGCGCGGTCCCGCGGAGCCACGCTGCTCCTCGTGGCCGCGGTCGTCGCCGTGGCCCTCGACCAGCGGCCCGCCGTGGTCGGCGTCGCGCCGTGCTGGGCGACCCGAGGGCGGAGACCGGGCCGGGCTCGGCGACGGCCGGAGGGCGACGTCCCGGGCCGCACCCCAGCCGGCCCAGGTCATCGGCGCGAGCACGACGAGCAGCAGCGCCACGGGCCGGGTCCAGCCACCGGGGTGGAGGAGCGGCCGCCCGAGGTCAGCGCAGCGTCACCGGCAGGTGCTCGAAGCCGCGCAGGGTCTGCAGGTCCCGGCGGACGGGGCGACCGGCCACCCGGAGGCGGGGGAAGCGCTCGGTGAGGGCCTGCAGCGCGACGGCATCCTCCAGCCGCGCCAGGCCCGCGCCGACGCAGTAGTGGATGCCGGCGGAGAAGGCGAGGTGCTCGCGGGCGTCGGGCCGGGTCACGTCGAACCGGCCGGGGTCGGTGAACACCTCCGGGTCGCGGTTGGCCGCCCCCAGCAGGACGACGACCCGGGTGCCCGCCCGCAGGTCCGTACCGGCGACCGTGGTGTCCTCGCGGACCATCCGGCCGGTGATCTGCACGGGGCTGTCGTGGCGGAGCACCTCCTCCACCGCGTCCGGCCAGCACGACGGGTCGGCGCGCAGGGCGTCCCACTGCTCCCGGTGGGCGTCGAGGAGGACGACGGCGTTGCCCAGCAGGTTGACCGTCGTCTCGAAGCCGGCGCCGAGCAGCAGCATCACGGTGGCGTGCAGCTCGCGGTCGGTGAGCGCGCCCTCGTCCGCGGCCGCGACGAGCCGGCTGACGAGGTCGTCGCCCGGCTCGCGACGCAGCCGCGCGAAGTGCCCGGCCAGGAACGCGTGCAGGTCCCGCAGGGACCGGTCGGCGGCGACGAAGCGGCGGAACGGCAGGCCGGGGTCGAGGGTGGCCGCCGCGCCCGCGCCCCAGTGCAGGAAGTCCGCCTGCCGGTCGGGGGGCACCCCGAGCAGGTCGCAGATGACCAGCACGGGCAGCGGGGCGGCGTAGGCGGCGACCAGGTCGACGGTCTCGCCGCGGGCGGCCGGGCCCTCCAGGCGGTCGAGCAGGTCGTCGGCGATCCGCCGCACCAGGGGCTCGGCGTCCGCCGTCGCGCGCGGGGTGAACGAGCGGCTCACCAGCCGGCGGTAGCGGGTGTGGTCGGGCGGGTCGACCACCAGCATCGAGGGGGGCTCGGCGACGCCGGTGGCGGCCGGGTCGTCGCCGAAGGCGAGGGCCCAGCGCACCGTGCGGGGCGTGGCCGCCCAGTCGAACCCGACGCCGAAGCGGTCCGAGCGGAGCAGCACCGACGCCGCGGCGTGCGAGGTGGTCACCGGCCCGAGCGCGCTGGGCACCCACGGGCCGCGGGCGCGCAGCTGCTCGTAGAGCGCGTACGGCTCGGCCCGCAGCGCGGGGTCGCGCAGCAGCCGGGCCAGGAGGTCACCCCGGCGGACGGCACGGGTCAGGTAGGCCGCGGGCATCCCGTGCCGCACGGCCCAGCGGGCGACCGTCCGGGCCGGTCCGGGCACGGCGGACGGACGCGCCCGCCGCACCCGGGGCCCGGCGGGGGAGCTCACCCCCGCCGTCCGCTCAGCTGTTGGGGTCCGGCGCCGAGGACGGGTCGCCGTCCCAGTCCTTGCCCGCCACGTCGGCGTGCTCGGAGGCGCTGTCGGTCTGCTCGGCGACGGTGCGGACCATCTCCTCGTCGGACAGGCCCTCGCCGGCGCTCTCGGTGCGGCCGGTCGGCTCGCTCATCGCATCTCCTCCTGGCTCGGTCGGTGCCCTGGGGGCTCCCCGCCAGGCACCGAGGACAAACCCTGCCCGCCGTCGGCGTCGGCGTCACGGGACTTGCGTGCAACCCGCGTTCCGGTCCCGTAGTGTGCAATCCGGTTGTTGTCGATTCATCGCCGTTGCGGCGGTGGGGGGAGGCGTCGTGGACGTCGAGCAGGAGACCGCGGAGACACCCGACGTCGCCGCCGACGCGCTGGCCGACCTGCTCACCGTGCTGGACACCTGCCTCACCGAGCTGACCGACGCCCGTGAGCGGGCCGGTCGACTGCTCGAGGAACGACGCTCCGGCCGGGCGTGGCTGGACATCGTCACCACCGAGCGGCGGCCCCTCGTGGTGGAGCAGCTCAGCAGCGTGATGGCGTCCCTGGCCACCGCCGGCGGCGCCTGGCGGCGGGAGCAGGCGCACGCGCTGCAGTCCGAGCAGGTCAGCATCAACCGGATCGCCGCCCTCTTCGGCGTCACCCGGCAGCGCATCTCCGCCCTGCTGCGCGACCGCGCCGCCGCCCAGACCTGACGCCGCGGGACGCCGAAGGGGCGACCGGCGGGCAGGACTAGTCCTCCGCCCGTCGATCACGGGGTTGGTGCGGCCAGGGCCGCACCGACCCCGTGATCAACGCGGGACGGGGACGGACGTCTTCACGCGGTCAGCGCGTCGATCGCCTTGTAGACCCGCTGCTCGGAGATCGCCCGCGGCGTCCCGATGGTCTGCGCGAACAGACCGACCCGGAGCTCCTCGACCATCCAACGCACCCGCGTCACCGGGTCGTCCGGCGCCCCGGTGGCCGGCACCTGCGTGCGCAGCTGCTCGTACTCCGCGGTGACCGCGGCGACCTGCGCCGTCCACAGCTCGTCGCGGACGGCGTTGGCCGGCAGCTTCTCCAGCCGGTACGCCATCCCCCGCAGGTAGCGGACGACGTCGGGCAGCCGGCGGCGGCCGGTCGCGGCGACGAAGCCGCGGTGCAGCAGCCCACCCATCTGCCGGCGCAGGTCGGCGATCGCCGCCTCGGGCACCCGCCGTCCGGGGGCCGCGCCGATCGCCACCGCGACCTCGCGGGCCTGGGTGAGCACCGCCTCGACCTTGCCGACCGTGTCGGTGGTCAGGGGCAGCAGCTGGGCCCGGGCGGTCTCGACCAGGGCGGCGAAGGCGGCCTCGTCCCGCGGCGGGCCGCCGGCGGCCGCGACGAGCTCGTCGGCGGCCGCGTCCACGCAGTCGTCGACCAGCGCGGGGATCTCGCCGTCCGGGTTGAACTGCAGCGCCAGCCGCGTGCGCGGGGACAGCGACTTCACCACCTGCCGTGCCGGGGAACCCGCGACCAGCACCAGCAGCCGCCGTGCGCCGCGCCAGGTCAGCCGCGTCGCCTCCACCTCGGTGGCGACCACCCGGACGCCCACCGTGGCGCCCTCGTCGACCAGCGCCGGGAAAGCGGTGACCACGTGCCCGCCGCGGCGGACCTCGACGGTGCGGGGCAGGGTGCCGAACGACCACGAGGTCAGCCCGGTGCGCTCGACGTCCGACGCCGCCGCGGCCAGGCTCGCCCGGCTCTGCGGCGCCACCTCGCGGCGCAGTGCCTGCAGGTCCTTGCCGGTGGCCAGGGGCCGGTGCCGGTCGTCGACGACGCGGAACGTGGCCCGCAGGTGGTCGGGCACCTGGTCGGGCGCCCAGGCGTCCGGCGGCACGGTGATCGCCGCCGACCGGCGCAGCTCGCGCTCCAGCGCCGGCAGCAGCGGCTCGGTCGGGGCGATGTGCGGCAGCACCTCCCGCACCCGGTCGGGGATGGGCACCAGGGCGCGGCGGAACTGCTTGGGCAGGGTCCGCAGCAGCGCGGTGACCAGCTCCTCCCGCAGCCCCGGGACGGTGAAGGCCAGCGACTCCCCCGACGTCCGCTCGGCGACGGCGTCGAGCACGGCCAGGGGGACGTCGACGGTGACGCCGTCCTGCGGGGTGCCCGGCGCGAACGCGTAGGACAGGGGCAGGGTCAGGCCCTGCGACAGCGGCACCTCGTCGGGGAAGTCCTCGGCCCGCACCTGCCCGGCCGCCGCGGCGTTGGTGAGCATCTCCGGGGTGAAGGTGAGCAGGTCGGGGGTCTCCCGCCGGGCGGTCTTCCACCACTTGTCGAAGTGCCGGGTGGAGACGACGTCGGCGGGGATGCGGGCGTCGTAGAGCTCGAACAGCGTCTCGTCGTCCACCCGGATGTCGCGGCGCCGCGCCCGCTCCTCCAGCTCGGCGACCCGCTTCATGGCCTTCTGGTTCTCCGGCCAGAACCGGTGGTGCGTCGTCCACTCGCCCTGCACCAGCGCGTGCCGGATGAACAGCTCGCGGGAGACCACCGGGTCGATCGACCCGTACTGCACGCGCCGGCCGACGACCAGCGGGATGCCGTAGAGGGTCACCCGCTCGGTGGCGACCACCGAGCCACGCTTGGCGTCCCAGCGCGGCTCGGAGTACTGCCGCTTCACCAGGTGGTCGGCCAGCCGCTCGACGACCTCGGGGTCGATGCGGGCGACGGTGCGGGCGAACAGCCGGCTGGTCTCGACCAGCTCGGCGGCGACCACCCAGCGCGGCGGCTTCTTCGCCAGCGGCGTGCCGGGCGCGATCACGAACCGGGCGTTGCGGGCGCCGAGGTACTCCCGGCCCCCGCGCCGCCGGTCGCCGTCCTTGCGTCTGGCGTCCTCCACCTGGACCCCGACGTGCGAGAGCAGGCCGGACAGCAGCGCGGTGGAGATGCCGCGCTCGTCTGGTTCGGGCGCGAGCTCGCCGACGGACATGCCGAGGCGGCGGGCCGTGCTGCGCAGCTGGCCGTAGAGGTCCTGCCACTCGCGGATGCGCAGGTAGTGCAGGAACTCACGCTTGATCGTGCGCCGGAACTGGCTGCCCGACAGCGCCTCCTGCTGCTCGCCGAGGTACCGCCACAGGTTGAGCAGCGCCAGGAAGTCGGAGTTCTCGTCGGCGAACCGCGCGTGCATCTGGTCGGCGGCCTGCTGGTGCTCGGTGGGCCGCTCGCGGGGGTCCTGGATGGTCAGGCCGGCGGCGATGACGAGGACCTCCTCGAGCACGCCGCGCCGGTCGGCCTCGACCACCATGCGCGCCATCCGCGGGTCCAGCGGCAGCGCGGCCAGGGCGCGCCCGGTCGGGGTGAGCTTCCCGCGCTCGTCGAGGGCGCCGAGCTCCTCGAGCAGTGCCAGGCCGTCGGCGACCGCGCGGCGGTCCGGCGGGTCGATGAACGGGAAGTCGGCGACGTCCCCGAGCTCCATGGCGGCCATCTGCAGGAGCACGGAGGCGAGGCTGGTGCGCAGGATCTCCGGGTCGGTGTACTCCGGCCGGCTCTCGAAGTCCTCCTCCGTGTAGAGCCGGATGGCGATGCCCTCGGAGGTGCGTCCGCAGCGCCCCGACCGCTGCCGCGCCGAGGCCTGGCTGATCGGCTCGATCGGCAGTCGCTGCACCTTCAGCCGCGAGCTGTACCGCGAGATGCGCGCCACGCCGGTGTCGACGACGTAGCGGATGCCGGGCACCGTCAGCGAGGTCTCGGCGACGTTGGTGGCCAGCACGATCCGCCGGCCGGTGTGCGGCGCGAAGACCCGGTGCTGGTCGGCGGCCGACAGGCGCGAGTAGAGGGGCACGACCTCGGCGGCCGGGAAGCGCTCGGTGAGGACGTCGGCGGTGTCGCGGATCTCGCGCTCGCCGGCGAGGAACACCAGCACGTCGCCCGGCCCCTCGGCCACCAGCTCGTCGACGGCGTCGGCGATCGCGCTGACCTGGTCGCGGTCGGGGTCGGCGGCGGGGTCCCCCTCGGGGGCGTCGGGGTCGACCACCGGCCGGTAGCGGACCTCCACCGGGTAGGTGCGCCCGCTCACCTCGACCACCGGCACCTCGGCGCCGTCCGCACCGAAGTGCTTCGCGATCCGCTCGACGTCGATGGTCGCGGAGGTGATGACGAGCTTGAGGTCGGGCCGCTGCGGCAGCAGCCGGGCGAGGTAGCCGAGCAGGAAGTCGATGTTGAGGCTGCGCTCGTGCGCCTCGTCGATGATCAGCGTGTCGTACTGGCGCAGCAGCCGGTCGCGGCCGATCTCGGCGAGCAGGACGCCGTCGGTCATGACCTTGACCAGCGTCGTGTCGCCGACCTGGTCGGTGAAGCGCACCTTCCAGCCGACGACGTCGCCCAGCGGGCGGTCCAGCTCCTCGGCGATCCGCTCGGCGACGGTGCGCGCGGCGATCCGGCGGGGCTGGGTGTGGCCGATCCGCCCGCGGACGCCGCGGCCCAGCTCGAGGGCGATCTTGGGCAGCTGCGTGGTCTTGCCCGACCCGGTCTCACCCGCGACGACGACCACCTGCGAGTCCCGCAGCGCCGCGGCGATGTCGTCGCGGCGGGCGCTGACCGGCAGCTCGGCGGGGTAGCCCACCGGCGGGACGGCGGCCCGGCGGCGGGCGATCCGCTCCTCGGCGGCGGCGACGTCGGCGGCGATGGCCGCCCGCTGGCGGGCGCGGGCGCCGGCGTCCCGGGTGCGCCGGGTGCCGTCGAGCCGCCGGCCCAGGCGGTGCTCGTCCTCGAGGGTGAGGCCGGCCAGCCGCGTCCGCAGGTCGTCGGGCGGGGTGGCCACGGGTCCTCCTCGGGATGGGGTGCATCGCGACCCGGCGCGACGGTCGGGCGCAGACGGACGACCGCGCGGGTGGCGCGCCGGTCGGCGGGTTCCCGTCCAGGATCCCACCGCACCGCGGCCCTCGGACGTGGCCCGTCTCACTTACGTGCACGGCGCAACTGTTTGCTTGCCTCGAACAACCGGTTGTAGCGTGCATGTGTTCCGTCGTCCTGCCCCGGAGATCCCCGTGCCCCCCACCTCCACCGAGCCCACCGCGGCCGCCGACCGCGCGGCCGGGGTCCGCACCCTCGGCGAGCAGCTGCCGCGGTTCATGCGCCTGGTCCACGCGCTGAAGAGCGCGCAGGCCGGCGAGGGTCGCGACCGCGCCGCGCTCGTGCTCCTGTTCCCGCTCGTCCGGATCGGCCCGCTGCGCCAAGGCGCGCTCGCCGACCTCGTGCACGCCGACCCGTCGACCGTCAGCCGGCACGTGGCCACCCTCATCGAGCAGGGCCTGGTGCGGCGGGTCGCCGACGAGACCGACGGCCGGGCCAGCCGGCTGGTCGTCACCGACGCCGGGCAGGCCGCGCTGGAGCAGATGCGCAGCGAGCGCGAGGCCGTCCTCGCCCGCATCACCGCCGACTGGTCCGCCGCCGACCTCACCACGTTCACCACGCTCTTCGGCCGCCTGCTGGACGACGTCGCCTCGTCCCTGCCCGCCGAGTCCCCGACCGCGCCGTCCCCGAGAGAGAAGTCATGACCCACAGCACCCGAGCCGGCGCGTCCGGGCGGAGCAGCGCCCGCGCGGCCTCCGCCGCCCCGGACTCCGACGGCGTCTTCAGCCACCGGCAGATCGTCACGATCCTGGTCGGGCTGATGGTCGCCATGTTCCTGGCCGCCCTCGACCAGACCGTCGTCTCCACCGCCATCCGCACCATCGCCGACGACCTGCAGGGTTACGACCTGCAGGCGTGGGCCACCACGGCCTTCCTCATCACCTCGACGATCGCCACGCCGCTGTACGGGAAGCTCTCCGACATCTACGGACGGCGGCCGTTCTACCTGTTCGCCATCGCGGTCTTCGTCGTGGGCTCGGTGCTGTGCGGCATCGCGAGCTCGATGTACGAGCTGGCCGCGTTCCGGGCCCTGCAGGGCGTCGGCGCCGGCGGCCTGATGTCGCTGGCGCTGGCGATCATCGGCGACATCGTGCCGCCCCGGGAGCGCTCCCGGTACCAGGGCTACTTCATGGCCGTCTTCGGCACCTCCAGCGTGCTCGGCCCGGTCATCGGGGGCTTCTTCGCCGGCCAGACCTCGCTGCTGGGCCTCACCGGCTGGCGCTGGATCTTCTTCATCAACGTGCCGCTGGGCCTGCTCGCCTTCGCCGCGGTCTACCGCGTCCTGCACCTGCCGCACGAGCGCCGCGACCACCGCATCGACTGGCCGGGTGCGCTCGCGCTGATCACCTTCCTCGTCCCGCTGCTGATCGTGGCCGAGCAGGGCCGCCTCTGGGGCTGGGACTCCGGCCGGTCGCTCGTCTGCTACGTGATCGGGGCCGTCGGCTTCCTGCTGTTCGTCCTGGCCGAGCGGGCCTACGGCGACGAGGCGCTGCTCCCCCTGCGGCTGTTCCGCAACCGCAGCTTCACCGTCAGCGGCATCGGCAGCATCGTGATGGGCGCCGGCATGTTCGGCGGGCTGCTGCTGCTCCCGCAGTACCTGCAGATCGTGCACGGCTCCAGCGCGACGGTCGCCGGCCTGCAGATGATCCCGCTGGTCGCCGGGATCATGGTCGGCGCGATGAGCTCCGGCATCGCGATCGGCAAGACCGGCAAGTACAAGGTCTTCCCGCTGGTCGGCATCGCCCTGATGACCGTCGCCCTGGTGGCCATGTCGTTCGTCGTGGACGCCGACACCTCGGTGTGGGCGCTGGTGCCCTTGATGGTCCTCATGGGCCTGGGCCTCGGGTTCAACTTCCAGCCGGTCATCCTGGCCGTGCAGAACGCCGTCTCGCCGCGGGAGATGGGCGTGGCCACCTCGTCGGTCACGTTCTTCCGCCAGATGGGCGGCACGATCGGCACCGCCGCGTTCCTGTCGGTGCTGTTCACCCGGCTGCCCACGGAGATCAGCGACGCCCTGGCCGCCTCGACCGACCCGCGGGTGGCCCAGGCGCTGCAGAGCGGCCAGCTCCAGGGCGGCGGGGACCTGTCGGACACCTCCTTCATCCAGGAGCTGCCGTCCCACCTCGCGCTGCCGTTCAAGACCGGCTTCTCGAACACCATCGACCTGGTGTTCCTGATCGCCGCCTGCGTCGTGGCTCTCGGGTTCTTCGTGTTCCTGTTCCTGCCGCAGCTGGCGCTGTCGAACAAGTCCGGCATCCAGGCCCGGCAGGCCGCCGAGCAGACCGCGGGCGACCCGGTCGCCGACGACGAGCTCGAGCAGGCCGTTCAGGCGGTCGGCGCCGCGGCTCCGACGTCCACCGCGCCGCCGGCCGGCCGCCCGGGGAACGCCGGCACCACCGGCGGCCGCCACCGCGGCTGACCGCGTCCGCTCGACCGAGGCCCTCCCCGCACCCGCGGGGAGGGGCCTCGTCGCGTTCGGCGGCTGGATCGCGCCGGGCGGCCGCCTCGCGTCAGGGGGCCTGGTCCGGTGGGGGCAGCACCTGCCGCCCGGTGCGCCGCAGCCCGTCGGCCAACAGGGCGCCCAGCCGCTCGGCCGGCAGCGGCGGGGACAGGGCGAAGCCCTGGGCGTACGTGCAGCCCACCCGCCGGGCGCGGGCCACCTGCTCGGCGGTCTCGACGCCCTCCGCCAGGACCTGCAGCCCCAGCGCTGAGCCCAGCGCGGACACCGCGCCGAGGATCGCCACGGGAGCCGTGGCGCGGTCCCCCGGTGGGCCCGAGACGAGGGTGCGGTCGACCTTGAGCACGTCGACCGGCAGCGTGGCCAGGGCCGACAGCGAGCTGTAGCCGGTCCCGAAGTCGTCGATCGCGATGCGAACCTCGTGCTCGCGCAGGACCGCGAACTGTGCGGCCGCCTGCTCCGGATCCCCGGCGAGACTCGTCTCGGTCAGCTCGACGACCAGCCGACCCGGGTCGAGGCCGCTGTCGGCGAGCGCGCCCAGCACGTCTTCGACCAGCGTCCCGGACGCCAGGTGGACGGCACTGATGTTGACCGCGACCGTCAGGTCCAGCCCCTCCCGCGACCAGGCGCCGGCCTGGGCGCCGACAACCTGCAGCAGCCACCGGGTGACCGGCACGATCAGCCCGTTTTCCTCCGCGACCGGGATGAACTGCGCCGGCGAGACCGGCCCGCGCCGGGGGTGGTCCCACCTCAGGAGCGCCTCGCAGCCGGTGACCTCCCCGCTGGCCAGGTGCACCACCGGCTGCCAGTGCACCTCGAACTCGCCGTTCGCGGCGGCGTCCCGCAGCCGGCTGGCGATCTGCCAGCGGTCCTCGAGCTCGCTGCGCAGGGCCGGGGTGAAGACCACGTACCGGTGCGGACCGCCGGCCTTGGCGGCGTACATCGCGGCGTCGGCGTCCCGGAGGAGGTCCTCCGGGCCGGCATGCGCGGCGTCGGATGCGGCGATGCCGATGCTGACGGTCAGCGGCAGCCGGGTGCCGGCGAGTTCGAAGGGCTCGTCGAAGACGCCGTGGAACCGCCGGGCCAGGGCCTCCCCGCCGGCGGCGTCGCAGTCGCGGGCGACCACGACGAACTCGTCGCCCCCCAGCCGGCCGACGACGTCGGTCGGGCGCGTGCGGTGCGCGAGGCGGGAGGCCAGCTCGCGCAGCAGCAGGTCCCCCGCGGAGTGTCCGAGTGAGTCGTTGACGTGCTTGAAGCCGTCGACGTCCATGTACAGGACGGTGACCCGCCCGCTGTCGTCCTCGGCCAGCGCGTCGGTGATGACCTCGTGCAGCGCCGCCCGGTTGGGCAGGGCGGTGAGGTGGTCGTGGCGGGCCTGCCAGGCTGCGCGCTGCTCGGCGGTCACCCGGTCGGTGATGTCGCTGTGCGTGACGACGACGCGCGGCCCGTCGTCCACCGGGAAGGCCTGCATGTGCCACCAGCGGGGTTCGCCGCCCCGCCCGGCGGCCACCGGCCAGGCGTAGTCGAGGGAGAACGACGGCGCCCGCCCCTCGAACACCGCCTCCAGGCCCTCGACGGCGGTGCGGGCGTCCCGGACGCCGGCGGCCGCCGCGGCGCGGCAGGCCTCGAGGTAGTTCGCACCGCCGCTGGCGAACGGGCGGCCGTCGACCGCGGCGCCGGCAGCCCACGCCGCGTTGGTCGTCAGGATCGTGCCGTCGGCGTCGAGGATCGCGGTCCGGGCGGGCAGCGCGTTGAGCACCGCGCGGATGAGCGAGGACTCCGCCGCCCGCTCCTCGTCGAGCGTGCGTCGCTCGTGCACGTCGCGGAAGAAGACCACCACGTCATCGCCGGTCGGGTAGGCCCGGACCTGGAACCACCGGTCCAGCGGACCGTAGAAGAACTCCACCAACTGGGGCTGCCGCTGCCCGCGGGCGTCGCGGTAGGCGTCCCGCAGAGGGGACGTGAGCGCTTCAGGGAACGCCTCCCAGACCGTGCGGCCGACCAGATCGCCGGCCGATCTCTCCAGCAGTCGCTCGGCCGCGGCGTTGAGCCAGGTGAAACGGTCCTGGGGGTCCAGGAAGTAGACCGCCTCACCGATCGACGCCAGCGCCTCGACCGCCCGCCGCCGCCACGAGGTCCCGCGCTGCCGGGGCGAGCCCTCCGAGCTCGCCATCGGCGCTCCCCGCACGGTCCGGCGGGCGACGACCCCCGCGCTCGGGACGATACGACCTGGATTCCCCGGCCGCACGACCGGCGATGCGAAACGACCGCCCCGGCCCGCGGCCTACTGTGGCGGCGGCTCCCGCTCCCCGCTCCTGGAGGCACCCGTGCGCCCGTCGCTGATCCTGTCCCGCCGCGACCTGGAGTTCCTCCTCCACGAGTGGCTGGGCGTCGAGGAGCTGGTGAAGCGTCCCCGCCACGCCGACCACTCGCGGGAGACCTTCGACGCGGTGCTGGACCTGGCCGAGCAGATCGCCACCGAGCACTTCGCCCCGCACAACCGCGCCGCCGACGAGCACGAGCCGCGCATGGTCGACGGCAGGGTCGAGATGGTGCCCGAGGTCGGCCGGGCGCTGCGGGTGTTCGCCGACGCCGGGCTGGTCGCCGGCACGTTCGACGAGGAGCTCGGCGGCATGCAGCTGCCGCACACCGTCTCCCAGGCCGCCATGGCGTGGTTCCAGGCGGCCAACGTCGGCACCTCGGCCTATCCGTTCCTCACCATGGCCAACGCCCGGCTGCTGGTCGCGCACGGCAGCCGCGAGCAGCTCGACACCTACGTGCGGCCGATGCTCGAGGGCCGCTGGTTCGGCACGATGGCGCTGTCGGAGCCGCAGGCCGGCTCGTCCCTGGCCGACATCACCACCCGCGCCGAGCGGCAGGACGACGGCACGTACCGGCTGACCGGCAACAAGATGTGGATCTCCGCCGGCGACCACGAGCTGAGCGAGAACATCGTCCACCTGGTGCTGGCCAAGGTGCCCGGCGGCCCACGCGGCGTGAAGGGCATCTCGCTGTTCGTCGTGCCCAAGCACCTGGTGGCCGACGACGGCTCACTGGGCGAGCGCAACGACGTCGTCCTCGCCGGGCTCAACCACAAGATGGGCTACCGGGGGACGACGAACACGCTGCTCAACTTCGGGGAAGGCGTGCACACCCCGGGCGGGCGGGCCGGCGCGGTGGGGTACCTCGTCGGCGAGGAGCACCGGGGCCTGACCTACATGTTCCACATGATGAACGAGGCGCGGGTCGGCGTCGGGGCGGGCGCGGCGGCGCTCGGCTACACCGGCTACCTGCACGCCCTCGCCTACGCCCGCACCCGCACCCAGGGCCGCCCGCCGACCGACCGGGGCGGGCCGGGAGGCGGCATGGCCCCGCCGGTGCCGATCGTGGCGCACACCGACGTCCGCCGGATGCTGCTGGCCGCGAAGTCCTACGCGGAGGGAGGCCTGGCGCTGGCGCTGTACTGCGCGCGGCTGGTCGACGAGGAGCAGACCGGCGCGACGCCGGAGGACCGCGCGCGGGCGCACCTGCTGCTGGAGGTGCTGACGCCGATCGCGAAGTCGTGGCCGTCGCAGTGGGGACCGGTCGCCGACGACCTCGCCATCCAGGTGCACGGCGGCTACGGCTACACCCGCGACTACCCGGTCGAGCAGTTCTACCGCGACAACCGGCTCAACCCCATCCACGAGGGCACGGCCGGGATCCAGGGGCTGGACCTGCTCGGCCGCAAGGTCGTGATGCAGGGGGGCGCGGGGCTCGCGCTGCTCGGGGAGACGATCGGGGCGACGACGGCCCGCGCGGCCGGCACGGAGTGGGCGGGGTTCGCCTCGGACCTCGATGCCGCCGTGGCCCGGCTGGGTTCGGTGACCGCGACGCTGTGGGGCGCGGGGGACCCGGCGGTGACCCTGGCCAACGCCACCGTCTACCTCGAGGCGGCGGGCCACGTCGTCGTGGCGTGGCTGTGGCTGGAACAGGCGCTGGCCACCCGGGAGGAGACCAGCGACTTCCACCAGGGCAAGCGGGCGGCGGCGCGCTGGTTCCACCGGTACGAGCTGCCGAAGGTCGCCGTCCAGCTCGACCTCCTGGAGTCGCTGGACCGCACCGTCCTCGACACCCCGGAGGCCTGGCTCTGACGCGCCCGCGCCCCGCGACTCCGGAACGGAGCGCGGGGCGCGCGGGTCACCATGTGACGTGCTGGAACGGCCGCCCTCCAGGGGCCCACGCCGAGCCTGCGAGGCGTGGGGGGAGGGAGGTCCTCCCTCAGGCGGCGCGGGCGGCACCCACCGGCTCGGCCGCCGCGGCACGGCTGGTGGAGCGCGCGCCGGCGGCGCGCTGCTCCCGCTCGTACCGCGCCGTGGACGAGGTGCCCATGACGATCACGAGTGCGGTCAGGACCAGGAACCCGATCAGGGTCACGGCCGGCCACAGCACCATCTGTACATCCCCCATGTGTTCTCTCGGCTCTGCCGCGGGGCGGGCCCCGCAGCACGTCGTCGGGCTCTTCCTTCCCCCGTCGACCGCCGTCTCAATCGTCACGGCGTGAGGTCTTGCTGACACTCCGGCGCGGACCCACCCCCATCGAGGGACGCCGCACACGGCCGCCGAGCAGGTCACAGGGTGGTCGCGACACACCGCGGGCGGGCATGGAACGGGACCGTCCGGGGAACCGGGAGCGCTGACGAGCAACCACTCCACCGGAGGACGAACCCATGGCCCGCTCCACCGGATCCCGCGGCGAGACCGCCGCGAAGGACACCCGGTTCTCCGGCAACGTCGCCGGTGATCCCGCGCCCGACGACCCCAAGGTCAACGACACCCGCTTCGACAGCAAGCCCCACGGCGCCGACACGAAGCCCACCACCGTCGGCACGCTGAAGCGCACTCTCAAGGAGTTCAGCGAGGACAACCTCACCGACTGGGCGGCGGCGCTGACCTACTACGGCGTCCTGGCGCTGTTCCCCGCGCTGATCGCCCTGCTGTCGATCGTGGGCCTGCTGACCAACCCGGAGCAGCTGACCACCGCCCTGACCGCGGTCGTGCCCCAGCAGGCGGCCAGCACGCTCAACCCGGTCATCCAGCAGATCGCCGGCAACACCGGCGCGGCCGGGTTCGGCCTGATCCTGGGTCTGGCCGGCGCCGTGTGGTCCGCCTCCGGCTACGTCGGCGCGTTCACCCGCGCGGCGAACGTGGTCTACGAGACCCCCGAGGGCCGCAAGGTCTGGAAGCTCAAGCCGCTGCAGCTGCTGGTCACGCTGATCGGCATCCTGTTCGCCGCGGTGATCGTGGCGCTGCTCGTGCTCAGCGGCCCGGTCGTCGACGCGATCGCCCAGGCCATCGGCGTGGGCGAGACGGGGCTGACCATCTGGAACGTCGTCAAGTGGCCGGTGATCGTCGTCCTGCTCGCGCTGATGATCGCCGTCCTCTACTACTCGACGCCCAACGTGCGGCTGCGCGGGTTCAAGTTCGTCAGCCCCGGCGCCGTCGTGGCGATCGTCGTCTGGGCCGTCGCCTCCGCGCTGTTCGCCTTCTACGTCGCCAACTTCGGCAGCTACAACAAGACCTACGGGGCGCTGGCCGGTGTCATCGTCTTCCTCATCTGGTTCTGGCTGACCAACGTGGCGCTGCTGTTCGGCATCGAGCTCGACGCCGAGATCGAGCGGACCAAGGAGCTCAAGAGCGGCGTGCCCGAGGCGCACAAGGAGATCCAGCTCGACGCCCGCGCCGAGCCGAAGCCCCGCCAGACCAACTGAGGGCGGGTACCGACACACGGCTGTGGCCCCCTCCCGTCGCGGGAGGGGGCCACTGCCGTGTGTTCAGCGGGACGTCGGCGGGCGGTCCCCGCTGCGGGCCATGGGCACCCGCTCCACCAGGCCGGCGAGCCCGGCCAGCCCGCGGCTGACCGCCTCCCCGGCCGGCGCGAACCGCTCCGGCACCCGGCGCACGACGGCGTCGACGACGTCCCGGCTGCGGTCGAGCACCGACAGCGGCAGGGCCGACAGCGCGTTGCCCGGCGGCCTGCGGGAGACCGTGGGGTGCGCGCGGGTCGGCGAGATGCGCCGGGTGAACTCCCACTGCCTGCCCAGCCGCCGCAGCTGGTGGGGGTCGAGCTTCTCCTGGAGGCGGGGCAGCAGGAGGTCCTCCTCGTCACGGACGTCCTCGCGGAGCACCGCCACCAGCCGGGCCACCGTCACGGCGCGGCGGGGGTCGTCGTGGCCCATCGTCTCCAGCTCGGTCACCAGCTCGTTGACCTCCTGGTGCTCCTCCTCCACCCGCAGGGTGAGCGCGTCGCCGTCGGGGAGCACCCGGCGCAGGACCGGCCACAGCACGGTCTCCTCGGCGAACGCGTGGGCGAACACCAGGCGGTCGACACGGGTGAGCACCTCCTCCTGCGCCCGGCCGGTGGTGCCCTCCAGCTCCTGCAGCAGCCGGTCGAGCTCGACGTGGTCGCGGCGCTGGCGGGTCAGGACGCTGCCCGGGCCGCCGAGCTCCTCCACCGTCTGGTCGGCAATCGATCTGGCCACGGCTGGTTCCTCCGGGATCGTGCGGGGTCGGTGACGCCTCTACCTGCCCCCACCGGCCCGGCGGCATGCACGCTCAGCGGCCGGCCCACCACAGGGCGGCGGCCTCGGCGGGGGTCTTCCCGTCGAGGACGACCAGCCGGTTGAGCCGCACCAGGTCGGCGCGGTCCAGCCGGGCGCTCACGGCGTCCAGCGCCGTCGTCAGGTCCTCCCCGACACGGTCGACCACCGCGGTCCGCACGATCGGCACCACGTTCTCGTGCGGCTGCAGGCCGCGGTCGTCCTCGAGCAGGACCAGCGAGGTGCCGGCCAGGCGCGCGTCGGTCGTCTCCAGCATGCCGACGTCGATCGCCCCGGCCAGCAGCGCCTCCGCCGTCGCCGACCGGCTCGGCATGGGACGCACCTGGCCGAACTCCAGGCCGTAGACCTCGCGCAGGCCCGGCAGGCAGTAGCGCCGCTCCGGACACTCCGGCGGGCCGCCGAACACCAGCCCCGGGGCGAGCGGCAGCAGGTCGGAGATCCGGGCGAGGCCGTGCTCCTCGGCGAGGGCGGCCGGGACGACGAAGCCGTTCTGGTCCTCGGCGTCGGCAGCGGCCAGCACCGTGGCCCCGCGCTGCCCCATGACGCGGGCCAGCGCCGCCCGCAGGTGCTCGGGCGCGCGCGGCACCCCCGGGCCGCCCGGGTCGACGAACTCCAGCGCGGTGCCCAGGTAGTCGACGACGACGTCGACCACGCCCTGCTCCAGCGCCGGCAGCACCACCTCGCGGGTGCCGGTGCCGTGCTGCACCGACACGGACAGCCCGGCGCGGCGGACCGCCTCGGCGTAGACCTCGGCGAGGATCTGGTTCTCGGTGAAGTCGTAGGAGGCGAAGCGGACCGTCTCCTCCGCCGCCGGCGTCGGGGTGTTCGGCGCGGACCCGCACGCGGTCAGCAGCGCGAGCAGGAGGACGACGACCGCGGGGACCGCTCGGCGACACCGCATCGGGGGCTCCTCCCGCTGACGCGGGGCCACGCTAGCGGCGGACGGCGACGAACCCAATGGACCTCGGGCCCGGCGGGGAGCAGCATCGGGCGGCATGGCGTCGCCTCCCCGCGCCGTCCCGGAGGCCGACCCGGTGCAGCGCCCCGGCCCGCCGGGGATCCAGCGTGTCCGGCGGCGCCGCCGTCCCTCCGGTGAGCCGCCGCCGCTGCCCCGCCACCTCAACGCCTCCGGCCGCTGGTGGCTGGGCCTGTCGGCCGCGGTGTTCGTCGGGTGGTCGGTCGTGCTGCTCACCGACAGCGTGCCGCTGGTCGACCTCGTGGACACGCGGATCCTGCAGGCGATCGCGACGCTGCGCTCCCCCGGGCTCACCGACGTCGTCGAGGCCGCCGGAGTGCTCGCCACCCCGCCGGTGGTGCACGCGCTGTGGCTGACCAACCTGGCCGTGCTGCTGGTGTTCCGCCGCTGGCACCACCTGTTCACCTGGGTCGGCGTGGCCCTCGTCGTGGTGGACCTCGGCTCCCTGGCCACGCTGCTGCTCCGGCGTCCCCGGCCGTTCGAGGTCGAACTGCTCGGCACGTGGTCGGGCTACGCGATGCCCTCGCTGCCGGTGACGGTGCTCGCCGCCTTCCTGGTGAGCACCGTCTACGCGCTCGTGCCGGCCGGCCGGTACCGCACGATCGGCAAGTGGGTGGTGGTCGGCCTGCTCGCCGTCACCGTCGCCTCCCGGCTGTACCTCGCGCAGGACCATCCCAGCGGCATCGTGGCCGGGGTGGTGCTCGGCGTGGCCACGCCGCTGGCCGCGTTCCGCCTGATGACGCCGAACGACGTCCACCCGGTGCGGTACCGCCGCGGCCGCCCGGCGCACCTCGACGTCACCGGCGCGCGCGGCGAGGCGATCGTCCGGGCCCTGCAGGACCAGCTGGGCCTGCTGGCCACCGACGTGCAGCCGTTCCACCTGGAGGGCTCCGGGGGATCCACCCCGCTGCGGATCACCGTCAAGGCCGAGGACGGCGAGAGTTTCGTGTTCGGCAAGCTCTACGCCGCCACCCACGTCCGGTCCGACCGGTGGTTCAAGCTGGTGCGCACGCTGCTCTACGGCGGGCTGGAGGACGAGAAGCCCTTCCACAGCGTGCGCCGGCTGGTCCAGTACGAGGACTACGTGCTGCGGCTGTTCACCGACGCCGGGCTGCCCGTCCCGCAGCCGATGGGGATCGTGGAGATCACCCCCGAGCGCGAGTACCTGCTGGTGACGGAGTTCCTGCTCGGCGCGCAGGAGATCGGGGACGCCGAGGTCGACGAGGCGGTCATCGACCAGGGGCTGGCCGTGGTCCGGCGGATGTGGGACATCGGCGTGGCGCACCGCGACGTGAAGCCGGCCAACGTGCTGGTGCGCGAGGGCACGCTCTTCCTGATCGACTCGGCCTTCGCCGAGGTGCGGCCGAGCCCGTGGCGGCAGGCGGTGGACCTCGCGAACATGATGCTGGTCCTGGCGCTGCGCACCGACGCCGAGCGGGTGCACGCCCGGGCCCGGGTCCGCTTCTCCGACGAGGAGATCGCCGAGGCCTTCGCCGCCACCCGCGGGCTGACCATGCCCACCCAGCTGCGCCGCTGCCTGCGTGCCGACAGCCGGGACCTGCACGCCCACTTCCTCCGGCTGCTGCCCTACCGGCTGCCCCCGGTGGTGATGCAGCGGTGGACCTGGCGGCGGGCGGAGCTGTCCCTGCTGGCCCTGGTCGGGCTGCTGCTCGCCGCCCTGGTCGCCGTCGGTCTGCTGGACTCGCCGCTGTGAGCCGGGCCCGGCCGGCGGCGGCGGTGGCCGCCGCGCTCGCGCTGTCGCTGGGCGGGTGCGTGGCCCCGGTCAGCAGCTCCTTCGGCGCCGCTCCCGCCTGCTCGATCGGGGACGACGCCAAGGCGGCCAACGGCGTGCTGCTCATGGCCCAGGCCGTGCCGACGGCGTCCCGGGTGCCCTGCGTCCAGGGCCTGCCGCTCGGCTGGCACTTCGCCGGGCTGGACGCCCGCGACGGCGCGGCGAGCTTCTGGCTGGACTCCGACCGCGACGGGGCGCGGGCCATCGAGGTGCGGCTGACCGCGGAGTGCGACACCGACGGCGCGACGGAGATCCCCAGCGACCGCGACGGCATGCGGCGGCTGGAGCGGGTCACCGCCGTCACCCCGCAGTACCGCGGCTCACGCTTCTACCTGTTCACCGGCGGGTGCCTGACGCTGGTCTTCACCCTGTCCGGCGACAACCGGGGCGAGCCGCTGGCGCTGGCCACCCAGGCCATCGGCGTCCTGCGCCGCGCCCAGCTCGACGCCCAGGTGCGGGCGGAGACCGGCGGACGGCTGGGTCTGGACCCGCCCGCGGCCGGGGACCCGCCGTGAGCCGGCCCCCCTGGCGACGCGCGCTGGCGCCGGTCCTCTCCCTGGCCCTGGCCGCCGCCGTCCTGACCTGGTTCCTGCCGCAGTTCACCAGCATGTCCGCGGTGTGGGCGTCGGTGCGCGACATGAGCGGGGCCGAGATCGCGCTGCTGGCGGCGGCCACCGTCTGGAACCTGCTCACCTACCAGTTCGTCGTCGTCGCGAGCATGCCCGGGCTGACCCTGCGGCAGGCGACGGTCGCCACCCTCTCGACGACCGCGGTGGCCAACACCGTGGTCGCCGGCGGCGCGATCGCGATGGGCCTGACCTACGCGATGAACTCCTCGTGGGGCTTCTCCCGCTCCCGGACGTCGGTGTCGCTGCTGGTGTCGGGGCTGTGGAACAACTTCGCCAAGCTGGCGCTGCCGGTGCTCGCGCTCAGCCTGCTGGCGCTGGGCGGGCAGCCGAGCTCGGGCCGGGTGCTGGCGGGGGCGGCCGGGCTGGCCGGCCTGGTCGTCGCCGTCGTCCTGCTGGGGCTGCTGCTGCGCAGCCGGGAGGGTGCTGCCCGGATCGGCACCGGCGCCGGGCGGGTGGCCTCCGCGGTGCTGCGGCCCTTCGGCCGCCCGCCCGTGCAGGGATGGGACGCCGCGACGACCAAGTTCCGCGACCGGACGGCGCTGCTGCTGCGGGCCCGCTGGCACTGGCTCACCGCGGCGACCCTGCTCAGCCACCTCTCGCTGTTCCTCGTGCTGCTGATCGCCCTGCGCGCCGTGGGGGTCGACGCCGCGCAAGTCTCCGTGGTGGAGGCGCTGGCGGTGTTCGCCTTCGCCCGGCTGCTCACCGCGATCCCGTTCACCCCCGGCGGGCTCGGCGTGGTCGAGGTGGCGCTGATCGCCGGCCTGGCCGCGGCGGGCGGGGACCGGTCGCTGGTGGCCGCCGCCGTCCTGGTCTACCGGGTGCTGACCTACGTGCTGCCGATCCCGCTGGGGCTGGGCACCTACCTGTTCTGGCGGCACAACCGGTCGTGGCGACGCCCGCCCAACACCGCGCCGCGGACCGCGCTGGTCCCCGAGACCGTCTGACGAGCGAGCAGTCTCCTGGCGTGGTTGAGTGGCTGCGGTCACACTGCAGCCCCTGAGCCGAGGAGCCGGCCATGACCGATGCCGCCAGCGCGCGACCGCCCGAGGACCGCACCACCGACGGGCCGGACCAGGACCCCGGAGAAGCCGCGATCGGCCTGGACATGGTGCTGGTCGACAGCGCCCGCGGTCCGCTGCGCCGGATGATCCCCCCAGCCCGCACGTCGCTGCGCCTCGGCCGGGCGCTGGCCGGGCAGCCGCGGTCCGTCGCCCGCCGCGCCGGCGGCCTGGCCAAGGACCTCGGCAAGGTCGTCGTCGGCACCTCCGACATCGCGCCCTCGCCCAAGGACAAGCGCTTCGCCGACCCGGCGTGGCAGGGCAACGGGCTCATGCGCCGGGCGATGCAGGCACACATCGTCGCCGCCCGCACCGCCATGGGCCTGCTGGAGGACGCCGACCTCGACTGGCGGGACGACGAGCGCCTCCGCTTCACCTTGACCAACGTGGTCGACGCCCTCGCCCCCAGCAACACCCCGCTGAACCCGCTGCTGTGGAAGGCGGTCATCGACACCGGCGGCCGCAGCGCGGTGAGCGGGCTGCGCCGGATGGTCAACGACCTGCTGTCCCCGCCCCGCGTACCGACGATGGTGGAGGAGGACGCGTTCACCGTCGGCGAGGACCTCGCGGTCACGCCCGGCGCGGTGGTGCTGCGCACCCCGGTGTTCGAGCTCATCCAGTACCGGCCCACCACCGAGACGGTGCGCGAGGTGCCACTGGTGATCGTCCCGCCGACGATCAACAAGTACTACATCACCGACCTCGCCCCGAACCGCAGCATCGTCGAGCACTACGTCGCCTCGGGCCAGCAGGTCTTCATGATGTCGTGGCGCAACCCCGACGAGCGGCACGCCGACTGGGGCCTGGACACCTACGGCCAGGCCGTCCTCGACGCGATGGAGGCCGCCGAGAAGATCACCGGCAGCGACCGGACGGCCCTGCAGGGCTTCTGCTCCGGCGGCATCATCCTGGCGATGGTGCTGGCCCACCTGGCCGCGACCGGCGCCCAGCACCGCGTGGCCGCCTCCAGCTACGCCGTCGCCGTCCTCGACTGGTCCCGGGCGGGCACGATCGGCGCCCTCATGGACGAGGAGGGGGCGCGGGAGGCGACGGAGAAGTCGCGGAAGAAGGGCTACCTGGACGGCGCCTCGCTGGCCGAGGTCTTCGCCTGGATGCGGCCCAACGACCTGGTCTGGAACTACTGGGTCAACAACTACCTGCAGGGCAACCCGCCGCCGGCCTTCGACATCCTCTACTGGAACTCCGACACCACCCGCATGAGCGCGGCGCTGCACCGGGACTTCATCGACGTCGCCCTCGGCAACAAGCTCGCCCAGCCGGGGGCCGCGACGATGCTGGGCTCGCCGGTGGACCTGTCCAAGGTCGAGGTCGACGCCTACGTCACCGCCGGCATCGCCGACCACATCTGCCCGTGGCAGTCCTGCTACCGGACGACGCAGCTGCTCGGTGGGCGCAGCCGGTTCATCCTCTCCACCAGCGGCCACATCGCCTCGCTGGTCAACCCGCCGACCAACCCGAAGGCCTCCTTCCAGGTCGCCCCCGAGACCCCCGCCGACGCCGAGCGGTGGCTGGAGCTGGCGGAGAAGCAGAAGGGGTCCTGGTGGCCGGACTTCACGGCCTGGCTGGCCGAGCGGACCGGCGACGAGGTCCCCGCACCGACGTCGCTGGGCACCGACGAGCTGCCGCCGCTCGCGGAGGCGCCGGGCACGTATGTCTTCGACAAGTAACACCCCGGGCGCGTCTCGTCCGGGCGGCTTCCGCCCGGGCGAGACCGTCCGGAACCTCACCGTCGCGGGGCGCACCCTCCGGGTGTCGGTCCGCGCCGGGCACGACCCCTCCGTGCCACCCCTGCTGCTGCTGAACGGGATCGGCGCGAGCCTGGAGGTCCTCCAGCCCTTCGTCGACGTCCTCGACCCGCGGCGGACCGTCATCCGCTTCGACGTCCCGGGCGTGGGCGGCTCCCCGCGGCCGGTGGTGCCCTACGTGCTGGCCACCTTCAGCCCCGTGGTGGTGGCCCTGCTCAACCGCCTGGGCCACACCGACCCGGTCGACGTCCTGGGGTTGTCCTGGGGCGGCGGGCTGGCCCAGCACTTCGCCGTCCAGCACCGGCGCCGCGTGCGGCGGCTGGTGCTCGCCGCCACCGGCACCGGCACGCTCATGGTGCCCGGGCACCCGCGGGTGCTGGCCCGGATGCTCACCCCGCGCCGGCACCGGGACCCCGCCTACACCCGCGCGGTGGCCGGCACGATCTACGGCGGCACCGTCCGCGACGACCCCGCCATGGCCGCACGGGTGCTGCACGCGGCCAGCCGGCTGGGCCCGCGGCGCGGCTACTACTACCAGCTGGCCGCCAGCGCCGGCTGGAGCAGCCTGCCGTTCCTACGGCTGATCCGGCAGCCCACGCTCGTGGTCGCGGGGGACGACGACCCGATCGTGCCGGTGGTCAACGCGCGGATCATGGCGCGGCTGATCCCCGACGCGACGCTGCACGTCTACCGCGGCGGCCACCTGGCGCTGATCACCGAGGCCCGCGAGCTCGCGCCGGTGGTGGAGCGCTTCCTGGACTGACCCGCGGCCGCGGTGGCCGGCTCCCGGCGGCTGCCGGCCGCCGGGAGCCGATCGTCGGTCAGGGGGTCAGCGCGGACCGGTCGACGGCGGTCACCAGGTGGCAGCCGGTCGACCCGAACGGCGTGACCTGGAACCCCATCTCCGCGAGGACGCCGGCGATCGCGGCGTTCATCGTCCGCTGCACCGCCGCGTCCGCCTCGGCGCCGCGGACCTGCTGCAGGCTCATCCGGTCGTGCTGCCGCCAGCTGACCAGGACGCCCCGGCGGCCCGGGTCGGGCGTCAGGCAGACGCCGCCGGCCGCACCGCTGCCCGCCGGGCCGCGGTCCGCGCAGTCGTGCAGCGGCAGGCCGGCCTCGACGACGGCCGCGGCCACCTCCACCAGGAGCGTGGTCAGGGCGTCGGTGTCCGACAGCAGGTCGTCCCAGTCCTCGGGCAGCCGGTCCATCTGGGTGCTGAGCTGGGCCAGCCAGGCGCGCTCCTGCGGCGACTGCCGGCGCACGACCGCGCCGTCGGCGCGGGGGACGCCGTAGACCGCCCGCACGGACTCCGCCAGCCCGCCGGACAGTGCGGCCCAGTCCGCCTCGATCCGGTCCGGGAACGGGCCGGCCAGGATGCGCGCGCCGGGCTCGTCCGCGGACTCGTCGACCAGCCACCAGCCCGACGGGCGGTCGATGCCCTTCCCCGCGGGGTGGGTGGACCCGACCCGTTCGCGGCGCCGCTGCCGGACCGGCGTCGCGGCGGTGCGTCCCGTGCTGCCGGCCGAGCTCGCGGCCGGCCGCGCGGCGGCACGGTCGCCGCCGGTCGCCTGCGCCGCACCGCCGGCGACCGGAGCCGGCTGCGCCTGCTTCTGCACCCGGTTCCGCTCGAACTCGTAGCGCGCGGTGGACCTCGTCCCCAGCGCGATGACCAGCCCCGCCAGCGCGAGGAAGCCCAGCACGGTCACTGCCGGCCACACGAACATCACGCCACCTCTCTGCACTGTGCGGGGGTCGCCGGACGGGCGGCGGACCGGGTCGTCATCGATCGGGAGGGAGAGCGCTCACCAGGCACGCCAGGCTCCCTGCGGTCCGGCGCCCCAGTTGGCCGCGCGCTGCACCCAGTCCTCCAGCTGCGCGCGCAGGGCGGCGCGGCGCGCGCCGCGCACGTGCGGCACGTGCACCCGCGGCCCGGCGGGCGGCTCGGACACGAGCATGTCCATCAGCAGGGTCAGCCCGTCGTCGGCCGGGGACTGATCCCCGGCGGTCGGGAAATGGGGAACGAGAACAGCGGGCGCGCTCACGCAGGGTCTCCTCGGTACGTCCTGTCCGCGGCTGGGGAAGTGCCGTGGACAGGCGGAATACTGCGCCCTACGCGGCCCTGACCTGGCGCTTCGACCGGGCCCGGGGAGGCCCCGTCACTGAATCGTTGCCCAGGCCAGGGCCGGCGGACGGTGACCCACCGTTGTGACCGGTGCCATGTCGACTTCCCTCCCGGCCGGGAGCGTGCGCGGGCGGTCACCGGCCCGTGGTCACTCCGCGGCGCCTGGGACACCCCGGCATGTCGCGCGGGGACGTGTGCGGGCACGCCGACGACCGGCCGGGCCGGAGGGGCCGGGCCGGCCGCAGGCGCCGGGCCGGTCGGAGGAGCGGGTCAGCCGAGCAGGGCGAGGACGCCGCGCGCGGACTGGTTCGCCTGCGCCAGCATCGCGGCGCCGGCCTGGGAGAGGACCTGCGCGCGGGTCAGCCGCACGGTCTCCGCGGCCGTGTCGGTGTCCCGGATCCGCGCCAGCGACGCCGTCGTGTTCTCCATCGACACACCCAGGTGGGCGACGACGTGCTCCAACCGGTTCTGCACGGCGCCCAGGCGCGTCCGCAGCGTGGACACCGCCGTGATGGCCGTGTCGATCGCGGCGATCGGCGGCGGGGGCTGGCGGTGGACGGGGGTGGCGGCGAGCAGTTCCGCCCCGGTCGCGTCGTCGGCGGGCACGGGGCCGCGGAAGACGACGGCGACACCGGAGTCCACGTACCCGTACTCCCCGGCGCTGGTGAGCCGGGTCGCCTCGAACGCGTCGGGGCGGGTGGTGATGCCGGCGGCCAGCGCTGCGGCGTTCAGCTGGGCCAGCGCCTCGTCGCCGTCCACGGTGCCGTCGCCGTCGGTGTCGGCGTACCCCACGGCGCTGAGGTCGAGGGTCCGGCCGCCCGCCGAGACGCTGCCCCGGAGCGCCGGGATGCCGGCAGCGGTGCCGGGGAAGGCAACGAGGCCCGCCGTGGCGGGGTCGCCCGTGCGTGCCTCGACGACCACCACGTCGCGGCCGGGCGCCCCGCTGAACGCAGGAGTGGCCGCGGCCAGTTCCCCGGTCGTCGCGTCGTCGGCGGGGACCGGGCCGCGGAAGACCAGGTCGTCGCCGTCGTCCAGGAACGGGTCGGGACGGTGGGTGATGCCGGCGGCCTGCGCCGCGGCGTTGAGCTGGTCCACCGCCTCGCGGTCGCGGACCACGCCGTCGCCGTCGATGTCGGACAGCGCGTCGAGGTCGACGGTGCTGCCGCCGAGGGTGACGGTCCCGCTGAGCCCGCTGACGCCGCCGGGCCGGGCGGTGGCCCCCACGAAGACCAGCAGGCCGGCCCGCGGCTCGTCGCTCCGGCCCCGGGCCGCGACGGTGGTCACGGCCTGGCCGCCGAGCACGGTGACGTCCACCCCGGCGAGGCCGAGCGCGGCGGTGTCCAGGGCGGTGCCGATGACGACGTCGATGGTGTCGCGGGAGTCGGCGCCCACCTGGAAGGTGCGGGCGTAGGTGCCGTCGAGCAGCGGGATCCCGTTGAAGGCGGTGACGTCGGCGATGCGGGTGAGCTCGGCCTCGAGCTGGGCGATCTCCGCCTGGACGGCGACGGTCACGTCGCGGCCGGCCGCACCGGTGTTGGCCGCTCCCACCGCCAGGTCGCGCATGCGCTGCAGGATCGCCGTGCTGCTGCCCAGCGCCGCCTCGGCGGTCTGGAGGACGTCGACCGCGTCCCGCGCGTTGCGCCGGCCCTGCGTCATCCCGCGGAGCTGCCAGCGCAACTGCTCGGAGACCGCCAGGCCGGCGGCGTCGTCGGCGGCCCGGTTGATCCGGTAGCCGGAGGACAGCCGCTCGAGCGATGTGCGCACCGCGGCGCCGGCGGCCGCGATGTGCCGGGAGGCGGTCATCGCCGTGGTGCCGGTGGCGACGCCGAGCCCCACAGCACCCCCTCGACCGGACTGCACCTCTCCCGCGGACAACGGCTGGTCGGAGGCGGTTGTCAACCCGAACACCGGAACGCGATCGATCGGGCACGCCCGCCCGGCTAGCCTCGGTCGGTGCTCTCTGCCGCCGGTGTCCGCCGGTGACCGCCTCGGGAGCCGTGCTCGGCTTCGGTGTCGTCGCGCTGCTGCTGACGATCACCCCCGGCCTCGACACCGCGCTCGTCCTGCGCGCCGCGATCACCCGGGGCCGAGGGGACGCGTTCGCGACGGCGCTGGGCGTCATCGGCGGCGTGGTCACCTGGGGCGTGGCGGCCGCGGTCGGGGTGTCGGCCCTCGTGACCGCCTCCACCGTCGCCTACGACGTCCTCCGCCTCGCCGGTGCGGCGTACATGCTGTGGCTCGGCGGGCGCATCCTCTGGCGCCTCCTCCGCCGGCACGGGGAGTTCCCGGACGGCGCCGGACCGGCCGGAGCCGTGGGGGCCTGGCGGTCGGCCCGCGCCGGCCTGCTGACCAACCTGCTCAACCCGAAGGTGGGTGCCTTCTACGTCGCGGCGCTCCCGCAGTTCCTCCCACCCGGCAGCTCGGCGCTCGGCATGGGCCTGCTGCTCGCGGCCGTGCACGCGGCGCTCAGCCTGGTCTGGTCCACCCTCCTGATCACCGGTGCCCGGGCGATGCGGCGCTGGCTGCAGCGCCCGCGGGTCAGCCGCAGCGTGGAGGGCGCCACCGGGATCGCCCTGATCGGCTTCGGTCTCCGGCTGGCCGTGCCCAGCCGCTGACCGGACGCGGCGGAGGGCCCTCGGCGATGCGTCCCGCCGCTACGCTCGTCCGGTCACCGCCGTCCGGCGGGAAGGACTGTCATGACGTCGGCAACCGGCACCCCGGCGCCCCCTCGGCTCCTGCGGGAGAGCGGCGCGCTCCTCCTCGGCGGATTCGTCTTCGCCACGGCCGTGACGGTGCTGTTCCATCCCGGCGGGGACGAGGACGTCCACGAGGTGATCTTCGCGAAGTACGCCGCGAGCGCCTCCTGGGAGTGGGTCCACCTCGCCCAGTTCATCGGGGTGCTCGCCGCCCTCGCCGGGTTGATCGTCCTGCACCTGGTGCTGAGGTCGCAGGCGCCCCGGCTGGCGGTGTTCGCCGCCGGGCTGACCGTGGCCACGGCCGCGGTCTGGGCGGTCCTGCAGGCCGTGGACGGGATCACCCTCAAGCAGGCCGTCGACGCGTGGGTCGCCGCCGACGATCCCGACCGCGCCGTCCGCTTCGCCGACGCGGAGGTCGTGCGGTGGACCGAGTGGGGCGCGCAGAGCTACTTCCGCCTCTTGCTGGGGGCGGCCCTCGTCCTGTCCGGGGCGGCGGTCCTCGCCACGCGCGTGCTGCCCGGCTGGCTGGGCTGGACGGCCGTCCTCGCCGGCCTCCTGTCGGTGGTCGTCGGGGTCGACGTGAGCTACAGCGGCCTCGACAGCGGGCTCCAGCGGATCGCCGTGCCGGCGTTCCAGGTCCTCGTGCTGGTGTTCGCGGTCGGCGTCGTCACGACCGCCGCCCGCGGGCGGTGGACGGCGACACCGCAGACCTAGGTCGAGGCAGGCACGTCCCCGCCGGTGTGAGCGAACGCCTCTCCGGACGACCCGGCACCAGCACGACAGAGCCCCGGCTCGCCACCTCGCGTGGCGGGTCGGGGATCGACCCGCGCCGTGCCCGACACGATCGGGACCTCAGTCCGCCGCCACGCTCGCGGCCTCGTCGTCGTCCACCGCCGGGACGTCGCCCCAGAGGCGGGCCGCGGTGAACAGCACGCCGACGATCAGCACCACTGCCACCCCCGCCAGGGCCAGCCACACCTGCAGCAGGTCCATCACCACGGTCGTCCCCCTCGGCTCTCGGTCCCGGAACGGGATGATCGCGTGCCGCCGCGGCCAGGGGCAGGTCGGTGGGGACGGGCACCACTCGACAGGGGGACGACGACCCCGTGGCATCACACCGGCCCACCCGGCATGACGCACGGATGAGCCCCGCTCCGCCGGCGCCGTGACGGGGCACAGGCGGGACAGCGACCCGAGCCACGAAGACCCAGGCCCGAGCGGTGGGCCCCGTGGGGATCGAACCCACAACCCGCGGATTAAAAGTCCGCTGCTCTGCCAGTTGAGCTAGAGGCCCGGTGGGTGCAGAGAACCCTCCAGACGACCCACGAGACAAGCGTGAGACAGCTGCAGCGCCTGCGGCCCGCTGCGAGGCTACCGCCGTCGCCGGGTGCCACCACGAGCAGCGCACGGCCCGGCGTACAGCGCAGCCTAGTGGAGCCGCCCCCCGAACCGACGGGCCAACTCCCGTGCGTCGGCGCGGGCCCGGTCTGCCCGGGCGGCAGGGGTGTCGACGGGCGCCGCCTCCGATGACGGCGTGGGAGCCGTGTCCGATCCGGGCAGGCGGGTGGCCAGGTGGACGGCAAATCCGGCCCCGGTCCGGAACGTCTCCAGCGTGTCGCAGGCCTCCCGGACGAGCCACAGCCCCGCCCCAGCAGGTGGGAAGCCGCGGCCCGGCGGGGTGTAGCCGGCCAGAGGGTCGTCGAACCCGTCCCCGCAGTCCGTGACCGTGCACTCGAGCCGGGTTGGCGTCGCCCACAGCCGGACGGCGACCGGCGGGCGACCGTGCCGCAAGGCGTTGAGGAGCACCTCGGCGACCGCCGCGGCGAAACGGCTGCGCAACTGCCCCGGCTCGCCCGAGCCGTCCAGGGCGGCGCGCACCCGCGCGCGCAGCTCCGGCATCCGGGTGACATCGGTCAGGTCTGTCAGCTGGAGCGTGGGTGGAGTGTCTTCCGCTCGACCTGCCAGGGGGGCCGGGGTCCGGCGCAGGACGATCGCGGGGTCCAGGTAGCGGAGATTGGGCACGGGGCCCGCGGGGGTCATCAGCGCGGGATGGGTCTCCTCGATGCCTCCGCGGATCGCGTCGGACAGTTCGCGACGGTCGTAGGCGCACACGATCGACAGCGGCAGCGGTCCCAGTGCGACGTTGAGGATTGCCTCGCAGCGGTGCCACTCGTGCCATCCGTCGCCGGACTGATCGACCGGGACCTCAGCGAACAGCCACACTCCGGGAGCCCCGGCCGCGACCTGGCGGCGGACCACCCGGCGGAACGTGGCGATCGCGTGCGCGGTCCGGGTGTAGATCCCCTCCCGAGGCAGGACGAGGACGCGGTCGTCGTGGCCGAGGGCCTCGGCCAGCAGGGCGCTGTTCTCGTTCCGGCAGGCGAGCACGGCCGTCTCACCGACGGCCAGCCCGTCGGCCAGGAACGGCACGGCCGCGGACACCAGCTCCTCGGCGGTGCGGTAGAGCAGCGCGGCGTGCAGGTCGGCTGGTCCGGTGGTGGAGGTCATCGCTCGCCCCCCACCAGGTGCATGCCGGGCAGCTCGTCGACCTCCAGCATGCGCATCGTGAGCTCGACCGGCGGCTGCGGGGCGACGAGCAGGACGTGGCCACCCGACGACCGGAAGCGACGGGTTGCGTCGTCGAGCCGCCAGCACGAGCCGGCGTCGACGTAGCTGACCTCGCCCAGGTCCACCCACAGCACCCGCGACCGATGACGGCTCGCGGCGCTCAGCACCGAGGTGAAGACGTCGGTGTTGGTGGCGTCGACCTCTCCGTGCAGGGCCAGCCCGTCCAGGTCCCGACTGGTGGAGAAGGTCGACTGGTGCACGCCGGACAGATGCGTGGCGACTGCGTCGTCCAGCCACGTGCCGGTGGTGGCCGCCTCGGCGTACTGGCACATCGCGCTCATCGGCAGCTCGCCGACGAGCGCGTCGAGCCGTTGCTCAACGCCGTGGACCGCACTGGGTGACAGGACGCTCAGCGCCGCCCGCACCTCCGCCGAGATGCGCACCGACGGGAACCCCTCGGCGAGCGCGCGCTCCACGACCACACGCTGGCCCTCCGGTGGATAGAACTCCTCCGGTGGCAGCACCACGAGCTGCCCGTCGCGGACGGCGGCGGCAACGTCCACACCCCACGCCTCCAGCACCGGGACCAGCGCGTCCTCCGGCATGAGCGGGAGCTCGGTGTAGATGATCTTCTCGCCCAGCTCCAGCCCACGACGGACCCAGGCGGTCAGACCGGCCAACCGCTCGCCCTCGGTCCGGTGCAGCAGCAGGACATGCCCGTCCCACCCCGCGCCCGGAGCCTCCCGGACATCGCCCACAGGCCAACGCTACGCGCAGAGCACGCCGCTCAGGACGAGGACGAAAGACACCGACGACCGCTCGGAGGGGTGCCGTTCCGGAAGTGGTGCCGTTGCACTCCAGCGGGATCGGGCACCCGTCCGACAACCCGACGATCACGATGCGTCGGCGAGGCGAAGCAGCAGGTCAAGAGAGTTCTCTGCATCCCACCAGAGGTCCGGCGGGCCGAGTGTCCCATCCTCCCCACGGGCGCTCAGAGGACGTCGAGCAGCAGCAGCACGAGCAGGGTCAGCGCTGCCGAGAGGACCAGCGAACCGAGGCAGCCGAGCCGGCTGGAGAAGAACAGGAACACGGGACACGCCCTACCCCAGCGAGACCCGTACGACTCGGAAGGTCACCGTCCGTGTCGTTCATCACGCCGGCTCACCCGGTCGGGGGATGCTCCGGCCCGGTCGCGGTCACTTAGCGTCACATCTGCCCGAACGGCCGAGCGGTACGGACCCCGCCGCCGGCCGGGCCGGTCGCCCGCGAGCGACCCCAGGCCCCGGCCCGGCCGTCCCGTTCCCCCCGAGACGGCCGGGCCGGACTCCACTCAGCCGCAGACGCCGTCCACCAGCGCCCAGAGCAGCTGCTGCTGGGCCTCGTCGACCGGCAGCGGGACCGGCACCGCCTCGCCGTCCCCCACCACCACCTGCAGCGGGAACAGGAACGGCTGCTTGGTCTCGGCGAGCACGTGCGGCTCGCAGGTCGCCACGGTGAGCGTGATCGCGCCCGACGCCTCGTCCTGCCCGGCACCCAGTTCCAGCGGCAGCCCGGCGAGGGCCACGTCGACGAGGACGCTGCCACGGACGTCGGTGACGGCGACCGCGCGGTCGTCGTCCCCACGCCGGGTCAGGACGACGCTGCCCGTGGCCATCTCGCCGTCCACCGTGAGGCCGGTGAGCGCGACCCCGGCCACGGCGACCACCCCGGCCACGGCGCACTCCTCGCGGTGGACGACGGACAGGTCGTCACCGGCCAGCGGCACGCGCACCTCCTCGACCGTCCCACCGGCCCGGGTCAGCGTGAGCCGGGCCGCGACGGGGTCCGGTCCGGCCGCGCAGTCCGGTTCGCCGTAGGGGGTGGGCAGGTCGATCACCCGGCCGGGCGCGAACTCTGCGGTCAGCGAGGTGGGCGGCAGGGCTGCGAACCCCGGCGAGTCGAGCGCCACGGCGGTGACGGTGAACGGCTCGGTGCCGCTGTCGGTCACGCGCACCTGCACCCGGCCGCCCACGACGACGTCCGTGCGCAGGCGCACCACCTCGGCCTCGATCCCGGGCACGGCCGGCACCACGGCCGACGTCGGAGCGGCCGAAGAAGGCGACACCCCGTCAGCCGAGGACCCGCACGCCGCGCAGAGCAGGGCGACCACCCCGACGGCCGCGCGCCTCATGGCGCCGCAGCGTAGGACCGCGCGACCGCCCGCGGGCGCCGGCCGGCTACCGCTGGTGGCCGGGGAGGCGGGCCATGACGCGGCCGGCCTCCATCCGGATCTCCAGCTTCTCCTGCGGGTTGGCGGCCGGGCCGCGTCGCGGTTCACCGTTGTCGAGGTCGAACGCCGACCCGTGCCAGGGGCACACCAGGCACTCGTGCCCGCGGACCTCCTCGACCGAGCCGTCGTAGAGCGGGCCGGACAGGTGCGAGCAGGCCCCGATGAACGCGTCCACGCGCGCCCCCCTGCGGACGGCGACCAGCGGCACCTCCACACCCGTGCCCGACCCCGTGCGCAGCGCCGGCCGCCCCTCGGGCAGGTCGTCGAGCGGACCCAGGTCGATCCAGTCGGTGGACAGCGCCCGGGCCGCGGTCGCGGCGTGCGAGGCCCCGGAGGACTGCGCGTAGGACATGTGGCCGCCGATCGCCGCCGACCCGGTCGCGATGCCCAGCCCCGCGTAGGACAGCACCCGGCCCAGCGCGCCCCGGCCCCGGCGGCGCGCCACCAGGGACCCGACGTAGAGACCGAGCGCCGCGGTGTTGGCCAGCGCGTGCAGCGCTCCGAGCCGGCGCACCCCCGAGCCCTGCTCCGACCAGTCGGCCGCACCGGACAGCGCCGCCGGGACGGCGGCGGCGACGCCCGTGCCGATGAGGACCGTGGCCGCCGGGCGCAGCGGCGGGACGGCGTCGAGCAGGCCGGCCGACACCCAACTGCCGACCGGGACCTGGACGAGCACCGGGTGCAGGGGATGCCCCAGCCAGGTGCCGTGGAGGGCGTCCTTGAGCACGTCCGGCAGGCCCTGCACGGCCTTGCGGGCGGGTTCGATCGCCTTGTCGAAGGTCGCGACGTCTGCGACCCGGTCGAGGATCCCCATCAGGCTCATGGGTTCCCCCCTACCCGCGCGGCCCCGCCCCGATGCCGCCGACCCGACGGGGACGGCGTGTGGCCGGGTCGGCACGGGGTGCATCTGCCACTCGTTCACCGTCATCCCCGTGAGTGAGGACACAGCGGGATCGTCACAGGTCAGGGGAATAACAGCTGGCGTACAGCCGATTGCCTGGTGGAACCTGCACAACAGAGCCTGTGCCTGCCGAGAGGATGCTCGTGACCTGCCCGTCGTTGCGCTCCCGCCACCCCGCGGTCGGCAACGTGGTCGGCAGCGTCAGCGAGCGGGTCCGCGCGGAGGACACCCTCGGCCAGTTCGTGCGGTTCGTGCTGGTCGGCGGCGCGACGACGCTGGTCTACGCCGCCCTGTTCGTGGCCCTCGAGCGGCTCGGCTACCTGCCGGCCCACCTGATCGCCACCGCCGCCTCCACCGTGCTCGCCAACGAGCTCCACCGCCGGCTCACCTTCCGGGCCGACGAGCGGGTGCACTGGTTCACCGCCCAGTGGGAGGCCGGCGGGATCACCGTCATCGGCCTGTTCGCCACCAGCGCGGCGCTCGGCGTCCTCGACTCCACCGTCGGCTCGGTCAGCGTCTACGTGCAGGTCGCCTGCGTCGTGACCGTGACGGCCCTGATCGGCCTGATGCGCTTCATCGCGCTGCGCTGGATCTTCCGCACGCCCGCCACCGACGCCGCCTGACCCCCGGGTCGCTCACTAGCCTGGAGCGGGTGACCGAGCCGAGCGCCTCCCGCCCCTCGCGCGGCTCCGTGCTCCTGCGCCGCACCGGCCGCTGGGCCCTGCGGCTGGCCGTCGTCCTCGCCGGCGCCTTCCTCGGGATCCTCGTCCTCGGCCGGGTCGACGCCGCGATCGGGCCGTTCGACGCGACGGTCGCCTTCCGGCCACTGGGTGGCGGCGCGGACCTCGACGTCCCCCCGCTCGGCGCGCTGCAGGTCGACGCCTACGACGGTCCGCTGCGGCTGGAGATCCAGCTCAGCCGGGTCGACGAGATCCGCGCCCAGGCGCTGGCCACGAACCCGGTGCTGCTGGACGGCGTGGTCGACCGGGTCAGCGCCGACCTGCAGGACGCCGTCGTGCGGGTGACCGTGCTGACCGCGATCGCGGCGGTCCTCGGCGCGGCCGTGGCCGCGCTGCTGCTGCTGCGCCGGCGCCGCGAGGTCTTCCTCGCCCTCGGTCTGTCCACCGCGCTGGTGGCGGGGACCGGCGGCCTGGCCGCGGCGACGTGGCGCCCGGAGGCGCTGCTGCAGCCCCGGTACACCGGCTTGCTGGTCAACGCCAACAGCCTCATCGGCAGCGCGCAGGACATCGTGGCCCGCTTCGACGCCTACCGCGCGTCGCTGGAGGACCTCGTCACCAACGTGAGCACGCTGTACTCGACGCTGTCCGCACTGCCCGCTCCCGGCGGCGCTGACGGCACCGTCGCCCTGCTGCACGTCTCCGACCTGCACCTCAACCCGGCCGGGTTCGACCTGGTGCGGCAGGTGGTGACCCAGTTCGACGTCGACGGAGTCCTCGACACCGGGGACATCACCGACTGGGGCAGTGAACCGGAGAACCAGCTGATCGCCGGCATCGGAACCCTGGACGTGCCCTACGTCTTCATCCGCGGCAACCACGACTCGGCCGTGACCGCCGGGCTGGTGGCCGCCCAGCCCAACGCCACGGTCCTGGACGACTCGGCGCTCACCGTCGCGGGCATCGAGGTCGTCGGGACGCCGGACCCGCGGTTCACCCCCGACCAGGACGCCGCCCCGGCCTCCGAGTCGCTGGAGGAGAGCGGGGAGGGCCTCGCGGAGTTCGTTGAGACGCTGCCGACGCCGCCGGCCGTCGCGATGGTCCACGACCCGAAGCAGGCCACGCCGCTGGACGGCGTCGTCCCCCTGGTGCTGGCCGGGCACACGCACGAGCGGGAGGTCTCCGAGCTCGACCAGGGGACCCTGCTCATGGTGGAGGGCTCGACCGGCGGCGCCGGGCTGCGCGGTCTCCAGGGCGAGTACCCCGAGCCGTTGACCTGCACGGTGCTGTACCTGGACCCGGCCACCGGTGCGCTGACCGCCTACGACGACATCACGCTGGGCGGGCTCGGGGAGACCGAGGTGACCATCGAGCGGGTCGTCGTCCCGCCGCCGGGCGAGGACGGGACCGGGACCGACGGCGGCCCGGGTGGTCCCGCGTCGCCCGCCTCCCCGACCGGGTGAGCGACGCGCCTACGCTCGCGGCATGCCCTCGACGACGTCGACCCGCGCCCCCCGCCTGGCCGCCGCCCTCGCCGGCGGGCTGCTCCTGCTGCCGCTGTCGGCCTGCTCGTTCACCTCGGACAACCTCTCCTGCAGCACCAGCTCGTGCTCGGTGACGCTGAGCGGCGACGGCTCGCAGGTGGACGTCCTGGGGACGTCGCTGGCCTTCGGCGGCGTCCAGGACGGGCGCGCCGAGCTCCGCGTGGGGAACGCGAGCGTCTCCTGCGCCGAGGGCGAGACCGTGAGCGCCGGCCCGCTGACCCTGGAGTGCACGTCCGTGCAGGACGACTCCGTGGAGGTCACCGCCTCGCTCGGTTGACCATCGAACCGATGGTCGACGGCCGGGGACGACGCCGGTCCAGCGGGCGCCCCCGGACCGGCGGTCAGCTCTGGTCGGCGACCTCGACCACCACGCGCGTGGGCTGCTCGAGTGCGTAGACGCGGAACGGCACCTCGGCCCGCGTGCCGACGAAGGCCACCGACGTGCCCTCGAACGTCGCGTCCCAGACGACCTCCGTCACCGTCCGCGTGCCGTTGCCGGGCAGCGGGTCAGGACCCGCCCACTCCTCGATCCCCGTGTCGTAGGGGTAGCCGACACCGGTGAGCGTGACCTGCAGGACCGCCTCACCGGCCACCTGCAGCGCGTCGCCGCGGCCCTGGGAAGCGGGCTGGTCGACGTAACGGACGTCCCAGCCGGGGGTCCCGGTCCCGCCCACCTCGAGGACCACACGGTCGAAGCCCTCCTGTCGGCCGGTCCGGATCTCGGTCACGGTGACGCGGGAGTCGGCCGACGCCTCGGCGGTGTCCGGCCGCGTGTCGGCCACGAAGGCGGCGCCCTCGACACCCGCACCGGTGGTCGCACCGCCCTCCTCGCCCGCGTCGTTCCCCGCCGACGTCGCGTCGCTGCCCGAGGTCGGCGTCGCCGGTGCGGACGCGGTCGACGCGGAGGAGGCGGCCGGCTCCGGGTCGCCGCTGCCACAGCCGACGAGGAGCGTGACGGCGACCAGGGCCGCGGGGCAGGCGAGGGCAGCAGTGCGACGGCGGATCACCCGCTCATGGTGTCAGCGGCGGCGCTGCCCGGCGGGGACCGTGCGGACGTGTCGGGGGGGCGCGGTCCACCCCGCTCGGGTACCCCCTGTCGGAGTCCCCACAGAGAGCATGTATCGTTCTGCCTGCCCCCGGCGAACACGAGCCCCCATCGTCTAGCGGTCCAGGACGCCGCCCTTTCAAGGCGGTAGCACGGGTTCGAACCCCGTTGGGGGCACAGCACCACCAGCAAGGCCCTGTAGCGCAGTTGGTTAGCGCGCCGCCCTGTCACGGCGGAGGTCGCGGGTTCGAGTCCCGTCAGGGTCGCTCTCCGGTGTTCCACACCGGAAGGGGCAGGTAGCTCAGTCGGTACGAGCGCTCGCCTGAAAAGCGAGAGGTCGGCGGTTCGACCCCGCCCCTGCCCACACACACCTCCCCCGCACCGTCCGGCCCTCCGGGGCCCCGCAGACTGTCGCGGTGAGCACCCTCCCCACCACGCTCCGCGCGGGCGACACCCGCTTCGGCCTGCGTCGCGCCGTCGCCGAGGACCTCCCGGCGATCGTGACACTCCTCACCGACGACCCCCTCGGCCGCCACCGGGAGGGAGCCGACCTCGAGCCCTACCGCCGCGCCTTCGCCGCCGTCGACGCCGACCCCGCGCACCTGCTGCTCGTCGTCACACAGGAGCCGGCCTGCGCCGTCGTCGGCACCCTGCAGCTGACCGTGCTCCCAGGGCTCTCCCGCGGGGGCGCCACGCGGCTGCAGGTCGAGGGGGTCCGGGTGCGGGCCGACCACCGCGGCTCGGGCCTGGGGACGGCGGTGCTCGAGTGGGCCCTCGCGGAGGGCCGCCGCCGGGGTTGCGCGCTGGTCCAGCTCACCACGGACACCAGCCGCCCGGACGCGCTGCGCTTCTACGAGCGGCTGGGCTTCGCCGCCTCCCACGTGGGCCTCAAGCGGGCCCTGTAGGAACCGTTCAGGCGCCGGCCCGGTCGGCCACGACCTGCGCGTAGACCTGCGCGTGCACCGCCCGGACGGCGGCGCGCTGCTCCTCCCGCCAGGCGCGGTCGGCCGGGCGCGGCGCCGGCCGGGTCAGGGCGGCGGCGACCGCGGCGTCCAGCGACACCGGGTCGAACCCGCGCTCCTCGTCGTTGCCGTAGGTGACGACGTCGGACCACTGGTCGGCGAACCAGCCGCAACTGGGGGCGACCACGCGGGTGCCGACGTCCCGGCAGATCTCCAGGTCCGTCGAGTGCGTGCCGCAGCTCTCCGGCAGGACGGCGACGTGCAGCTCCTGCAGCTGTTCGGCCCAGCCGTCGGCCTTGCGCGGCAGGAACTCCAGGGTGTCACCGGCCGCGGGCACCGGAGGCGGCTCGACGCCGTCGTCCAGGAGGACCCGGAGCCGTCCGCCACCGTTCACCGCACCCGACAGCGCGGCCCGCACCAGGCCGGCCGGGTCGGGCACCGCGGGCCCGGGGGCGCACAGGGCCAGGCCGACGAGGCCGCGTTCGGCACCCAGCTCGGGCACCGGGGTCGCGACCGACGGGTGCGCGACGACGATCGCCGTCCGCCCGAAGCGCTCGGCGATCTCGTCGGCCGCGCCGGGGGTGAGGGTGAGCACCACCTCCGCGGTGGCCAGCAGCGCGCCCAGGTGGGCGTCGTGCCGCCGCGGCGAGGCCTGGACGGGGTCGCGCAGCTGGTGCACGGTGGTGACGAGCGGCACGCCGGTGCGGCGCAGGGTCTCCGTCCAGCTCACCATCTCGTCCTCGGGCAGGTGACCGTAGCCGGAGTGCACGTGGACGACGTCGACCTCAGCGGCGTGCGCGGCGAGGTAGGCGGGGTCCAGCCACGGGCTCGGCGCGTGCGCCGGGCCCACCCGGACGACGCCCGAGGGCAGGACGGCGTCGACGTAGGGATCGCCGTGGGGGATGGTCACCACACGGGTCCCCAGGTCGTCGGCAGCGCTCACGCGGTCGTTCTCCTCCTGCCGCGCACTGCGACGGCAGGTGGCGGTGCTCCTCGACGGGATGTGGCCGGACGGGCTTACCCATGATCCGGACGGCGAACCTGTGACATCACCCTCGGTGCGCGCGACCACCCGAAGGAGTCACCCTGCGGGCCCGGCTCAGCGCGGCGCCGCCACCCGCGCGGCCGCCAGGTGAGCGTGCACCAGCGTGATCGCCAGCGCCCCCTCCCCCACGGCCGAGGCGACCCGCTTCACCGAGGTCGACCGCACGTCCCCCGCGGCGAAGACCCCCGGCGTGCTCGTCTCCAGCAGCGCGGGCGGCCGTTCCAGCGGCCAGGCGGGGACGGCGTCGGCCGAGGCCAGCGCGGGCCCGGTCAGCACGAACCCCCACCGGTCGCGGGCCAGCGTGCCGGCCAGCCAGTCGGTGGGTGGTTCGCTGCCGATGAGCAGGAACAGCACACCGGTCTCCTCGGTCTCCCGGCCGCTGTCGAGGTCGCGCACCACGAAGGACTCCAGGAAGTCCGAGCCGCGCCCGTCGACCACCTGCACCCGCGTGCGCACCTCCACGTTGGGCAGCGCGTCCAGCTCGCGGACCAGGTAGTCCGACATCGTGTCGGCCAGGCCCTCGCGGCGCACGAGCATCGTCACCCGCTCGGCGTAGCGGGCCAGGTGCACCGCGGCCTGGCCCGCTGAGTTGCCGCCCCCGACGACGGAGACGTGCCGCCCCCGCATCGCCGGGGCCTCGCTCACCGCCGCCCCGTAGAAGACGCCGCGGCCGACCAGCGCCTCCAGCGACGGGACGCCGATCCGCCGCCAGCGCGCGCCCACGGCCAGGACGACGGTCCGCCCGCGCACCGTCGTCCCGTCGCTGAGGGCGACGGAGTGCAGGCCGTCCTCGGTGTGCAGGCCCGTCGCGTAGCGCATGAAGTGGAACGTGCTGCCGAAGGCCCAGGCCTGCTGGTAGGAGCTGAAGGCCAGCCGGTTGCCGCTGATGCCGGTCGGGAAGCCCGGGTAGTTGCGGATCAGCGAGCTGGTGCCCGCCTGCCCGCCCACCGCCTCGGACTCCAGCACGAGCGTCGCCAGGCCCTCGGAGGCGCCGTAGACGCTCGCTCCCAGCCCCGCGGGGCCGGCGCCCACCACGACCACGTCGTGCACCGTCGCCGGGTCCAGCGGCTCGAACAGGCCGAACGCCTCGGCCAGCTCCAGGTCGCTGGGGTCCTGCAGCACGGTGTGCTCGGGGTGGAAGCGCAGCACGAGCACCGGCAGCCGCGGCTCGTCCAGCCCGAGGCCGGCCAGCAGCGCCCGCCCCTCCGGCGACCCGGCCTCGTAGAAGCCGAGCGGGATGCGGTTGCGGGTCATCTGGTCGCGCAGGTGCTGGGACCGCGGCGCCCAGCGGTCGCCCACCATCCGGACCGCCTCGAAGCCGCCGCCCTGCCGGGCCGACCACTCCTCGATGATCTCGCTGATGGCCCGGTGGAACTCCGCGTCGGCCTGCTCCTCCGGGGCGTAGACCCAGCGGTCGAGCTGACCGAGGGCCAGCGCCTCGAAGATGGGCCGCGCGGTCTCCCACGCCCCCCAGCGGATCAGCGCGACGGCCAGCGCGCCCGGGTGGTCGGTGTGCAGCGCCCGCAGGATCGCCAGGCCGTCGGGGTCGGCCGCGCCCAGCCCGCCGAGGAGGGCGGTCACCGGCGGGTTCCCCCAGCCGGCCAGCGCGGCCGGGACCTCCGAGGGCCGGATGCAGGCGATCACCACGTAGTCGCCCCCGTAGCGCCGCTTGAGCTCGCGGACGGTCTCCAGCCGCGGCGTCTCGTCCCGGCACACGACGACCAGCGCGCCCCGGGGGTGGCCGTCAACCACGCCGCGCCCCGGGCTCGACCGCGGCCAGCCGCCAGCCGGCCGCCCCCGTGCCGACCACGGCGGCCACCATGACGGCGAACACCCACGCGGCGGGGTCCGACCACGCCACGGTGCCGGAGTACCGGGCCACCGCGACGGCGACCAGGACGCCGAAGACGGTGTAGGCGATCGCCGCCGTCCGCAGCCGCTGCAGGTCCCCGGCGACCGCCGCCAGCGCCGTCGCCACGCCGAACGCGAGCAGCCAGGCCCCGACGACGCGCGCGGTGAACGGGGTCAGGCGCCACGGCCACAGCCCGGTGGCCGTCGCCGGGGCCACGGACAGCGCCGCGCCGACGACCAGCAGGACGCCGGACTCGACGGCGAGGGCGGCGCGCAGCACGCCGGGCACCGGGTGGCGGGGTGGGGGGTCGAGCCCGGGTGCCCGCTCCTGCCACCAGATCAGCGCGACCATGCCCACCGGGACGACGACGTAGACGGCCAGCCAGAACCAGGCCGCGACCTTCGGCAGCAGCGGCAGCCCGCCGAAGTCGTCGTCGAAGTGCATCCGGTTCACGTGCACGAGCGTGGCCACGAGGGTCAGGACGACGAAGACCAGGATCGTCAGCAGCGGCACCCGCGTGCGCGCCCAGACGCCGTCCCGCAGCGACAGGACGACCAGCACGCAGCCCGCGGCGTACCCCGCGCCGAGGAACGCCGCGGTGAGCGGCGGCTGGATGGTCCACGCGAAGGTCTCGTCGGTCTGCCCGGAGAGCACGAACAGCGCGCCCACGGCCAGCGCGGTGAGCACCGCGAAGACCACGAGCAGGACGCGCATCGCGGGCAGCAGCCGACGGACCGGGACCGCCGGAGACTCGGGGCGCGTGGCAGTCGAGTCCACTCGGCCTCCCGTGGGCATCGGCCCCCGTGTTCCGCTCTCGGACGGGGGCATCACACCACCGCTCCCGGACGCTGTCACGGCATTTCCGCCCGTTCCCCGCGTCCCTAGACTCGCGGGGACAGCGCCGACCCCCCGGCGCCGCCGTCGGCGCCCGCCGGGAGGTGTCCGTGGCCGGAAGGGAACCGGCGACCGACGACGCCCCGGCGCCGATCGCCACCCCCGACCAGCGGCTGCGGGTCTTCGTCTCCTCGACGATGGAGGAACTGGCCGTTGAACGGCGGGCCGTGCGCGCGGCGGTGACGCGGATGCGGCTGACCCCCGTGCTGTTCGAGCTGGGCGCGCGGCCGCATCCCCCGCGCGACCTGTACCGCGCGTACCTCTCGCAGAGCGACGTCTTCGTCGGCATCTACGGGGAGCGCTACGGGTGGGTCGCGCCCGGGATGGACGTCTCCGGGCTGGAGGACGAGTACGACCTGTCGCGGTCCAAGCCGCGGCTGCTCTACGTCCGCCGCGGAGCTCCGCGCCGCGAGCCCCGGCTGGCCGAGCTCATCACCCGCATCCAGGCCGAGAGCGGTGCCTCCACCACGCCCTACGACGACCCCGAGCAGCTGGCCGAGCTCGTCGCCGACGACCTGGCGGTGCTGCTCACCGAGCGGTTCGCCGCACCCCGCCCGCGGCCGCCGGGCCTGTCCGCCGGGTGGCTGCCCACCCCGCCCACGCCGATGGTGGACCGGTCGGCCGAGCTGGAGCTGGTGACCGGCCTGCTCGCGGACCCCGCGGTGCGCCTGGTGACCCTCACCGGCCCGGGCGGCACCGGCAAGACCCGCCTCGCGCTGGCCGCCGCCGAGCGGGTCGTGCCGGACCGGGACGCCGTCTGGTGGATCGACCTCGCGCCGCTGCGCGACCCGGGCGAGGTGCCGGTGGCGGTCGCCGCCGCGCTGGGCGTCACCGCCGAGGGCCGCCGTCCCCTGATCGACCTGGTCGCCGAGCGGCTGGCGGGGCTGCGCGCCCTGCTGGTGGTGGACAACGCCGAACAGGTGCTGGACGCCGCCCCCGCGGCCGCGCCGCTGCTGGCCCGCTGCCCTGGCACGCAGCTGCTCGTGACCAGCCGGGCGGTCCTCGGCCTGCGCGGCGAGCACGACGTCCCGCTCGGCCCGCTCGCCGTTCCCCTGGCCGCCGAGGACCGGCCCGAGCGGGTGCGGGACGCGCCGGCCGTGGCGCTGTTCGCCGCCCGCGCCCAGCGCGCCGACCCGTCCTTCGCCGTCACCGACGCGACCGCCGCGACCGTCGCCGAGGTGGTCCGCCGGCTCGACGGGCTGCCGCTGGCGGTCGAGCTGGCCGCCGCCCGCGTGCGGACCCTCCCCCCGGCCGCGCTGCTGCGCCGGCTGGACCGCGCCCTCGACCTGCGCGGACCCGACGTCGACGCGCCGGACAGGCACCGCACCCTGCGGCAGACGATCGCCTGGAGCCACGACCTGCTCACCGAGCCGGAGCGCGCCCTGCTCGCCCGGCTGTCGATCTGCGCCGGCGGCTTCACGCTCGACACCGCCGAGGCGATCGGCGCGGCCGACGACGACCTCGACGTCCTCGAGGGGCTGTCCTCGCTGGTGGGCCACAGCCTGGTCAGCCCCGCCGACGCCGGCGCCGCCGAGCCGCGGTTCCGGATGCTGGGCCTGGTGCGCGCCTTCGCCGCCGAGCGGCTGCGCGAGCGCGGCGAGGAGGAGGACACCCGGAGCCGGCTGGCCGCCCACCTCGCGGAGTTCGCCCGGGAGGCGGGCGCGGGGCTGTCCGGCCCGGAGCACCGGCTGTGGCTGGCCCGGCTGGAGGCCGAGGCGGCCGACCTGCAGGCCGCCCTGCGCTGGGCGGTGGACGGCGACCGCGCCGAGCTGGCCGTCCGGCTGACCGCGCCGCTGGCCCGGTGGTGGTGGGCGCGGGGGCTGCTCGTGGACATGGCGGAGCTCGCCGAGCGCACCGCGGCCCTGCCCTCGGCCGCGCACCTGGCCCGGGGGCCGGCCGGCCGGCTGCTCTGGGCGCGGGCGGCCACCCGGATCGCGCTCGGCCGCGTCCCGGAGGCCCGGCCGCTGATGGAGCGCCTGGTCGCCGACGCCCGGGCGCACGGCGACGCCTGGCTGCTCGGCCACGGGCTCAACGGCCTGGCGATGACCCTCCCGCCGGGCGACCCGGAGCTGGCCTCCACCCTGGACGCGGCGGGGGCGGCGCTGCGGGACAGCGGCGACAGCTGGTCGGTGGCCCTCGTGCAGCTGTTCCGGGGCGCGGTCGCCGTCCTCGCGGGGGACGTCGCGGAGGCGGCGCGGCTGCACCGGGAGGCCCTGGAGGGGGCCCGCGCGGTCGGGGACGACCACCTCGCGGCCTGGCTCGCCGACCAGCTCGCCCTCGACGCGCTCATGGCCGGGGACCTGCCCGCCGCGCGGGCCTCCCTCGGCGAGGCCGCGACCCTGCACCGGCGGGACCACGACCTGGAGGGGCTCGCCTACTGCCTGGACGGCCTGGCCGGGCTCGCGCTGGCCCGCGGGGACGCGCCCCTGGCCGCCCGGCTCATCGGCGCCGCCGCGGCCACGCGCGCCCGCACCGGCATCGCCGTCTGGCCGCCCATGCAGCCGCTCGGTCGGCGGCTGGACGACGCCGTGACCGCCGCCCTCGGCCCCGAGGAGGACCGCCGGCAGCGGGCCGCGGGAGCGCTGCTGGACCCGTGGGCCGCGCTGGACGAGGGCCTCGCCGCCGGCTGAGCGGGGTTCAGTCGCGTGCCGCCCGCGCGGCGGCGTAGGCCGGGCCGCGGAAGCGGGCCATCGGGCCGTCGGGCACCAGCCCCGGCGGCGGGTTCCGGACGGCGTCGAAGCGCAGGTCGGGGTCGCGCCCGGCCACCGGGCCCAGCAGGCGCAGCCGGCCGAACGCGTGCCACGGGCCGAGGCCCCGGGAGACGGCGAGGGTGAACACCGGCCGGCCGACGGCGATCGCGGCGGCCAGCGGCTCCGGCTCGCTCGGCAGGGACGCCGGGGACTCCGGCCAGGCCGCGAGGTGCAGGGTCCCCGCGTCGGACCGGTACCCCATGATCGAGGAGTAGCTGGTCGCGGCGTCCCGCCGGAACGCCGGCACGAAGCGGGTCAGCCGGCCCCGCCCCGTGCTGGACAGCAGCAGGTCGACCGGTGGGTCGCCGGGCACGCGCACCGCGAGGCCCAGCAGGTCCGGCAGCGCGGCGGGCAGCCCCGCCCCCCGGGACAGCCGCGCCAGCACCGGCCGGCTGCCCGGCCCGGCCAGCCAGGACACCGCGTCGGCCTCCGGGCCGCCGGTGCGCTCGAGGACGGCGTCGACGACGATCCCGCGCGGGTGCATCGGCTTGCCGGAGCGCAGGTGGGCCAGCGCGGCCAGGGGGACGGCGACGGCGCGTCCGGCGGTCCGGGGCAGGTCGGGCACGGGGTCCTCCTGTCGACGACGTCCACAGCCCATACCCCGCCGGACGAGGACCGGTGCACCTGCAGTGGTCGACCAGTGACGGGTGTGACGAACGGGTCGCGGTCCGGCAGATCCTGTGCAACCGCCGATCGACGTCGGTCGGTATTCGCCCTGTGGTCGGAGCGGTCCGGCACATACGTTCAGGACATGTTCACGACGCTCCTGGTGATCGGCGGGGTCCTCGTCGGACTGGTCGCCCTGCTCGCGCTCATCGTCAACCTGAGCGCCCGTCCGGCCACCCGGGGATCCGCGCAGTCCGCCGGGAGCCCGGGGTGGGTCGCCGCCACCGGCCGCAGCCACCCCGACGCGTGGTCCGAGCCGGTGCCGACCTCGGAGATCCCGGCCGCGCGCTGAACACACCCTGACCCGGCGTCCCGGCGGCTGCGGACAGCGCGCCGCCGGGACGCTCCGGCCGTTCCGGATCGACTGTTCCGGAACGTCCCCGTGCGCGATGATCGGACTGCGTCGACAGGCTCACTCCGGGTGGCTCGGCGCCGGCGAGGTCGAGCATGGTCGGTTCGCACACCGCTCAGGCGGCACGGGGGCGTCCCCACCGCCGGCTGCGGGCCGCCGGGCTGCTGCTCCTCGCACTCCCGCTGGCCGGCACGCTCGTCGCGGCCCTGCTGACCCCCTGGATCGTCGGCCCCGGCGTGCTCGCCAGCAGCTCGGCGTCCCTGCTGGCACCGCTGCCCGTGGAGCTGACCGACGACACCCCGGCGGGCAACACCGTCGTCCTCGCCGCCGACGGGTCGGTGGTCACGTACTTCTACCGGAACAACCGGACCCCCGTGGCCGCCGACCGGATCGCCGACGTCATGGAGCAGGCGCTGGTCGACATCGAGGACTCGCGCTTCTACGAGCACAACGGCCTCGACGTCGAGGGGACGATGCGCGCCCTGGTCCGCAACGCCACCGCGGGATCGGTGCAGGAGGGCGGGTCGACCATCACCCAGCAGCTGGTCAAGCAGACCCTGCTGCAGACCGCCGTCACCCCCGAGGACCGGCAGGCGGCCACCGAGCAGACGCTGGGCCGCAAGCTGCGCGAGGCGCGGCTGGCCCTCGCCCTGGAGGAGACCTATCCCAAGGAGGAGATCCTCACCCGTTACCTGAACATCGTGTACTTCGGCGAGGGCGCCTACGGCGTGCAGGCCGCGGCTCAGGCCTACTTCGGGGTGGACGCCGCCGACCTGACCCTCCCGCAGGCGGCCATGCTGGCCGGGCTGGTGCAGAACCCGACGAGCGACAGCCCCCTGGCCGACCCCGAGCGGGGCCGTGAGCGGCGCGACCAGGTGCTCGAGCGGATGCACGAGCTCGGGCACATCACCGACCAGGAGCTGGCCGACGTCTCGGCGACGCCCGTGGAGACCGCGCCCGCCCCGGCGCCGCCCAACGGCTGCGTCAGCGCGTTCCTCGGGGGCTTCTTCTGCGACTACCTCCAGCGCCACCTCACCGAGATCCTCGACATCTCCCAGGAACGGCTGGAGGACGGCGGGCTGACCATCCGCACCACCCTGCGGCCGGACGTCCAGCGGTCCGGGGACGCCGCGGTGCTGGCCAGCCTGCCGATGGGCGACCCGCTCGCCGCGATCTTCACCGCCGTCGAGCCGGGCACCGGCCACGTGCAGGCCATGAGCATCAACCGGGTCTTCGGCTACGACGCCGCCGACCCGGCGCAGGAGTCGGTGAACCTCAACCTGGTCGCCAGCCAGGGCGCCGGCTCCACCTACAAGGTGTTCGTCGCCGCCGCGGCCCTCGACCGCGGGATCCCGCCGTCCCACGTCATCACGGCCCCGAGCCCCTACGTGTCGAGCGTCTACCGCAACGGCACGGCGCCCTACACCGTGGAGAACGTCGGTGACATGCCGCCGACCCTCAGCATGACCGAGGCGCTGATCCGCTCCTCCAACACCTACTTCGTGGCCCTCGAGGACCAGCTGGGCAGCGTGGAGGGGCCGGTGCGGATGGCCCAGCGGATGGGCCTGTTCTCGCTCGACCCGGTGGCCGACGAGGTCATCGCGGAGAACCGCGGCTCGTTCACCCTCGGCGCCGAGGCGACCAGCCCGCTGGCGCTGGCCAGCGCCTACTCGACGCTCGGCGCGAACGGCACCCGGTGCGTGCCCACGCCGGTCACCGAGATCCTGGACCGGAACGGCCAGCCGTTGACCAGGGACGACGGGACGCCGGTGCCCACCGGCGACGACTGCACCCCCGAGGCCGTGCCGCCGGCGGTCGCGACGACGCTGAACCAGATCCTGGTCGGCGACACCGCGCTGCCCATCGGCACCGGCACCCGCGCCGCCGTCCCCGACCACCAGGTCGCGGGCAAGACCGGCACCAGCCAGGACCGCTTCTCGGTGGCCTTCGTCGGCTACACCCCGCGCTACGCGGCCAGCGTGATGGTCCTCAACCCCAAGCAGAACCAGGACGTCGGCGGCTTCGGCGGCGGCCGGGGTGCCCAGGTGTGGCACGACGCCATGCGGCCGATCCTCACCGCCGGCCCGCCGGTCCCCTTCCCGCCGCCGGGCATCCCCGTCGAACCGCCACCACCACCGCCACCGCCCCCGCCTGCCTGAGGGTCACGACGCCGTCATCAGCTCGGCGGCCCGCTCGCCGATCATGACCGCGGTCGCCGCCGGGCCCCGCGAGGTCACCCGCGGCATGACCGAGGTGTCGACCACCCGCAGCCCCTCGACCCCCCGCACCCGCAGGTGCTGGTCGACCACCGCGCCGGGGTCGCCGTCCGGTCCCATGCGCGCCGTCCCGGCCAGGTGGACGGCGGTGGCCAGGTGCCGGCCGATCCAGCGGTCCAGCTCGCGGTCGTCGGCCAGGACGTCGTCGGGCAGGCCGGTCCGCTCGGCCACCAGCGGGGCCAGGGACGGCGCCCGCAGCAGCTCGGCCGCCAGCCGGACCACCTCCCGCATCCGCCGGCGGTCGGAGGCCTCGGTCAGGTAGCGGTACTCCAGGCGCGGCTGCACGCGCGGGTCGGTGGAGGTCAGGCTCAGCCGGCCACGGCTGTCCTCGGCCTGCAGCGCCACCCCGACGAACAGGTCGTCGCGGCGCCGCGCGGTGTCGACCAGCCGGTGCAGCGAGGCCCCGCGCAGGGCCCGCAGGGTGGCGGCCGGGCGGCGCAGCGCGCCGGCGACCCCCGCGGACGAGCGGCTGACCATCACCCGGCTGAACGGCTTGAGCCACGGCATGACCTCGAGGTCGCCGGGGGTGGTGCCGCCGTCGGAGGTGGTGTGGAGGACCCCGTGCAGCGGGTGGAGGTCCCGCGGCATCGGCAGCCGGCGGGCCGGCCGGTAGGTCACGTAGAGGTCGGGGTGGTCGGTGAACCGGGCCCCGACGCCGGGCACGTCGGCCACCACGTGCAGGCCCAGCGCGCGCAGGTCGTCGGCCGGGCCGATGCCCGACAGCAGGAGCAGGTGCGGCGAGCCGACCGCGCCCGCGCTGAGCACCACCTCGCCGGCCCGCACGACGCCCTCGGCGGTCTCCACCCCCACGGCCCGGCCACCCTCGACGACGACCCGCCGCACGTGCACGCCGCCCCGCACGGTCAGCCCCGGGTGCCCCCGCCGCGGGGAGAGGTAGGCCATCGCGGTGTTGGTCCGCACCCCGTCGGCCACGTTCAGCGGCACCGGCCCGTACCCGGGCGCGCCGTCGGCGTTCTTGTCCGGCTCGGCCGGGAACCCCAGCTCCGCCGCCGCGGCGGCGAAGGCGTCGGCGAGGGGGTGCCCGGCCCGCGGACGCCGGACCGGCACCGGACCCGCGCTGCCGTGCCCCGGCCGGTCGCCGTACTCCCGGTCGGCCTCCAGGCGGACGAAGGCCGGCAGCACCCGGTCGGCCGACCACAGGTCGTTGCCCTCGCCCGCCCAGCCGTCGAAGTCGGCGCGGGTGCCGCGGATGAAGTAGCCGCCGTTGATCGCACTCGAGCCGCCCACCACCCGGCCGCGCGGCACCGGGAAGGTGACCTCCTCGGTGAGCACCCCCGTGTGGTCCCAGTTCGCGGGGTGCCCGGGCACGGCGGCGCCCATCGTGGCCGCGTCGCGCAGCACCGTCGGGAAGTCCGCGGGCCGGGCGTGGTCGGCGCCGGCCTCCAGCACCAGGACGCGGCGGCCGGCGTCGGCCAGGCGGGCCGCCAGCGGTGCGCCCGACGTCCCGGCGCCCACGACGACGACGTCCCACTCGGGTGGCGTCACAGCCCCAGGACCCGCGGCAGGTCCAGCCTGCGCACCTTGCCCGTCGAGGTGCGGGGCAGCTCGGCGACCGGGTGCAGGCTCTTGGGCCGCTTGGCGGGGCTCAGCCGCTCCCGCACCCAGGCGGCCAGCTCGGCGGGCTCCGCGGTGCCGACGTAGGCGGCGACCACCCGCTGGCCCCACTGCTCGTCGGGCACGCCCACGACCGCGCACTCCACGACCCCGGGATGGGCGTCGAGCACCGCCTCCACCTCCGCGGGGTAGACGTTGACCCCGCCGGAGATCACCAGGTCCTCGCGGCGGCCGTCGAGCCACACGACACCGTCGTCGTCCACCCGGCCGAGGTCGCCGACGGTCACCCGGTCGCCCCGCCAGGCCGCCGCCGTCTTCTCCGGCGCGCGCCAGTACTCGAACCGGGCCCACCGCGGCACCGCGCACCACAGCTGCCCGCGCTCGTCGGTCTCCAGCCGTCGTCCCGGCCGGGCGCGGCCCACGCTCCCGGGGCGGGCCAGCCAGTCGCCGGGCGAGCAGACGGTGAACTGCGCCTCCGTGGAGCCGTAGAACTCCCACACGCTGCCCTCGGGCAGGGCCGCCAGCACCGCCCGCTTGAGCGGCTCGGGGCAGGGCGCGCCGGCGTGCACGAGACGGCGGAAGGAGGACCAGTCGACGTCGTCGCGGGCGACCAGGCGCTGCAGGTGCGTGGGCACGCAGAAGGCCGTGGTGGGCCGCAGCGTGGAGATCGCCGCCGCCGCGCGGGCCGCGTCGAACGGGCCCAGCAGCAGCACCTCCCCACCGGCGAGCAGGGTGTGCACCGCGAAGCGCAGCGGCGCCGAGTGGTGCAGCGGGGAGAGCACCAGGTGCCGGTCAGCGGGGCCGAAGCCCCACAGGTCGATCTCCTCCGCGGCCAGCGCGCGGGCGTCGTCCTCGGCCAGCACGCCGGACCACACGCCCTTGCGCCGGCCGGTCGTGCCCGACGTGTAGTGCATCGGCCGGGCCAGCGGGACGTCGGCCAGCTCGGCCTCCGCCGTCCCGGCGAGCAGCCGCTCCGGCTCGCCGCCGACGTCCAGCCGCGGATCGGCGTCGGCGGCCAGCCCGGCCCGCTCGGCGGCCGGCAGGGCGGGGTCGAGCACGACCGGGACCACCCCGGTGCGCAGCGCGCCGAGGACGACGGCGAGCAGCGCGGGGGAGGAGGACGCCGACACCAGCAGCCGGTCGCCCGGGACCAGGCCCTCGGCCCGCAGCGCGGCCGCGGCGCGCCGCTGGTCGCGCTCGGCGTCCGCGGCCCGGACCACGGCGGCGCCGGTCACGCCGTCCGCACCGGCCCGTCGAGCCGGCCCTCGACCCGGCCCTCGGCGAGCAGCTTGACCAGGGTCGCCCGGGTCGATTGGGCGGCGGCCGGCCACACGATCCGGGGGACCTCCGCGTACACGGTCGCGACGAGCTCGTCGACGGTCCGCGGCCCGTCGGCCAGCGCGGCGAGCAGCTGCTCCTCCCGCATCGCGCGGTGCGCCAGGTAGAAGTCCAGGACCGCGCCCGGGTCCTCGGTGAGCTCCGGGCCGTGCCCGCAGTACAGCGCGCTCGGGCCCAGATCGTGCACCCGGCGCAGCGACTCCAGGTAGGCCAGCACGTCGCCCTCCGGGTGGGTGACCACCGAGGTGCCGCGGCCGAGCACGTGGTCGCCCACGAGCACCGCCCCGGACTCCAGCCGGAACGCCAGGTGGTCGGCGGTGTGCCCCGGCGTGGGGACGACGTCCAGCGGCGTGCCGGCCAGCGTCAGCCGCTCCCCCGGCGCCAGCACCCGGCCGCCCGGGCCCGCGACGCGCGGGTCGGCCGCGGCCACCGGGACGCCGAACCGGGCGCCCCACGGCAGCGCGGCCTCGGCGTGGTCGCCGTGGTGGTGGGTGACGAGCACGGCGACGCAGCGGGCGCCCCGGTCGCCCAGGGCCGCCTCGACGGCCGCGAGGTGCGCCGGGTCGTCCGGGCCCGGGTCGACGAGGACGGCCTGGCCGGTGCCCGGGGCGCCCACCACGTAGGTGTTGGTGCCGTCGAGGGTCATCGGCGAGGGGTTGGGCGCCAGCACGCGGGTCACCAGGGGCTCCAGGACCGCCGTGCGCGGCAGCTCGCCGGGCGCCGGGAGGTCCCAGCTGGTGCGCGGGTCGGCCGGGGTGTGCACGACCGGCACCGTAGCCCGCGGGTCGCACGGCGGGCGCGCACAGCGGTTAGCGTTCGGCCATGCGAGTGCCCGCCTCCCTCGTCCGATCGGCCGTCACCGCGGCCGCGGCCGCCGTCCTGCTCACCGCATGCGGCGGGTCCGGGGACGACGAGCCGGCCGCCTCGCCGAGCACCTCGTCGTCGTCCGCCGCCACCACCAGCGAGCCGGCGCAGACCCCGGCCCCCGACCCGGCGGCCGCGGAGTTCTGCTCCCAGGTGACGACGGCCTTCGCCACCTTCAGCAGCCTGCAGACGGCCACCCCGGCGGAGCTGGCCGGCAACCTGCCGCAGATCGTGGGCGCGCTGGAGCAGGTGGAGCCGCCCGCCGAGATCGCCGGTGACTGGGAGGCGTTCGTCGGCAGCCTGCGGCAGCTCGGCGCCACCGCGGCGACGCTGGACCTCAGCACCCCCGAGGGGCAGCAGCAGCTCGCGCAGGCCGAGCAGCAGCTCACCCAGGACCTCGGCCCCGCGCAGACCAACCTGCTCGGCTACATCTCCACCAACTGCGGGCTCGGCGGCGCCGCCCCGACGAGTTGAGGAAGGCCCCTGCCCCCCACCGTGGAAGGACCCCGTCCTCCTCACCCCTCGCAGGCTCGGGGTGAGCCTCGGGACGGGGCCGCGAGCCCCTGCAGAGGGCCGTTCAGCAGCCGCTGATGCTCACGCCGCGGGCACGCATCCACGGCACCGGGTCGACCTGGCTGCCGTACATGGCCCCGCTCGGGTGCACCTCGAAGTGCAGGTGCGGCCCGGTCGACTGCCCGCGGTTGCCGACCTCGGCGATCTGCTCGCCGGCCACCACCCGCTCGCCGGCCCGGACGAAGTACCGGTTGACGTGGCCGTAGACGGTGATCGCGCCGTCGTCGCCGCGGACGTAGACCGCGTAGCCGAAGCCGGTCGCGGTGCCGGCGCGCTGCACGACACCGGAGTGGGCCGCGTAGATCGGGGTGCCGATCGGGGCGGCGATGTCGACGCCGCCGTGCAGGGCGCCCCAGCGCCAGCCGAAGCAGCTGGAGGTGCGGCCGGAGGTGGGCTTCACGTACGGGCCGGAGCCACCCGAGCCCCCTGACGGCGCGGCCGCCCCGCCACTGGTGGAGGCGGCGGACCGGGCCGCGGCGGCCGCGGCGGCGGCCTCCTCGGCGGCACGGCGGGCGGCCGCGGCGGCCGCGGCCTCCTCGGCGGCCTTCTGCTGCTGCCACTGCTGGTAGGCGTCGCGGGCGCCCTGCAGCTCGAGGAGCTTGATCTGGGCGGCCTGCAGCTGCTGGTCGTAGTCGGCCTTCTGCGCGGCGACCTGGTCGTAGGCGGCCCGCTGGGCGGCCAGCTGGCCGTCGGCGGCGGCCTTGGCCTCCTCCGCCGCGGCCTCCGCGGCGGCCATCTGGTCGCGGGCCGAGCGGGCGGCGGAGTCGGCGTTGGCCTGCTGGACACGGGCGATCTCGAGCTGGCCGAGGACGTCGATCTGGTTGTCGGAGACGTAGTCGATCATCGCGGCCCGCTGGACCAGCTCGGCCGGCCCCTCGGCGTCCAGCAGCACCGCGGCGGTGGACAGCGTGCTGCCGTTCATGTAGCTGTCGCGGGAGAAGCCGGCGATGCGGGAGGTGGCCGCGGTGACGGCGTCGGCCGCGACCTGCAGCTCGGCCGCCGTCCGCTCGGCGGCCTCCTGCGCCTGGGCGAGGGCCTCCTCGGCGGCCAGGTAGGCGGCGCCGGCGGCCTCGGCCTGGACGGCGTAGCGCTCCAGCTGCCCCTCCGCCTCGGCGACGAGGGCGGCGATCCGGCCCACCTCGGCGGCGGCGGCGTCCTGGGCCGACTGCGCCTGGCCGATCTCGGTGTCGGTCGGGTTGGGCGGCGGCGCCGGGACGGCACCGGCGGGGGCGGCGGTGCCGACCAGGACCACTCCGGTCACGGCGCCGGCGAGCAGGGCCCGCACGGCACCGGCACGCGTCCACGAGCGGGACGCCGCGACCCCGGAGGGGACGGACGCGCGCCGGCGGGGACGGCTGTGCAGCATGACGCTCCCTGGGGAAGAGGGGGGCGGGGGGGCCGACGCAGCGTGGCACCGTCACACCTGGTGACAAAGCCAACACGCGGCACAGTCGTCACACCGTGCTCGCGGAGCGCCTGCTCCCCTCCTGTCCCTCTTGTTCTCGTCACCCCGGGGGCTCACCTTGAGGGCTGACCGGCCTCTTTCTCGGACGGCGGCCGCTCCAGCTCGGTCGTCAGCTCCGCGAGCTCGGCTCCGCCGGCCATCAGCCGGGTGATCTCCTCGACGCTGACCTCGCCCTTCGCGAAGTCCCCGAGGCTTCGACCGCGGCCCAGCAGCAGGAAGCGGTCCCCCACCGGGTGGGCGTGGTGCGGGTTGTGGGTGATGAAGACCACCCCGACCCCGCGGTCGCGCGCCCGGGCGATGTAGCGCAGCACCATGCCGGCCTGCTTCACCCCGAGCGCCGAGGTCGGCTCGTCGAGGATGAGCACCCGCGCGCCGAAGTGGACGGCGCGGGCGATCGCCACCGACTGCCGCTCGCCCCCGGAGAGGGTGCCCACCGGCTGGTCGGGGTCCCGGATGTCGACGCCCATCGCCCGCAGCTCACGGCGCGTGACCTCCTTGGCGTGGGCGGAGTCGAACCGCAGGAAGGGCCCGCGCCCGCGGGTCGGCTCGGCCCCGAGGAAGAAGTTCCGCCAGATGGCCAACAGCGGGATCATCGCGAGGTCCTGGTGGACCGTGGCGATCCCGGCGTCCAGGGCCTCCCGCGGGGCGGAGAACGACACCGGCTGCCCGTCGAGCAGCACCTCCCCGCGGTCCGGGCGGTGCACCCCCGCGAGGATCTTGATGAGCGTGGACTTGCCCGCCCCGTTGTCACCCAGCACGCAGGTGACCTCGCCGGCCCGCACGGTGGTGCTCACGCCGTCCAGGGCGATCACCGAGCCGAAGTCCTTGCCGACGTCACGCAGCTCCAGCAGGGGCACCTCGATGCCGCTCACCGGCGCGCCGCCTCGGCGTAGCGGCGGACCAGCCGGTTGGTCAGGACGGCGAGCAGCAGCATGGCCCCGAGGAAGAAGTAGAACCAGTCGGCGTCCCAGCGCAGGTAGACGATGCCCAGCTGGGTCATGCCGAACACCAGCGCCCCCAGCGAGGCGCCGATCGCGGAGCCGAACCCGCCGGTGAGCAGGCACCCGCCGATGACCGCGGCGACGATGTAGATCAGCTCCTGGCCGATGCCGGCGTTGGCCTGCACCGAGGTCAGCCGGATCGCCAGGGTCGTGCCGACGAACCAGGCCGCGGCGGCCGTCGTCATGAACAGCGTGACGGTGGTGCGCCGGGTCGGGACGCCGACGTTGCGGGCCGCGACCTCGTCCCCGCCGGTGGCGAAGACCCAGTTGCCGAACGGCGTCTTCAGCAGCACCCAGGTCGCCAGGGCGGTGACCAGCACCCACCACAGGACCGCCACCCGGAACTCGACCCCGGCCACCTGCATCCGGGAGGCGAACACCCACTCCGCGCTGCCGTAGCCCGGCGCTGCGGCGATCCCGCCGGCGGTGACCGTGCCGGTGAAGAACTTGGTCAGCCCCAGGTTCAGGCCCTGCAGCATCAGGAACGAGCCCAGCGTGATGATGAAGCTGGGCAGCCCGGTGCGGGTCACCAGCCAGCCGTTGAGGAAGCCGACCCCCAGCGCGAGCACCAGCGCGACGGCGATCGCGACCCAGACGTCCTGCCCGAACTCCGTCGCGACGATGCCGACCGTCAGCGCCGTCGTCCCGGTCATCACGCCGGCGGAGAGGTCGAAGTGCCCGCCGATCATGAGCAGCGCGACCGCGACGGCCATGATCCCGAGCGTGGACGCCGGGTCCAGCCAGTTCGCCACGCCACCGAGCGAGCGGAACACCGGCGACTGCAGCGCGAAGAACGCGAAGACCACCACCGCGCCGATGAGGGCGCCGAGCTCGGGCTTGACCAGCAGCCGCCGCAGGGGGCCGACGGCGGCGATGCGCTCGTCGGCCTGCGGGGCGGCCTCGGCGGCGGCGCTCAGCGGGTGCCGGCCGAGGCGAGGCCGGCGATGTCGTGGACGTTCCCGGCGTCGACGATGCCGGGGCCGGTGAGCACCGGGTGCCCGCCGCCGACGGTGTTCAGGTTCTGCACGTAGAGCTTGAGCATCACGATCGGCAGGTAGCCCTGCTCGTACTGCTGCTGGTCGACGGCGAAGGAGATGTCCCCCGCCTGGATGCCGCTGATGACGTCCTGGTTGAGGTCGAAGGTGGCGATCGCGGCGTCGGAGCCCGCATCGGACACCGCCGCGACGGCCACCGCGGCGACCGCGGAGTTCAGCGTGAGGACGCCGTCGATGCTCGGGTCGCCCTGCAGCTGCGAGGTGATCGTCGACTGCGCGCCCTGCAGGTCGTTGATGTCGACCTGCAGCGGGGTGAGCTGCCGGCCGAGGCCCTCCGCCGCGCCGGCGCAGCGCTGCTCGTGGCCGATGTTGCCCGGCTCGTGGACGACGCACAGCACGTTCTGCGCACCGTCGGCGGCCAGCCGCTCCCCGGCGCCGCGCCCCGCGATCTCCTCGTCCTGGCCGACGTGCCCGACGGCGCCGAACTCCACCGAGCGCTCCCCGCCGGAGTTGATCGTCACGACCGGGATCCCGGCCGCGACCGCGGCCTCGACGGCGTCCTGCAGCGCGTCCGGGTTGGCCATCGAGACGACGAGGCCGTCGACGTCCTGGTTGACCGCCGCGTCGACCAGCTGCGACTGGCGCTGCGCGTCGCCGTCGCTCTGGTAGTCCACGGAGATGCCGAGGTCCTCCCCCGCGGCCTCGGCGCCGTTCTGCACGACGTCCCAGAACGCGTCACCGGCCGAGCCGTGCGTGACGACGGCGAAGGTGAGGTCCCCACCGGCGTCGAGACCACCCCCGCCGCTCCCGCCGCCGCCCCCACTGCCGCCCTCGGTCGTGCAGGCGGCGAGCAGCAGCGGCGCCGCGACCGCCAGTGCGAGCAGTCGGCTCGGTGCAGCCATGGAGCGGTCGTCCTCCGAGGGGGTCGCTGGGGGTGTCCGATCCCCGATCATGCCCGCCCGCCTGCGCGGGCCCGCCGGAGCCCCCGCCCCCGCGTTCTACCCTCGCCGCGTGGACGTTCTCGGCTCCGGTCACGAACAGGTCGTCTTCTGCTCCGACCCGGGGTCCGGGCTCCGCGCGGTGATCGCCATCTACTCCACGGCGCTGGGTCCGGCGCTGGGCGGCACGCGGTTCTACCCGTACCCCAGCGAGGAGGCCGCGGTCGCCGACGCGCTGGCCCTGTCGAAGGCCATGGCCTACAAGAACAGCCTGGCCGGGCTGGACCTCGGCGGTGGCAAGGCGGTCATCATCGGCGACCCGGCCACCGACAAGACCGAGGCGCTGCTGCGTGCCTACGGCCGGTTCGTCGAGTCCCTGGGCGGCCGCTACCTGACCGCTTGCGACGTCGGCACCTACAACGCCGACCTCGACGTCGTCGCCCGGGAGACCCGGTTCGCGCACGGCCGCTCCGAGGCCAACGGCGGCTGCGGCGACTCCTCGGTGCTCACCGCCTACGGCGTCTTCCAGGGCATGCGGGCCGCCGCGCAGCACCGCTGGGGCAAGCCCTCCCTCGCCGGGCGCACGGTCGCCGTGGCCGGCGTCGGCAAGGTGGGCAGCTGGCTGGTCGACCGCCTCGTGGAGGACGGCGCCGACGTGGTGGTCACCGACGTCGACGCCGGCGCGGTGGAGCGGGTACTGGCCCGCCACCCCGCCGTCGACGCGGTGGCCGACACCGCGACGCTGGTGCGCACGCCGTCGGACGTCTACGCCCCCTGCGCCCTCGGCGGGGCCCTGGACGACGAGACGGTCGCGGAGCTGGAGGCCGAGATCGTCTGCGGCGGGGCCAACAACCAGCTCGCCCACGACGGCACCGCCGAGCAGCTCATGCGCCGCGGCATCCTGTACGCGCCGGACTACCTCGTCAACGCCGGCGGGGTGATCCAGGTGGAGGACGAGCGGCACGGGTTGCCGGGGGTACTGCCACTAATGGCAGGCGCACAGGCCGGCTTCTCGTTCGAGCGCGCCAAGCTCCGGGCGGCTGGCATCTTCGACACCACTCTGCGGGTCTTGCAGGCCGCCGACGATGCCGAGGTGTCGCCTGCGGTCATGGCCGACCGGATGGCCGAGGAACGGATGGCCAGCGTCGGAAGGCTGGCGACAATCCGGAACTAGTGGTCAGGCCGCGTCGAGCACGTCCAGCAGGGACGGCGGGCCACCGGCGGCGCTGGGGGTCCTGGCGGCGCGCCTGGCCATGAGCGCGGCCAGCTCGGCCATGTCGTAGAGCGCGTGGCCAGACCGGGACCACCTCGGGGTCAGCCCGTAGCGGTGCCGCCACACCCGCAGGGTCGCGGGCTTCACCCCGGCATAGGCGGCGGCCTCGGCGGCCATGAGCAGGGTGGGCGTCGTGGTCACGATGCCCAGGGTCGGGGCTCGGGGCTCTGGAGGCCGGCACGGTGGCCCCGTGTCGGGGGCGCTACCCCTGACGCTGCCGGATGTGCTCGGCGCCCACCCACCCCAGGTACTCGGCCCAGAAGCCGGGCGCGTACTCGCGTAGGGCCAGCACCAGCCCGCGCAGGCCGTCGTCGGCACCGTTGGGGTTGCGGGCCCAGCCGTACAGCTCGCCCGCCCACTCCTGGCCGTCTAGGTGTAGCCAGGCGACCACCGGCACGGGCGGGTCGCGCAGCTCGTCGGCCTTGTCCAGCTCCTCGTCCAAACGCTCGCGCGTCGCGCCCTGGGTCAGCACGCTCGGCCTTCGCCGACGGCGCGGCAGGAGGGGGCGCCGGCCACGATCACCACGTCCCGGCCCCACCAGTGGGCGCTGAGGTCGCCATCGAGATCTGACGGGTGGAGGTCAGAGCTGCCCGTGCTGGCGCATGTGGTCCAGGCGCAACTGGTCGGCCATCATCGCCGACACCAGACCGACCCGGCTGGGCCCGCACTGGGAGCACTGGACGACGTACCGGTCGCCGACGGTGGCCACGTCGATCGCCGCCGCCCGCAGGGCCTGCTTGCGCTCCTGGTTCCGGCCATGGTCGATGACGCCGTAGACGAAGGCACAGCCGAGCACCAGCAGGATCATCAGTTCGAACGGGCCCATGATCACTCCGCCTCTCCGCGCGGGTCTGCGAGTGGGCAGCGGGCGAGTGCCCGCCCTCCACCTGCCCGCCTCGTATCGGCAGCCTCGGCCGCTTGGTGAAGTCGGGCGAGGTCGAGGGCCCTGCCCATTCGTCTGTCAGGCTGCCGGGATGCTGACCTGGCTTCCCGACATCTCGGCCTGGACCCCGGAGGACTGGTCCGCCTTCGGGACGAACATCACCGCAGTCATCGCGGTCTTGGCCGGCATCGTCGCCTGGCGCCAACTTAGGGAGGCTCGACGGCTACGTACCGAACAGGCGCAGCCCTACGTCGTCTGTTACGCGGAGGTCGCACCCGGCCATGACACGGCCGTCGACATCGTGATCCGGAACTTCGGCACAACGCTGGCGCGCGGCATCACCGTCACGGTGACACCGCCGATCCTCCGCAGCGGTCGCCCAGGAGAGGAACCCGAAGAGGTCCACCTGCCCGCGCGCCTGCCGGCACTTGTGCCAGGGCAAGCGTGGCGGACCCTGTGGGATCTCGCGCCACGCCGCGCTAAGTCTTCGCGCCCGATTTCCGGGCTCCACGAGGTCATCGTGTCTTACAGCGACAGCCATGGGAAGGCGCTGCCGCCGACGCCGTCGGTACTGGACTGGGAGGACTTCGGCCAGCGCACCATGTTGGTAACTCACGGCGTACATGAAGCCGCTACTGCGCTACGGGACCTCAGCCGGACGGTAGCCGGGTTCAAGTATCGATCAAGCGGCGGCTTATCCGTCCATATGCACGACGCGGACGAGGCTGAACGACAGGAGCGGGAAGACTTCGAGCGGTTCAGGCAAGAAGTCGAGCAGGATCGCTTGGAGAAGGCCACCGAGCAGCCAGGGCATGAACTCCCGGAGCCGCCGTCGACCGAGGGTCCTCGGACGTCAGACCGAGTGGATCCATCGTCGGCATAGGCGGCTTAAGCCACGGCGATGTCGAGCAACGGCGAGATCCGTCCCATGTACCTAGTTGCCTGACGTTGACGTGGTGTTCAGTGCATTCAGTGCTCGACCGCTGTAGAAGTGCACGATTGGTCGACGAGAGGCGCACCGGTGTTGCAGGTGCCAGCGCCCGGCGATCCACGACTCGCCAGTGCAGGCGCCAGCAAGCGGCGGCGGAGAGCCCGGAAGATGTCTCGGGCACCTGCCATGGTGCCCCCGGCGCGGGACATCCGGCCCGACCGACGATCGATTCAGTAGCCACGGAGGTCGGCGGCTTGATGAACGACACCCCGACCAGATCCCACGACGAGCCGAGCGAGGCTCCTGAAGGACTCGGCGCCAGCTCGCAGGCGGGGACTTCGGCTTCCTTGGACACGCTTCTGCACGCCCTAGACCGGGAGTCCGCGTCCATCTTCGGCCGGCAGGGCGAGGACATCGCGCGCCTGGCGTTGTGGCGCAGCCCGGCCACGCGCGGCGAGCTCGTCTCAGTGCAACCTTGGGCCGACTGGGTCCACCAGTGGAACGTTGAGCACCCTGATCGTTCCGAGCAGGTGACTGACCGAGGCATCGACCTGGTCGCCACCTACGCCGACGGTCATCACACCGCCGTCCAGGTGAAGCTGCGGGACGGCCGCGGGGCACCGGTCAGCGTGGGCTGGGAAAAGCTGTCCACCTTCGCCGCGAAGTCAGCCATCGCTCCCTTCACCGACCGGCTCCTCATCCTCCTTGGGGACGCCACGCTGTCCAGCAACGCCCGTGACGAACTGGCCCGGCAGCCGGCACTCACCATCTGGTCGGCCGCGGAGATCGAGACACACGCCGGAGACCAGTGGCCGGCGGACCACGCCGGCGTGCTGGCCGCTCTGGGCAGCGCCCCAGCGCAGGCCATCGGGCCCCGACCGCTCCATGGGTACCAGCTTGATGCAGTTGCCGATGGGGAGGCGGTGTTCGGCAGTGGGGCCGACCGAGCGCAGCTGCTCATGGCCTGCGGCACGGGCAAGACGATCACCACCCATGGACTGGCCGACGCGCTCAACGCCCGCCGACTGCTGGTCCTCGCGCCCAGCCTGTCGCTGCTGCGGCAGCTCATCGGCGAGTACCGCTGGCAGTACGGCGGCCAGATGAGCGGTATCGCGGTGTGCTCAGACAACACCGTCGGCACCGCGACCCCAGGCGAAGACGCCGACGACCCGCGAGTGATCGACGCCGAACTGGGGGTGCCGACAGTCGCCGACCCGGCGCAGATTGGCGCCTTCCTCGCCACGTCCACCGACGACCGGCCACGGGTCGTGTTCGCCACCTACCAGTCCTCTGCCCGGGTGGCCGAGGCCCAGGCTGTCGAGGGCGTCCCGAAGTTCGACCTCGTCGTCGCCGACGAAGCGCACTACCTGGCCGGCCGGCCATCAAGCGCCTTCGCCACCGTGCTCGACAGCGCACGGATCCGGGCGTCCCGTCGACTGTTCGCCACGGCCACCCCCCGGCTCGTCGCCCCACACCTGCGCGCCTCGGACCCCGAGGTCTGGGCCTCCATGGACGACCCCGCCGTGTTCGGCCCGGTCGCCCACCGGCTGCCGTTCGGGGCGGCGATCGCTGGGAAGCTGCTGTCGGACTACCGGCTGCTCGTGCTCGGGGCCGACGAGCAGGCTGCCGCCGCGATCGACACCCGCGCACTCGTTGACGCCGGGGCGGTCACCGACGCCCGTACACTGGCCGCGGCGCTTGCGGTCCTGAGACTGGCCCGCGAGCACGGCCGCCGGCGCATAGTCACTTTCCACTCCCGCCGGACTGGAGCGCGCGCCTTCGCCCGGCTGCTGGAGACGCATCACGCGTGGGCCCCGCCGGAACTGCACGTCGACTTGGCCGCTGAGACCGTCACCGGCGACCAGCCCACCGACCAGCGCGCCGCCGTCCTCGCACGCCTTGCCCGCGCCGGCGACGCAGGGCAACCAGCCGTCCGGGTTCTCACCAACGCCCGCTGCCTCACGGCCGGCGTCGACGTCCCGGCGCTGGACGCGGTCGTCTTCGTCGACCCACGCCGGTCGCGGGTGGACGTGGTTCAGGCCATCGGCCGCGTGCTTCGCCGGGCCGAGAATAAGGACCTCGGCTACGTCGTCGTCCCGGTCCCCATCCCAGAGGACACCGACGCGGAGGCCGCGGTCACCGGAAGCTCCTTCGCCCCCGTGTGGGAGGTTCTGGCCGCCCTCGCCGACCATGACGACGTTCTTGCCGACGAGATAGAGCAGGCCCGCAGGGCACTCGGGAGAACGGGCCAGGTGGGGCGCGAGGGACGCCACCGGCTGGTCGTGGATGTGCCGGGGGTCAGCTCCGCCGAGCTGGCGGGCTCAGTCTGGCTCGCCGGGGTCACCCGGGTCGGCTCCGGCTGGGCTCAGGGCTTCGGCGCGCTGCAAGCCTTCGTGTCCGACCACGGTCACGCCCGCGTCCCACAGAAATATCAAACGGCTGATGGGTTCGCCCTCGGCTCCTGGGCCTCCAGTCGGCGGATGGACCGGACGCGGGGACGGCTGAGCGCCGAGCGGATCACCGCGCTGGACTCGATGGGCTTCGTCTGGGATCCGGGAGCCGAGGACTTCGCACGCGGGCTGACTGCGCTGGCGGCGTTCGTCGCCGCGAACGGTCACCCTCGTGTTCCTCGCGCGCACCGGACGGAGGGCGGGTTCACGCTCGGCGCATGGGTCAGCGGTCGGCGCCAGGACCGCAAGGTGGGGCGCCTGACCGAAGAGCGGATCACTGCGCTGGACGCCTTGGGCTTCGTCTGGGACGCGGGAGTCGCGGACTTCGCCCGCGGGCTGGCCGCGCTGAAGGCGTATGTGGCCACCAACGGTCACGCCCGTGTTCCCCGGTCGCACCGGTCGGAGGACGGGTTCGCCCTTGGCTCATGGGTGGTCGACCGCCGTCGAGCCCGGACTCGGGGGCGGCTCACTGACGATCAGGTGGCCGCGCTGGAGTCAACCGGCATGGTCTGGGACCCCTATGGCGAGAACTTCGCCCGCGGGCTGGCCGAGCTGGAGGCGTACGTGGCCGAGTGGGGGGACTCGCGGGTTCCCCAGAACTTCCGGGCCAAGAACGGCTTCGCCCTCGGCGCGTGGGTGTCCAACCGCCGGAGAGACTGGAAGCAGGAGAGGCTGTCCGCCGAGCAGAGCGCCAGGCTGGAGGCGCTGGGCTTCGTTTGGGACCAGACGGCAGATCAGTTCTCTCTGGGGCTTGCCGCGCTGGAGGCCTTTGTGGTCGAGACCGGCCACGCGCGAGTTCCCCAGAGACACCGAACCGAAGACGGCTTCGCCCTCGGCTCGTGGGTGTCAGCTCGGCGAGCGGACCGCCGGCGAGGCCAGCTCGCCCGTCATCAGGTCGCCGCACTCAACGCCGTAGGGTTCGTCTGGGGGCTTTCCAGCGAGGGCTTCACCCGCGGATTGGCCGAGCTGACGGCCTTCGTGGACGAGACCGGGCACGCCCGGGTTCCAAGCAGCTACCGGACTCCCGGCGGGTTCGCCCTCGGCGCGTGGGTGACCAGCCGCCGTCGGGATCGGGCCGAGGAGCGGCTGACCGCCAGCGAGATCGCAGCGCTCGACGCAACGGGCTTTGTCTGGGACACGAGAGGCGATGACTTCGCCAGCGGGCTGGCGGCCCTGGAGGCGTTCGTGGCCGAGACGGGTCACGCATGTGTTCCCCAGAAGTACCGAACGCAGGAAGGGTTCACCCTCGGCTCGTGGGTGTCGAGTCGCCGGCAGGATGGCCTGAAGGGGCGCCTGGCTGACGACCGGATGGCCGCCCTGCAAGCGCTGGGGTTCGTATGGGACGCGTGGGAGTGGGACTTCACTCGCGGGCTGGCCGCCCTGGAGGCGTTCGTGGCCAAGACCGGCCATGCGCGCGTTCCTCAGAGGCACCAGACCGAGGACGGGTTCGGCCTGGGGGCTTGGGTGCGCAACCGGCGCCAGGACCGCAAGGTGGGACGGCTGGCGGCTGAGCGCATCGCCGCGCTGGAGGCGGTGGGGTTTGCCTGGTGATGTCGACGTTCTCTGCCCCACCGGCCCACCCGAGCGCAGGCGATCGTCGCGACTCGGACGAGGGGCGACGGCGACCCACCTGCGCCTCTACCTGCTTTCGGGTGCCCTATCCACCTCGACCGCAGCTGCGACCGCTGCCGGAGTTCGCCGGGACGGCGAGCCCGCGGCCGGATCCGGCGATGCAGGCCCGGGTCGAGGCGTTCATCGTCGAGCACTACGCCGCCGGCCGGTCGCTGGCGGGAGCTGACTGAGCTTGCGGACCGCTCCTTCGGCGCCGTGCGCAACATCCTGACCAGGCGCGGAGTTCACCGTCGGAGCTCCGGTGCGGCGGCCCTGCGGCACGCGGATGACCCGACGGCAGCGGCGCAGACAACCACGACGCAGGCGAAGTCGTCCGACCGGCACGTCGGCTCCGATGAGCGGCCCGAGGCCACCTGACGGGACCGGGCCGTCGTGGGCGCTGGCGAAAGCCCTGGTCAGAGGCCTTCTAAGAGAATTAATCTAGTAATTCGCCGGCGGATTTACATGCGGGTTCTCTGCTGCTAGCTTCTCCGTCGTCAGCACAGGATGCGACCCGGCGCGAGGGTCAGTGGCATGAACACGCGCCGGGCCGCAGAGCCGCGGAGCCCTCAAGCGAGGGACCCGCAGAGATGAGAGTAAGACGATGAGTGTCATCAGCGCGCCCTCCGTCGCCGACGACTTCGACGACATCCCGCTGCCCAGCAACATCAAGTTCCAGCGCGTCGCCTTCATGTCCTACGCCGGGGACATGACCAAGGTGTCGTTCTCCCTGCCGTTCAAGGAGCTGGCCGAGCACTGGAACTTCGACAAGCTCCTGGAGCGGCACGACTTCGACCTCGACGATGAGTCGACGCCCGGCCAGCGCGACATCACCGAGAGCCACGTCAAGAAGATCGCCGCCGGCATCCAGTCCAGCAACCGGCCCTACCTCGGCAACATCACGGTCGCCCTCGCCGAGGAGCACATCGACATCAAGCCGCTGCGGCAGCTCGACGAGAACATCTGGCTCGTCCAGATCACCGTCTACCAGTCGGCGCCCAACCCGATCGTCGAGGACGGGCAGCACCGGATCAGCGTCTGCGCCTACCTGTGGCCGCTGATCCGGCAGGCCACCGAGGGCGACGCCGCCGTCGCCCGGGCGTACCTGGAGAAGACGTCGGTGGAGATGACCATCCTCCTCGAGGACGACCCGGCCGTCCTGTCGACGCTGTTCGTCAAGATGAACTCGACGAAGCCCATCAGCCCGAGTCTCATCGCGGTGATGGACGTCAGCGCCGAGCAGAACAAGCTGGGGCGTTACGTCACCCGGCGGGCCGAGCTGTTCAAGGACCGCACCGGCTACCTCTCCACCAAGGCGGCGAAGGAGCTGGCCAAGAAGAAGGGCCGCACCTACGACGACCTCTACCCCGCCGCCTCCGTCCGGTCGGCGGCGGCCTCGATCGCCGGGGTCGGCGTCCGGGACCGCACGCCCGAGCAGCGGGAGGCCGTGCTCATGACGATCCTGGAGGAGCGGGCGCAGCTCGACCACGTCACCCTCGACGTGGCGCGTGACCGCATCGGCCAGGAGATCGTCGCTGCCTTCGACTACGCCTACAAGACCCTCCCCGGGTGGCGTGAGATGAAGAAGCAGACGCTCACGGTGGCGGACTTCAAGCGCAAGTACGTCCACTCCTCGGCGGCCGGGCTCCACGTCATCGCCAACGTCATCGCCGCCGGGAGGGCTGCGGGGATCAGCGCCTACCCGGTCATCGACGCCCTGGCGAGCCTCCCGTGGCGCCGCGACGCCCTGCGCGACGCCACGGACCAGGACAACAACCCGATCAAGGTCCACGAGTTCTTCGAGAACACGCTGGTCAAGACGACCTACGACGTCCGGCTCGGCGACTGGCGCGCGGGCACCGGCGGTGCCACCCGCTCCACGTACGAGCCGGCCATCCAGAAGGTTCTGGACCACCTCGCCGGGCAGGACAGCAGCCTGTCGGGCCTGCGTGACCTCACCACCCTCATGGAGATCGGCCTGGTCGCCCAGCAGCGGGGCCCGGGTCGCCCCCGGAAGGCCGCGGCGTAGTTACGGCAGCACCACGGTGCCCTCGCCAGGACGTCCTGGCGGGGGCACCGTCGCGTTCGGCCGATGATCAGTCCCCGGGCGACCCTCGGAGGCTGGCGCGCTGACGGCATCCCGCGCTGCAGAACGTCTGCAGGGCGTTGGTCGTCATGAACATGTCGCCGCACCCCGGGCAAGTGTCCTGCCGTAGGGCACGCTGCCGGCGCCCGGGAGCCACCACCTCGTCGTACCGCCGCCGCGCGTTCGCCAAGTAGCGGTCGCGGTGCTGCCGATACCGGGAACGACCACGGGCGCGCTGAGCCTGCACGCACGGCTCACAGGGGTCCTCGCCACGACGCTGGTGCCGCTTGTAGGCGGCCCAGGTGCCGCACGGCTGGACGGCCGGGATGGAGGTCGCTGAGGCGTCGTCGCTCAGTGCCGACGACTCCTGGCTCGGCGTGGGGAGGGAAACGGCGCTACACGTAGCGGGCTCCGGAGGGGGGCGGGAGAAGGGTTCCTCCCCCAGGGTGGCACCGGGCGTCGGCGAGCCGTCGCGCGCGTCGCTCATCGTGGCCGGCGATCGACCGGGGCAGCGTCCCGCGTGCGTCGGCGTCCCGTAGTGCTGACCGTCGGCCATGGCCAGGTCCCATGGCTGCCCCGGCTGAAGGCGGTCGCGACACCGGGAGCACCGCACGATGCCGACGGCGACGAGCGGGGACCAGCGCCGACGCTCGGCCCCCAGCTCGCCGTCGTCCTGCGGCATTGCCGAGGTCACAGCCCCACGAGCGGGGGCAGGGCGCGCGCACGCTGCGCCGGACCGCGGCTCTGGTTGAACCGCTGGACCTCGGCCACGGCCTGGGCCTGCAGGTCGGGCAGACGCTCCACCTCCTGCGGCTTCGGCAGCGGCGCGAAGGCGTTGCGCACGGCCAGCGACCAGGGGCCCCAGCCGTCCAACAGCTCGGCCGCCTCATCGATGGCGTCGGCCAGCCCGGCCGCGTCGGCCCAGCGGGACTTGACGATGTCGATGCGGCCCCGCTCCACCAGCGCGGTGAGTACGGCCCTGGTCACCACCTCGTCGCCGTACCTCTGCGAGTCGGCCAGCGTCTCGGTGAGCTGGTCGTCGGAGCTGGAGCGCGCCTCGGCCAGCGCGGCCCGGAACAGCGACTGGATGACCGCCCGGTCGGCCGGGGACTGGTCCTCGTCGAGGGCCGGGCCGACGGGCAGGAAACCCTGCAGGTGCTCCTTGCGGGCCTGCCGGCGGGCCATCAGGTCCTTGTAGGCGGTGACCAGCTCGGTGTTGGCGAAGGACAAGACCTGGGCGATCTCCTGCGCCATGGTCAGCTCGCTGGCGGTCTGGTCGGCCCGGATGTCGGCCACCGTCTCGTCGTAGCCCTGGCGCAGCTCCAGCGCCCGCTGAAAGGCGGGGTCGAACTGCACCGGCGGCAGCGGCTCGGGGGTGGGGGTGTAGGTCATCGGGTCCTCTTGTCCTCTCGGCGCTGCTCCAGCAGCTGCACGTCGCCCCGCGTCCACTCGTAGGGCTTCTCCTTGCGCGGCGGGATGTCGTACTGCGCCATGAGCCGCCGCACATGGCGGGGGTCGTGGTGGAGCAGGCCGGCGATCTGGGCCACGGTCAGCAGCTCGTCCTGCCGACGCTCCGAGCATCGGGCCATGTCCGGCGAGGTCCGTCGAATCGGCGGCAGCTCGTCCGCCGACGTCCGTCCGGCCGGCACGCCCACCAGCCTCTGCCGCTCGATGGCGAAGTAGGCCTGCGCCTGCCGGATCTGCTCGCGCAGCTCCCCGACGGCGGGGTGCACCGTCCGGCCGTCCCTCTCCCACGTCGCCGCGTAGAGGTCGATGCTGACCTTGACGATCTGCAGCAGGGGCCCATGGACGAGCACACCCGAGCCCTGGATCAGGGTGGACGGCGACATGGTCGACCGACCGGTCACGAGGCCACCTCGGTGCGCCCGCCGTCCCCCGGGCTCTCGCAGCTATGCTGCGCCGCGAGGCACACGGCGCACTTGCCGTTCTTGGCGCGGACGTTCAGCGGGTGGCCGCAGGCCTGCTGGCCGGGCGAGCCACTGACGATGCCGACGGCGGTCAGCTCGGTGCAGCTCCGGCACCGGCCGTCGTCGCCCGCGAAGGGGTCGAGGGCCTTCCCGCAGACGTCGCAGAGGCCGGCAGGGAGCGTGGGGACGGTGGCGAGCTGAACGGTGGCGACCGTCTCGCCCCTGATCGAGGCCGGCACCGGCGGGACGACGTCACCAGGAATGTCGACAGGGAGCGAGGACCGGTCGCCCTTCTTATCCACCCGAACACCCGGTGTACTGACATTCCTGGTGATGAGCGCGCGCAGGGTCGGCTGGTCGACGGCCTTCGACAGCTCGTAGGGCCAGCCCCTTCCGGCCGCCTCGTGCTGCTCGACCAGGCCGAGCAGGTGCAGCTCCTGCAGCGCCCGATCGACGGTGCTGCGCGGCTTCTGCAACCGCTTGTGGACGTCGGTCACCCTGGCCATCGGGTAGACCAGCAGATCGGCCAGGATGGCCAGGCGCAGCGGCGGCATCGAGTCACCGGCCACCCGCCGGGCCAGCGCCAGCGCCTGCTGGTGGTGCAGGCCCAGGGCCAGCCCGCCACGGACGATCTGCCCGAGCATCTTGGCGAAGCGGGTGGGCATCTCCGGGGCGTGCGCGTCGATGATCTCACCCCTGCTGTCCCGGTCCACGGCGGTGCGGGCGAGGGTGACCAGGTCAGCGAGCGCCAACAGCTGGTCCTCGTCGTCCTCGGTGAGCCGGGCGGCGGCAGGCTGCAGCTGGGCGAGCACCCCGCCGGCGGCCTCGGCCAGCTCCGGGCGCATCTGCTCCTCCCGGCCAACGTTGCGCAACGCCTGCCGCCCAGCGGCCAGCCGCCCGCTGCTGGCCCCGGAGTCCATGCGCACCAGGGCGAAGCGGTCCCCCATCGCGGAGATTACGGCGTGCGCGGCATCCCACGCGGTGGTCACCGCACCGATCAGCGACAGGCGACCGGTCCAGGTGAGCGTGCGCCCGCCGTCGGTGCCGACGTTGCGCTCCCACCGGCCGTCGTAGACCTCCCGCAGGGCGGCGAGGACGGCGGCGCGGCTGTCCCTGTTCATGGACAGGATGGAGGTGACGTCCTTGATGACGAGCAGCCCGTGGTCGCCGATCTTGCGCAGCAGGCCGCCGGTGGCGTCGGTGCCGCGCTCCTTCTTCGAGGTGGCCGACAGCAGCGCACCCTCGCTCGTGATCGTCGACGTGACGTGTGCGCCGATGCCGGCCAGCGCGGCCACGGTCTCGGTCTTGGCGTTCCCCGGCCCGGAGACCACCAGCAGCCACACAGGGTCGCCGTCGAGCTGCTCCACGGCCGCAGCAGCCAGCGCGACGTCGAGGGCCTGCAGGTCGTAGACGTCGCCGAGCCACCGGCGGAACACCGCGTGCGCCTGGTCGAGGTTGCACGGCGTCACCGTCGGCCCGAGAAGCGGCTGCGCCGTCGTCGGGGACGCCTCCGACCGCTTGCCGTAGCCCTGGGCGGCCAGCGCTCTGGCGGCCTGCGAGAAGTCCCCGCCGTGGTGCCAGGCCGCGTGGTAGCCGAACCGGTCGTAGGTGCGCTCGGGCGTCAGGACGGTGGAGCTGGTGAACACGTACAGCCAGTCCCCGCCGTAGCCGGTGGTGGCGCTGATGCCGCGAGCCTTGCCCGGCCGGGTCCAGAACGTGACCTCGCCGCTGGTGAACGCCCGACGCCACCCGTCGGGGGTCAGCACCTCGTCCCAGGTGGTCTGCCGGCTGTAGTCATCGCCGGGGCTCACACTCGCGGCCGCGCCACGGGACAGCGGAGCGAACACAGCCGGGGCCTGGGGCTCGGGCGCGGGGCGCTCGTCCAGCGTGCGGATCAGGGCGTGGAACCGCTCGCGCTCGTCGGCGGTGACGGTCGGGATGGTGTCGGGGCCGCCGCTGATCAGCGCCCACGGGCGCTTGGTCGGGTGGACGTTGCCGTGCGACGGGGCGGTGACGAACCACCCGCCCTCGCCCCGCGTCTCGGCCAGGGTCACGTGGTCGGTGGTGGCGGCCAGCTTGGTGTTGCCCGGCGTCGTCCCGTCGGCGTTGCGGGCGACGATGTGGATACCACCGGCCGGGCTCTTGACCACGTAGCCGTTGACAAGCCGGTCCCACAGCTCGCGCTCACCGGCCGCGTCCACGGCGTCGCGGAGCCTGTCCAGAGCCCCGGCCTCGACCGCCCGGCCCTCGATCTCGGTCAGCTCGATGCCGCCCGAGACGGCCCCCGCGACCACGCCCAGGCCCGTGCGGGCACCGGTGAACCACGCCCGCAGCTCGGCCTCGGTGGGACGCTCGGCCTGGTACCGCTTCCAGTCCACGGCCGGGCGCTTGCTGCCGTCCTCGGCGGCCGGCAGCACGCACAGCCCGGCCGCGTGCAGCGCCAAGGCGGCGCCCAGCAGCTCGCTGGTGATCGTCGGCGCGCTCACCGGGCGGCGTCCAGGTCGAGGACGTAGGTGGTGGTGCGCCCGGAGTCGCAGCGGACCCGGCGGGTGACCGGCCGGTCCTCGTCGTGGCCGACGTGGTGACGGTGGGCCTGCCCGCAGTCGGTGCAGGCAGCGATCACCTCGTCCCAGTCCGCCCGCGGGATCACCGCGTGGATGCGCGCGGTCGGCGTACCGGCGTCGCCGACCATGCCCAGCAACCGGGCGCGCAGGGCCGCGATGGCGGCGGCCTCGCCGTTAGTGTGGGCGAAGAGGCTGGGCATCTGGGCGGCGTTCGTCTCGATGGGGTCGGCCACCTTGGGCGAGGTGGTCGACCTCTTGCTCTTGGTCACGCGGCAGCGCCCCGACCCGGGGTCGAGGCACCGCGCAGCAGGTGGGCGACCCGCACGCACTGCTCATAGGTCAGCGGGGGCAGGTCGGCCACGACTCGGCGGACGTACTCGTCCAACGGATCATCAGCCGGCGCGTCGACGGCGCTCTCGCGGGTCTCAGCGGCCTTGGCACGCCGGGCCTGGGCCGAGCGCAGGGCCAGGCGGGTGTAGTGCGCCTTCTTCGCGGACGCGACACAGCGGGCGCGCTCGGCCGGCGGCAGGGTGCCATCCGGGTCCACGTCGCGCTCGAACTTGGCCATCAGGCCGGCGCGGGCCGGGGCGGTGCGGGCAGAGCGGTCAGCAGTGTTGGCCCACGAGACGCGGGCGGCGAGACGGGCGCGCAGGGCACGCTCGGACGCGGGGCTGGACAAGGGGGGCTCCACGGGGGCAGGGGTCAAGGGATGGCCCCCGGCCCTGCTACGGCTCGCCCGTCCGAGCTGGCTTCGTAGTCCTACCGGAGCATTGTTCAGTTAGTCAGCGATCAAGCGGCGGGTGTCGTGACCCGCGAGGCTCGGACCAGGCCCCCATGTCTGCCGGGCACGCTATGGGCAGTCGCACATCGTCCGCAACCGATGACGCACAGTGCTCGTCTCCCAGGCCTCTCGCGTAACACACGGCCCCCGCGCGGGAGTGTTCACCGCCTGCCATCGGTCCCGGCGTGGGCGGCGGTGCAGGCGGGACCTTCGGCCGAACACCCCTGCTACCTCCGGGGCGGGTCGAACCTCACCGTCTCGGGATCGAAGGGCGCCCGCCCCGGGCGGCCCCGCAGCAGCACGACGCGCAGCAGCCCCTCCACCACGGCTTGCCGGGCCGCCACGTCGTCCAGGGCCCGCCACTCCGCGACCGGGTTCTTGGCGCTGAGGACGGCGCCCAGGCGCGAGGAGCGGGTGAGCGCGGCCACCTGCCGGTCGATCTTGGCCAGCTCGGTGGTCTGCCGATCGATCTGCTCCCGCATGACGCGGGCAGTGATCTCCCCGTCGCCGTAGTCGGCCTCGATCCGCCGGACACGGGCGCGGACGGCAGCGGCCTGCTCGTGCAACGCAGTCAGCTCGGGCTGATCGGCGGTTAGCACCTCGGCGATCGTCGGGCTGGCCAGGCGCTTCTCGACGCCCCGGACCACCAGGTCGTCGATCGGGTCGGCCAGCCGGGTCAGGTGGCGGGCGCTGCCGCAGACGTAGATGCGGACCTTACTCTCCCGGTAGGCGGTGCGCACGGTGGCGTCGACCCCGGCCGCGTCGCAGACGCCGCAGCGGTACAGCGAGGCGCCCAGATGCTTGCGTGCGGTCGATCCGCCCGAGCTGACCCGGGCCGGGTCGCGCAGAACGGCGACGGCCTGCCGGTAGGTGTCCTCGGGGACGATGGCCGGCCACACGCCGAGGCCGGCCTCCTCGCCGTAGTAGGTGCGGATGCCGGCGTTGCGGGCGTTCAGCAGCAGTGTGCGGACGGCAGTCGGCTCCCAGGGCCGGCCCAGCGTGGTCGCCAGCCCTCGCTCGTTGATCCGCCGGGCGATGGTGGCAAGGCTCGTGCCGGCCAGCAGGAGCCGGTAGGCGTCCGCGACGGCGCTGGCCTCGGCCGGCTCGACCGCCATGCCGCCCTTGGCGTAGCCGAACGCGCGCCGGCGGGGCGGGCGACCGCGCTCGACAGCCTGCTGCTCGGACTCGATCTGCCGGGCCGCCTTCTGGTCGGCCTCGAACCGCGCCATGTTGGCGAAGGTACGGGCGGCGAGCTTGCCCTGCGGCGTCTCGAAGTCGAGGTCGCCCTGCACAGTGATCACGCGGACACCGAGGGGCTCACACAGGTCGATCAGGTGCTCCAGCTCCACCGGCTTGCGCAGCAGGCGGTCGAGCGCCCAGGCGATCACCACGTCGACCTCGCGCGCCTCGATGCGCCGCAGGAGAGCGGTCCAGCGCGGTCGGGGCTTGCTCTTGCTGGCGCTGACGTCGTTGTCGACGAAGATCAGCGCCGGGTCGACGGACCACCCTCGCCGTTCGGCCAGCTCGCGGCACCGGTTCTCCTGGCGCTCGACGGCCATCCCCTCGTCGTCACCGCGACGGTGGCCAGTGTCCTGGGACTGACGCAGATACAGCGCGACGCGGGGCGGAGCGGCCTCGGTTGTCGCGTCGCGGGCGCGCATGCGGCGGCGTGACGCTGTGCTCATGCGTCCAAACGTAGCAGTAGACCAGACGAGCGGCACGGGGTTCTCCTTCGCCCGCGCCGGGGCCAGGGCCGCCGGCATCTTCGACGTCGCGCTGCGGGTGTTCCGCAGCGCCGAGGAGCAGGGCGTCTCCCCCGCCGTCGCGGCCGACCGGCTGGCCGAGGAGCGCATGGCCGCCGTCGGCCGGCTGGCCACCATCCGCCTGCCGCGCTGAGGTCGTTCGCCCCTTGCTCCGCGGGACGGCGGGGACCGAGGCTGGGGACGGTCCCGCCGCAGGCGTGGGCCCGGCCCGGGACGCGCTGCTCGCGACGGCGCCCGGCGCCTCGCCGACGGCGACGGTCGGACGGACGGGGCGGCGGGGCGACCGAGGAGGTCGTCATGGGTCAGGCACGCGAGACCATGGACCGCATCACCGACGCAGTCGTCCGGGGCGATGCCGAGGCTCTGGGCCGGCTGTACGCGTCGGACGCCGTCGCCGACCGGCCGGAGGGGCCCCGGCTCCAGGGCGGTCCGGCGATCGTCGAGTACCTCATGGGCTTCCGGAGCGCGTTCCCGGACCTGACGTGGGAGTCCGGGAACGAGTACGAGAGCGGCGACACCGCCATCGACGAGGGGTACCTCGTCGGGACGCACACGGGGACGCTCAGCGGACCCGAGGGCGACATCCCTCCCACCGGCAGGGCCCTCCGCCTCCGCGAGTGCGACCTCGTCACCGTGCGGGACGGGGTGGCCGTGCAGCACCGCTTCTACTACGACCAGCTGGACTTCCTGACCCAGCTGGGACTCAGCCAGCCCGAGGCGGCCCCCGCAGCGGTCCCCGGGCCGCGGGCCACCACCGACGAGGCGCCCGCCCGCGCGCCCCGCTGACACCCGGACGGACGGGTCCGGCCTCCCCACGACGCCCTGACGGGGGACTGCGGGGGGAGACCCGTGCCCGTCGCGGATCCGTGTCGTAAGCTCGTCCGAGACACAGTCACTCAGTCGGGGTCGCCACGCGGGCCGTCCAGCCCGGAGCTGGGCTCCCGTACTCCGTAACGAGGGGGTCGAGCCGATGGGGCGCGGCCGAGCGAAGGCCAAGCAGACACGCGTGGCCCGTGAGCTCAAGTACAGCTCACCGAACACCGACCTCTCCGCGCTCCAGCGCGAGTTGGCCGGTTCACCGTCGTCGTCGTACACCGCTCCTCACCGGGCGACCGACGACGATGACGAGGACGACGAGTACACCGACCGCTGGGCGGACGACGACTCGGACGACGACTGGGCCACCAGCCGTTGATCCGGGTGCGCCCGCACCCGTCGGTCTGACCGCACGACACCGCCGCCCCCTCGGGGGCGGCGGTGTCGTTGCGCGTGCTCCTGCTGCCGCCGGCCCCCCGGGTCCGGCGGCTCCCCGTGCCGGCTGGCAGCGGGCTCAGCGGTAGCTGCCGACCAGCCGTGCAGCGGTGTCGGTCGAGCGCTCCTGCACGCTGCCCGCGACCCAGGCCGGGACCCCGCGCGCGGACAGCGCCGCGACCGCCTCGTCGGCGACCTCCGGGGCCACCGCGGCGACCATGCCGACGCCGCAGTTGAAGGCCCGCTCGGACTCCGTGCGCGGCACCCCGTGCTCCTCGAGCAGGCGCACGGCCGCCGGCAGCGCCCAGGTGCCCCGGTCGAGGACGGCCTCCAGGCCGTCGGGGACGACGCGGGCGGTGTTGCCGGCCAGGCCACCGCCGGTGATGTGCGCGTAGGCGTGCACGCCGTCGACGCCGAACCGCTCCACGAGGGCCAGGCAGTCGAGCGCGTAGATGCGGGTGGGCTCCAGCAGCTCCTCGCCCAGCGGCCGGCCCAGGCCGGCCGGGGTGGCGTGCAGGTCGAGCCCCGCGGCGGCGACCACGCGGCGGACCAGCGAGTAGCCGTTGGAGTGGAAGCCGGAGGACGCCATCGCGATGACGGCGTCGCCGTCCCGGACCCGCTCCGGGCCCAGGACCGCGTCGGCCTCGACGACGCCCACGGCGGTGGCGGCCAGGTCGTAGTCGTCGGCGCCCATTAGGTCGCCGTGCTCGGCGGTCTCCCCGCCGACCAGCGCCGCGCCGGCCAGCGTGGCACCGGTGGCGATGCCGGTGACGATCGCCGCGATGCGCTCGGGCACCACCCGGCCACAGGCGACGTAGTCCTGCAGGAACAGCGGCTCGGCGCCGCAGGCCACCAGGTCGTCGACGACCATCGCGACCAGGTCGATCCCGACGGTGTCGTGGCGGTCGAGGGCGCGGGCCAGCGCGATCTTGGTCCCCACGCCGTCGGTGGAGGAGGCCAGCAGCGGCCTGCGGTACCTGGTCGTGTCGAGGGCGAACAGGCCGGCGAACCCGCCGAGGCCGCCGACGACCTCCGGGCGGTTGGTCTTCTCCACCGCCGCCCGCATCAGCGTGACGGCGCGCTCCCCCGCGTCGATGTCGACGCCGGAGGCGGCGTAGGTGAACTCGCTGCCGTTGCTCACGGGCGGGTCAGGGCGTCGTCGGCACCGCCGGGCACGGTGGCGCTGCCGGCCTGCTGGCCGGTCCAGCCGCTGACCGCACGCGTGGCGTCCACCCGGCGGCCGATGCCCTCCAGCAGGTGCTTGCCCAGCACCTCGGTCTCGCCGAGCGGGATCGGGTACTGGCCGGTGAAGCACGCGGTGCACAGCCGGGTGGCCGGCTGCTCGGTGGCGGCGATGAGGCCCTGCTCGGAGACGTAGGCCAGCGAGTCGGCGTTGATGGAGGCGCGCACGCCGTCGACGTCCAGGCCGTTGGCGATCAGCTCCGCGCGGCTGGCGAAGTCGATGCCGTAGAAGCACGGCCACTTCACCGGCGGCGAGGAGATCCGCACGTGCACCTCGACCGCGCCGGCCTCGCGCAGCATGCGGATCAGCGCCCGCTGCGTGTTGCCCCGCACGATCGAGTCGTCGACGACGACCAGCCGCTTGCCGCGGATGACGTCGCGCAGCGGGTTGAGCTTGAGCCGGATGCCCAGCTGGCGGATCGTCTGCGACGGCTGGATGAAGGTGCGGCCGACGTAGGAGTTCTTGACCAGGCCGAGCCCGTAGGGGATCCCGCTGGCCTCGGCGTACCCGACCGCGGCCGGCGTGCCGGACTCGGGGACCGGGATGACCAGGTCTGCGTCGACCGGGTGCTCCTTGGCCAGCCGCCGGCCGATCTCGACGCGCGCGGCGTGCACCCCGCGGCCGCCGATCGTCGTGTCGGGGCGGGCGAGGTAGACGTACTCGAAGACGCAGCCCTTGGGCTCGGCCGCCGCGAAGTGCTGGCTGCGCAGGCCGTCCTCGTCGATGGCGATGAGCTCACCCGGCTCGACCTCGCGCACGATCGAGGCGCCCACGATGTCCAGGGCCGCCGTCTCGCTGGCCACCACCCAGCCACGCTCGAGCCGGCCGAGGACCAGGGGTCGCACGCCCTGCGGGTCGCGGGCGGCGTACAGGGTGGTCTCGTCCATGAAGGTGAAGCTGAAGGCGCCGCGCAGCTGCGGCAGCACCTCCATGGCGGCGGCCTCGACCGAGAGGTCGGGCCGGGCGGCGATCAGCGCGGTCACCAGGTCGGAGTCGGTGGTGGAGCTGAAGGCGCCCCGCACCCCGCTGTCGGCGGCCTTGGCGGCCAGCTCCGCGGTGTTCACCAGGTTGCCGTTGTGGCACAGCGCCAGGCCGGTGCCGGCGTCGGTGGTGCGGAAGGTGGGCTGGGCGTTCTCCCACGTCGACGCACCGGTCGTGGAGTAGCGGGTGTGCCCCACGGCCAGGTGCCCGTGCAGGCTGCCCAGGGTGGCCTCGTCGAAGACCTGGCTGACCAGCCCGAGGTCCTTGTAGACGACGACCGAGGCACCGTCGGAGACCGCGATCCCGGCCGCCTCCTGACCGCGGTGCTGCAGGGCGTAGAGACCGAAGTAGGTGAGCTTCGCGACCTCCTCCCCCGGCGCCCAGACACCGAAGACGCCGCACGCGTCCTGGGGGCCGGGAGACTGGGGGTCGAGGTCGTGCGTCAGCCGTCCATCACCGCGAGGCACGGTGTCCACGGTACCGGGGCGGCGGCCGCTGCCCGCGAGCCGCGGGGTGACCGTGCCCACGTCCGGCCCGGCCCGCGCGGGTCGTCAGGAACCCGGGCGGGGACCGGCGCGTTGGTCTCCGGCCGTGTCCGTCCGTCTCGGAGGTGCCCGTGCCCGCCGTCCTGCCCGCCGCCCCGCCCACCGTGCTCCCCGCTCTGCCGCGCGTCGCGGACCAGGCCGAGCGGCTGATCGCCCTCGGTGCGCACGAGGTGGCCGGGCTGTCCGCCCAGGACCTGCGCGGCTGCGCTGCCCGCGTCCGGGACGACGGCGCGCTCCTCGTCCTGTCGCCGCAGCTGGCACCGGTCTCGGCGCTCGCGCCGCTGCTGGAGGTCGGCGGTCGCCGCGGGTTCGTCGTCGCCGACATGACCGACGTCGACGCGTTCGCCCCGATCGAGCAGGTCGGCCTGCCCGGCGGGCCGCTCTACCTGGTCGAGCAGCCCGACCGCGGCGACGCCATGGCGAACTGGAGCCCCGACGAGGCGCTGCCGGCGATCACCGGCGCGGACCGGACGCCGCTGACCCTCGGGGAGGGGCTGCACTGGGTGCTGCAGGCTCCGGGGGTCCTCGACCGCAACCACTGCTTCATGACGATCGGCTCGCGGCGGCGGAGGCCCGACGGGCGGCTCGACGCCCGGACGCCGGCGCTGTGGATCAGCAACGGGACCGGCCGCGACGGCCGCGAGCGGCGGCACGCCCCCAAGGTCGGCTGGTGCTGGGCCGGCAACCGGCACACGTGGCTGGGCTTCGCCTCCGCCCGGCGCCGCGCGCCGGTCACCTGAGAGCGCCGCTCCGCCCCACCTCCCGCGTGCGGGAGGTGGGGCGGAGGGGGTCGCTCAGTGGATGTTGTCGGTCTCGGCGGCGACGGTGGTGTCGTCGCCGTGGCCGGTCTTCACCACGGTGTCACCGTGCAGCGTCAGCAGCCGCGCCCTGATGGAGTTCAGGATCGTCGGCTTGTCGCTGTAGGACCGCCCGGTGGCGCCGGGACCGCCGCAGAACAGCGTGTCGCCGGTGAACACCGTGTTCAGGTCCGGGGCGTGCAGACAGGTGCTGCCCGGCGAGTGGCCGGGGGTGTGCAGCGCCGTCAGGGTCGTCCCGGCGACGGTGAAGGTCGTCCCCTCGGTCAGCTCGTCGTCCGGCGCGGCGTCCGGGTGGACGACGTCCCACAGCATCCGGTCCTGCGGGTTGAACCAGATCGGCGCCCCGGTGGCCTCGCGCAGCGCGACCGCGGCGGTGATGTGGTCGTTGTGCCCGTGGGTGAGCACGATCGCCGTCACCCTGCGTCCGCCGACCGCCTCGAGGATCGGTGCGGCGTCGTGCGGGGCGTCGATGACGAGCACCTCGCTGTCGTCGCCGACCAACCAGACGTTGTTGTCGACGTCGAAGTCCTGGCCGTCGAGGCTGAAGACCCCGCTGACGACGGTCTTGTCGATGCGAGCGCTCACTTGAAGACGACCACCGAACGCAGCACCTCGCCGTGGTGCATCTTCTCGAAGGCGGCGTCGACGTCGTCGATGCCGATCGTCTCGGAGACGAAGTCGTCGAGCGGGAAGCGGCCCTGCAGGTACAGGTCGATGAGCATCGGGAAGTCGCGGCTGGGCAGGCAGTCGCCGTACCAGGAGGACTTCGTCGCACCGCCGCGGCCGAAGACCTCGATCAGCGGCAGCTCGATCGTCATGTCCGGGGTCGGGACGCCCACCAGGATGACGCGGCCGGCCAGGTCGCGGGCGTAGAAGGCCTGCTCGAACACCGCGGGGTGGCCGACGGCGTCGATGGCGACGTCCACACCGAAGCCGCCGGTGTGGCCCTTGATCGCCTCCACCGCGTCGGTGTTCTTGCTGTTGACGGTGTGGGTGGCGCCGAACTTCTTGGCCCACTCCAGCTTCCGGTCGTCGATGTCGACGGCGATGATCGTCGTCGCGCCGGCCAGCTTCGCGCCGGCGATCGCGGCGTCACCGACGCCGCCGCAGCCGAACACCGCCACGCTCTCGCCGCGCTTGACCGCACCGGTGTTGATCGCGGCGCCGACGCCGGCCATGACGCCGCAGCCGAGCAGGCCGGCGGCGGTCGGCGGGGCGGCCGGGTCGACCTTGGTGCACTGGCCGGAGTGGACCAGCGTCTTCTCCACGAACGCGCCGATGCCCAGCGCCGGGGACAGCTCGGTGCCGTCGGCCAGGGTCATCTTCTGCGTGGCGTTGTGGGTGTTGAAGCAGTACTGCAGCTCGCCCTTGCGGCAGGCGCGGCACTCGCCGCACACCGCGCGCCAGTTGAGGACCACGTAGTCGCCGACGGCGACGTTGGTGACGCCCTCGCCGACGGCGGAGACCACGCCGGCGGCCTCGTGGCCCAGCAGGAACGGGAACTCGTCGTTGATGCCGCCCTCGCGGTAGTGCAGGTCGGTGTGGCAGACGCCGCACGCCTGGATGTCCACGACCGCCTCACCCGGGCCGGGGTCGGGGACGATGATCGTCTCGACGGTGACCGGAGCACCCTTGCTGCGGGCGACGACGCCCTTCACCTCATAGGCCATGCGGGCAGCCTAGAACGGGGCCGGAACGCCTCCGCGCCCACTCCCGGGACGTGGAAGCCACCCCTCAGGTGGTTGAGTTCGCAACGGAACGGTCACGGTCACCGCGCGGTGCGGCCCGGCCGGACGTACGGTTCCCCGGGTTTCGTGAGCCTGTGCACCCGATGCACCCCGGGACCCCGGGGGCACCCCTCGACCGGAGGTCCGTCCGTGGCAGTACCGAGTTTCCTGGCGCGTGAGCGCATCGTGGCCCGACCGGGGTTCAACCGGTGGCTCATCCCGCCCGCCGCCCTGGCGGTGCACCTGTGCATCGGCCAGGCGTACGCGACCAGCGTCTACAAGACGGCACTGGTCGAGGACTTCGGCACGAGCCAGACGGCGATCGGCATCGTCTTCTCGATCGCCATCGTCATGCTGGGCCTCTCCGCCGCCCTCTTCGGCACGTGGGTGGACCGCAACGGTCCCCGCGCGGCGATGTTCGTGTCGGCCTGCTTCTGGGTGACCGGCTTCCTGGTGGGCGGGCTCGGCATCGAGACCCGCCAGCTGTGGCTGCTGTACCTGGGCTACGGCGTCATCGGGGGCATCGGTCTGGGCATCGGCTACATCTCGCCGGTCTCCACGCTGATCAAGTGGTTCCCGGACCGCCCTGGCCTGGCCACCGGCATGGCGATCATGGGCTTCGGCGGTGGCGCGCTGATCGCCTCGCCGCTGTCCCGGCAGCTGATGAGCTGGTACGACCCGGCCTACGACCCGGGCACCGCCGGCTCCGTGCCGAACGGGGGCGCCGTCTCGGCGCTGTTCTTCACCTTCGCCGCGGTCTACCTGGTCTTCATGATGTTCGGGGCCTTCCTCGTGCGGGTCCCGGCCGACGACTGGAAGCCGGCCGGCTTCGACCCGTCATCGGTCAAGCAGAAGGCGCTGGTCACCACCGAGAGCGTGTCGGCCAACAACGCCATCCGGACGCCGCAGTTCTGGCTGCTGTGGGTGGTGCTGTTCTGCAACGTCACCGCGGGGATCGGGATCCTCGAGCAGGCCAGCCCGATGATCCAGGACTTCTTCCGCACCGGGGAGACCTCGACCGTCGCCGCCACCGCGGCCGCGGGCTTCGTCGGCGTCCTGTCGCTGTTCAACATGGGCGGCCGCTTCGTGTGGTCCTCGACGTCGGACTTCATCGGCCGCAAGCCGATCTACATGGTCTACCTGGGCGTCGGGCTGGTGCTCTACGTCCTGCTGGCGACCGTCGGCAGCAGCGCCACCTGGGTGTTCGTCATCCTGGCCGCGATCATCATCTCGTTCTACGGCGGCGGGTTCGCCACCGTCCCGGCCTACCTGCGTGACCTCTTCGGCACCTACCAGGTCGGCGCCATCCACGGCCGGCTGCTCACCGCGTGGTCGGCCGCCGGCGTCGCCGGGCCGCTGATCGTCAACAGCGTGCTCGACACCCAGGGCGAGCCCGGTTCGCTGGTCGCGGCCAACTACCGGCCGGCCCTGTTCATCATGGTCGGCCTGCTCGCGGTCGGCTTCGTCGCCAACCTGCTGGTCCGCCCGGTCTCCAGCAAGTGGCACGAGCCGCAGCGCCGGACCGCCGCCACCCCGACCCCCGAACGGAGCGCCGCCCGATGAGTTCACCCGCCCGAGAACAGCAGCAGACCCACACCCCGGTGGGGCTGATCGCCTTCGCCTGGACGCTGGTCGGCGTCCCCCTGGCCTACGGGCTCTACCAGACGGTGAAGACCGCGCTCACCCTCTTCACCGGCTGACCGATCCCGCGCTCCCCACGACGCCCCGTCCGCTGCTGCAGCGGGCGGGGCGTCGTGCTGTGCGGATCGGCCCCCCGGGTCAACTCTCGCGCCGGCCGAGCGGCGGCAGCGGCAGGTGGGCCGACAGGTCGGCGCGGTTGCCACTGGCGGTGAGCAGTCCGTCGGCCACGGCGGTCGCCCAGTCGAGCCGGCCGCTGGCCAGCCGCAGCCAGGTGGCGGCGTCGGTCTCCACCACGTTCGGCGGGGTGCCGCGGGTGTGCCGCGGCCCGGGCACGCACTGGACGGCGACGTGCGGGGGCACCCGCAGCTCGACCGAGCGCCCGGGCACCTGCTGGGCCAGCCAGCGGGCGCTGGTCTTCACCGCGGCGCCGACCACCGACCGGGGCGGCTGCTCGGCCTCCCCCGCCAGCCAGGCCAGCGTGGGCGCCAGCGCCCCCCGCAGCTCCTCGGCGGAGATCGGCGCGGGCATCAGCTGGTCGGGACGGTCCCCGCCGGGACGGTGCCCACCGTGGCCTCGGGGGTGCCGAACAGCGCGGGCAGCGTGGCGCTCCACGCGGCGCGCAGCTCGGCCAGTGGCAGCTCGCCCACGCCGTCGACCGCGAGCACGTCGCCGCCCGTCGTCCCCAGCTCGGTGACGGGGACCCCGGCCGCCTCGGCGGCGGTGCGCACCGCCGCCGGGTCGGCCGTCGTGACGACCGCGCGGGCCGCCGACTCGCTGAACAGCGCGGTGAACGGGTCGTCACCGACGCCCAGGCGGGCGCCGAGGCCGTACCGCAGCGCGGACTCGGCCAGCGCCTGGGCGAGGCCACCGTCGGCGAGGTCGTGCGCCGAGCCGACCAGCCCGTCGCGGGCCAGCGCGGCCAGCAGCTCGCCGAGCGACCGCTCCGCCGCGAGGTCGACCGCCGGCGGTCGGCCGCCGAGGTGGCCGTGCACGACCGACGCCCACGCGGACCCGCCGAACTCCGGCCGGGTCTCGCCGAGCAGCAGCACCGTCTCCCCCGGCGTCCGCCAGCCGGTGGGGACCCGCGTGCGGACGTCGTCGTGCACGCCGAGGACGCCGATGACCGGGGTCGGGTTGATCGGCACGTCGCCGGTCTGGTTGTAGAGGCTCACGTTGCCGCCGGTGACCGGCAGGCCGAGCTCGCGGCAGGCGTCGGCGAGGCCGCGGACTGCCTCGGCGAACTGCCACATCACCTCGGGCTCCTCCGGGGAGCCGAAGTTCAGGCAGTTGGTGACCGCCAGCGGCCGGGCGCCGCTCACCGCCACGTTGCGGTAGGCCTCGGCCAGGTTCAGCTGCGCACCGGTGTACGGGTCCAGCCGGGCGTAGCGGCCGTTGCCGTCCAGCGCCAGGGCGATGCCGCGGGAGCTGCGCTCGTCGATGCGGACCACGCCGGCGTCGTCGGGCTGGGCCAGCACGGTGTTGCCGCGGACGTAGCGGTCGTACTGCTCGGTGACCCACGACTTGTCCGCGCCGTCCGGGCTGGCGACGACGGCCAGCCAGTGCGCGGTGAGCTCCTCCGGCGTCCGCGGGCGCGCCAGCGCGGCCGGGTCGTCGGCCTGCAGCGCGTCGAGGTCGGCCGGGCGGGCCATCGGCCGCTCGTAGACCGGGCCCTCGTGCGCGACGGTCCGCGGCGGGACGTCGACGATGCGCTCGCCGTGCCAGTCGACGGTCAGCCGGTCGCCGTCGGTGACCTCACCGATGACGGTGGCCAGCACGTCCCACTTGCGGCAGACGGCGAGGAAGGCGTCGACCTTGCCCGGTTCGACGATGGCGCACATGCGCTCCTGCGACTCGCTCATCAGGATCTCGGCCGGGGTGAGCGTCGAGTCGCGCAGCGGCACGGTGTCCAGGTCGACGTGCATGCCGCCGGTGCCGGCGCTGGCCAGCTCGGACGTCGCGCAGGAGAGGCCGGCGCCGCCGAGGTCCTGGATGCCGGTGACCAGGTCGGCGGCGAAGATCTCCAGGCACGCCTCGATGAGCAGCTTCTCGGTGAACGGGTCCCCGACCTGCACGCTGGGCCGCTTCGCCGGGCCCTCGGCGTCGAAGGTCTCGCTGGCCAGCACCGAGACCCCGCCGATGCCGTCGCCGCCGGTGCGCGCCCCGAACAAGATCACCTTGTTGCCGACACCCTCGGCCTTGGCCAGCCGGACGTCCTCGTGCCGCATGACGCCGACGCACAGCGCGTTGACCAGCGGGTTGCCCACGTAGCAGTCGTCGAACAGCAGCTCGCCGCCGATGTTGGGCAGGCCCAGGCAGTTGCCGTAGCCGCCCACGCCCGCGACGACGCCGGGCAGCACGCGCGCGGTGTCGGGGGCGTCGGCCCGGCCGAAGCGCAGGCTGTCCATGACGGCGATCGGGCGGGCGCCCATCGTCAGGATGTCGCGCACGATGCCGCCGACCCCGGTGGCCGCGCCCTGGTAGGGCTCGACGTAGCTGGGGTGGTTGTGCGACTCGACCTTGAAGGTGACCGCGTAGCCGTCGCCGACGTCGACGACGCCGGCGTTCTCGCCGATGCCGACCAGCAGCGCGTCGCTCGGCGGCAGGTCACCGAAGCGGCGCAGGTGCACCTTGCTCGACTTGTAGGAGCAGTGCTCGCTCCACATCACCGAGTACATGGCCAGCTCGGCGGTGGTGGGCCGGCGGCCGAGGATGTCCCTGATGCGGGTGTACTCGTCGGCCTTGAGGCCCAGCTCGGTCCAGGGCTGCTCGTCGTCGGGGGTCTGCCCGGCCCGCTCGACGGTGTCGATCTGAGTCACGCGCTGACGACCGCCTTCAGGACGCTGGTGAAGAAGCCGAGCCCGTCGGTGCTCGGGCCGGTGAGGTCCTCCACGGCGTGCTCGGGGTGCGGCATCAGGCCGACGACCCGGCCGTCGGCGCTGGTCACCCCGGCGATGTCGCGCATCGAGCCGTTCGGGTTGCCCTCGACGTACCGGACGGCGACCCGGCCCTCGCCCTCGATGCGGTCGAGGTCGGCGGGCGCGGCGACGTAGCGGCCCTCGCCGTTCTTCACCGGGACGACGATCCGCTGGCCGGCCTCGTAGGACGCCGTCCACGCGGTGTCCTCGCGCTCGATGCGCAGCGCCTGGTCGCGGTTGCGGAAGTGCAGGTGGCCGTTGCGGGTCAGCGCGCCGGGCAGCAGGCCGGCCTCGCAGAGCACCTGGAAGCCGTTGCAGATGCCGAGGACCGGCATGCCCTTGCGGGCGCGGTCGACGACGTCGGCCATCATCGGCGCCCGCGCGGCGATCGCACCCGCGCGCAGGTAGTCACCGTAGGAGAAACCCCCGGGGAGGACGACGGCGTCGACGTCCTTGAGGTCGTGCTCGGCGTGCCAGAGCGCGACCGGCTCCGCGCCGGCCAGCCGCACCGCGCGCGCGGCGTCGACGTCGTCCAGGGAGCCCGGGAAGGTGATGACACCGATGCGCACAGCGGTTCCGTTCAGTCGGTCGGGAGGTGCAGCTCGACGTCCTCGATGACGGGGTTGGCCAGCAGCGTCTCGGCGATCTGCTTCAGCTCCGCCTCGTCCGGCGTCCCGTCGACCTCGAGCACGAAGTGCTTGCCCTGGCGGACGCTGCGGACGCTGTCGTGGCCGAGCCGGCCCAGCGCTCCCAGCACCGCCTGCCCCTGGGGGTCGGAGATCTCCGGCTTGAGGACGACGTCGACGACCACCTGGGGCACGACGTCGAGGGTACCGGGGTGGCGTGGCCCACTGGCCGGGGTGCGGGTGATGCTGCTCTCCCCAGCGCGAGATCGGCGGTCTCGTGGCGATCAGCGGCTGATGACCACGAGACCGGCGATGTCACTGGCGCAGCGCCCGGCGGATCTCCGCCACGACCTCGTGCGGCCTGCCCAGGACGTCGGCGGAGGTGAACCGCAGCACCGTCCACCCCGCCGCGACGAGCCGGTTCTGGCGGCGCAGGTCGTTGACGAAGACGTCCCGCTCGCGGTGGACGTCGCCGTCGAACTCCACGATGACGCGCAGGTCCGGCCAGGCGAGGTCGGCGCGAGCGAGCGGACGCCCGTCCACGCCTCGCACGACGTGCTGCAGCACCGGCGACGGCAGGCCGGCCGCGTGGAGGAGCCAGCGCAGCACCGACTCCATCGGCGACTCGGCCAGCGGGTCCGCCACCGGGAGCACCTCCCGGGCGCGCGCCGATCCGCGCCCCCCGGGGCGTCGGCGCAGCTGCTGCTCGAGGGCCGCCGCGGTGCACCAGCGACCGAGCAGCTGGTCGGTCACGGCGAGCAGCGCCGCGGGCTGCAGGACGCCGGCCAGGTCGCGCCAGGTGCGCTCCGGAGTGGTGACCGGCACCGCCCCGCGCCGCGTGGTGTCGTCCTCGGGCAGCGGGGTGCGGTGCACCCTCCGGTCCCGTCGGCTCTCCGAGCGCGAGGTCATCGGAACCGTGAGGTCGACGCGGCGGTCGGCCCTGTCCTGCAGCGGGATGTCCAGGCCCCAGAGTGCTGCAGCGGTCGCGTGGCTGGCGACGGTCCCCGGCGGTGACGTCAGCAGGACGGCCGCGACGCGGGCGCTCATCTCGTTCGACAGCGCTCGAGGCAGGTAGGTGTCCCGCGAGAGCGGCTCGACGTCGGCATGCCGCAGTTGCCAGTCGCGGATGCCGGCAGCCCGTGCACCCGCCCTGGTCGCCGGGCCGGTGAGACGGGACCGGACACGACGGGTGGGCACTCGGGCACTCTGGCCCAGCAGGCGCCGGTGGCGCTGCGGCCGTCCACAGCCCCCGCGCGAGATCGGCGGTCTCGTGGCGATCAGCGGCTGATGACCACGAGACCGGCGATCTCGCGCAGGTCGTGACCGGCCGCGTCAGGGAGAGACCAGCGACCAGACGGCCTCGGGGGTCTCCCAGTGGGCGTTGTGGCCGGCGCCGTCGAGGAGCACCGCGTCCGGGTCGACCCGCCGCATCGCGGCCAGGCCGACCATCGGGTCCGCGGCCCCGGCGGCCAGCCGCAGCGGGGCGACCGCCCGCGACAGGACCTCCTCCACCGACGGACCCACGGCGCCGAACGCACGCGGGTCGAGGGCCGCCGCGAACCCGCCGTCCGCCTCGCGCACGCCCGCCCGCGCGACCGGGTCGTCCGGCGCGACCAGTCCGCTGAGCCCGGCGAGCCGCAGGTGCCGGTCCGCGGCTTCGGCGGCGGTCGGGAAGACCTGCGGCGGGCGGGCCGCCATCACCCTGGCCCGCGCCTCCTCGTCGACGGTCCAGTCGATCTTGACGCCGACGGCGACCACGCGGGCCACCTCGACGCCGTACCAGCCGCCGGCCAGCACCGCGCCGACGACGCCGCCGAAGGAGTGCCCGAGCACGGTCACCCGGCCGGCGCCGAGAGCCACGGCCAGCGAGGCCACGTCGGCCGCGTGCACCGCGTACCCGTACGGCGGCTCGGTCACCGACCGCCCGTGGCCCCGCAGGTCGGGCACCGCCCAGGACCCCGGCCACGACGCCTCGACCAGCGGCAGCAGCCGGTCCCAGACCGCGCCGGTGGCGCCCAGCCCGTGCAGCAGCAGGAGCAGGTCGTCCCCGGACCCGCCGGACCGGTAGGAGATCCCCGCGCGCGTCAGTGGCACGTCAGCGGAACGTAGTGCCCGTCAGCTCCTCGTAGGCGGTCACGTAGCGCTCGCGGGTCGCCTCGACCACGTCGGCGGGCAGCTCCGGCGGCGGGGAGACCCGGTCCCAGCCGGACGCCGTCAGCCAGTCACGGACGAACTGCTTGTCGTACGAGGGCTGCGCCGCCCCCGGCGACCAGGTGATCGCCGGCCAGAAGCGCGACGAGTCGGGGGTGAGCACCTCGTCGCCGAGGGTCAGCCGGCCCTGGGCGTCCAGACCGAACTCGAACTTGGTGTCGGCCAGGATGATCCCGGCCTCCGCCGCGATCTCCGCGCCGCGCCGGTACAGGGCCAGCGTGAGCGCGCGCAGCTCGGCGGCCCGGTCCGCGCCGACGGCGGTCTCGACCGCGGCGAAGTCGATCGCCTCGTCGTGCTCGCCCACCTCTGCCTTGGTGGACGGCGTGAACACCGGCTCGGGCAGCTGCGAGCCCTCGACCAGACCGGCCGGCAGCGCGACGTCCCGGATGGCGCCGGACCGCTGGTACTCCACGGTGCCCGACCCGGACAGGTAGCCGCGCGCCACGCACTCCACCGGCAGCATCGACAGCCGCCGCACGAGCATCGCCCGCCCGGCCACCTCGCCGGGCACGTCGGACGCCGACACCAGGTGGTGCGCCGCGCCGAACTGCTCCAGCACCGGCTCCAGCTGCCCGAACCACCACACCGACAGCGCGGTGAGCACCCGCCCCTTGTCCGGGATCGGCGTCGGCAGCACGTGGTCGTAGGCCGAGATGCGGTCGGAGGCGACCAGCAGCAGCCGGTCGGCGCCGGCGTCGTAGATCTCGCGCACCTTGCCGCGCGCCACCAGGGGCAGGTCGAGGCTCATGACAGGGCGGCCAGCCGCTCGAACAGCGGGTCCAGGTCGGCCACGTACCGCTCCGGCCGGCAGATCTCGTCCAGCCGGGCCTCGTCGAGGGTCACGCCGGACGCCGCCGCCCGCTGCCGCAGCGTCTCGCGGAACGGCGTCCCGGTGTTCCACGTCTCCATGGCCGCGGACTGCACGAGCGCGTACGCGTCCTCGCGGGACAGCCCGCCCTCGACCACCTCGAGCAGCACCGACGAGGTGTAGATCAGCCCGCCGGTGGACTCCAGGTTGGCCCGCATCCGGTCGGCGTCCACCACGAGGCCCTCCACCAGACCGGTGGTCAGGTGCAGCAGGTAGTCGGTGGTGATCGCGGCGTCGGGCAGGAAGACGCGCTCGGTCGAGGAGTGCGAGATGTCCCGCTCGTGCCACAGCGGGATGCCCTCCATCACCGGGACGACGGCGGCGCGGACGACGCGGGCGAGCCCGGCGATGCGCTCGGAGCGGATCGGGTTCTTCTTGTGCGGCATGGCGCTGGAGCCCTTCTGGCCGGAGCCGAAGGCCTCCGACAGCTCGCGCACCTCGGTCCGCTGGCCGTGGCGCACCTCCAGCGCGACCGTCTCGCAGACCGTGGCGATGATCGCCAGCGCCGCCACCCACTCGCTGACCGAGTCGCGCAGCACCACCTGGGTGGAGGCGTCGGCCGGGCGCAGGTCCAGCGCCTCGGCGACGGCGACCTCCACCGACGGGTCGATCAGCGAGTACGTGCCGACGGCGCCGGAGATGGCGACGACGCCGACCCGCTCACGGGCCGCCCGCAGCCGGTCGCGCGAGCGGGCCGCGGCGAAGGCGATGTCGGCGACCCGGTGGCCCCACACGTCGGGCTCGGCGTGCACACCGTGGGTGCGGCCGACCTTGATCGTGTGCCGGTGAGCCAGCGCGTGGTCGCGCAGCACCGCGACCAGCCGGTCCATCCGGGCCAGCAGCAGGTCGGTGGCCTCGGTCAGCTGCACCGCCAGCGCGGTGTCCAGCAGGTCCGACGAGGTCATGCCGTGGTGCACGTACGCCGCGGCCGACCGCGGCTCGGTGTTGTCCGCCCACGCGGTGAGGAAGGCGATGACGTCGTGCTGCGTCGTCTCCTCGATCTCCGCGACCCGCTCGGGGGTCGGCGGCGCCGCCTTGCGCACGGGCTCCACGACGTCGGCGGGCACCCGCCCGGCCGCCGCGTGCGCCTCCAGCACCAGGGTCTCGACCCGGCACCACAGCTCGTACTTGTGCTGGTCGCTCCAGACCCGCCCCATCGCGGGGAGCGTGTACCGCTCGATCATCGGGGTACCGCCCGCCACCGGTCAGCTCGTCGCACCACGGGGACAGTCTCCCCGTAGGGCTAGCGTGATCATCGACGACCCCTACTGCCCGCCGGAGGTCCCCGTGCTGCGTCGGGCATCCCACCTGCTCGAGCGGGCGCGCGAGCGCATCCGCGCCGCCGCCGAGCACGACCCGCACGGGTGGCCGGAGCGGGACGACGACCGCGCGATCCTCGTCCGCGACGACGACGTCGCCACCGAGCCCCCCGCCGACCTGCCGGCGGGGGACGACGCGGCACAGCCGCCCCTGGGCAGCCCCCAACCGGGCGCCCCCGACCTCGACGGGCCGATCGGCCCCGGCGGGGTGAGCGGGCCCCCGGCCGGCGGCCGCCCGCACCGCAACGGCCGGCACGCCCGCCGGCTCACTGGCGCCGACCGCCGGACCAGCGACGACGCCGTCGTCCCGACCGGGCTGCGGATCGCGGCCGCGTGGTCGTGGCGGCTGATCGTGGTGATCGCCGGCATCTACGTGCTGCTCTACGCCGCGGCCTACGTCGCCGTCGTCGTCGTCCCGGTGTTCGTGGCGCTGCTGCTCTCCGCCCTGCTCCAGCCCGGCGCCGCGGCGCTCGTGCGGCACGGCTGGCCCCGGTCGCTGGCCGCGCTGACCATGCTCATCGTCGGGCTCGCCGTCGTCGCCGGGATCATCACGCTGGTCGTCGAGCGGTTCACCGCCGGGTTCTCCGACCTGGCCGACCAGGTCAACCAGGGCCTCACCCAGGTGCGCGACTTCGTCGTCGACAGCTTCCCCGTGTCCCAGCGGCAGATCGACGAGGCGCTGACCGCCGCGCAGGACGCGCTGGTGGCCAACCAGGACACCCTCACCTCGGGGGCGCTCACCACCGCGGCGACGGTGGGCGAGGTCTTCACCGGGATCGTCCTCGCGCTGTTCACGCTGTTCTTCTTCCTCAAGGACGGCCGGTCCATCTGGCTGTGGCTGATCGGCCTGTGCCCCGCCGACGCCCGCGCCTACGTCGACGAGGCCGCCCGCCGCTCCTGGCGGACGCTGATCTCCTACGTGCGCGCGACCGTCGCCGTGGCCCTGGTCGACGCGCTCGGCATCGGCATCGGCCTGGCGATCCTCGGCGTGCCGCTGGTCATCCCGCTGGCCGCGCTGGTGTTCCTCGGCGCGTTCATCCCCATCATCGGGTCGTTCCTCGCCGGCTCGGTGGCGGTGCTGGTCGCGTTGGTGTCCAAGGGCCCGATCACCGCGCTCATCGCGCTGGCCATCGTGGTCGCGGTCATGCAGCTGGAGGGGCACGTCCTGCAGCCGCTGCTGCTGGGCCGGGCGGTGCGGGTGCACCCGCTGGCCGTCGTCCTGGCGATCGCCGCGGGCCTGCTGGTGGCCGGCATCTTCGGCGCCCTCATCGCCGTTCCGCTCGTCGCCTGCGCGAACGTGGCCGGCACCTACCTGAGCCGGCGGCACGACGGGCCGCGGCCCCCCGAGCCACGCCCGGAGCGGGCGCGCCCGGCGGTCAGCGCCGAGTAGGAGGACCCCCTCCTCCTCACCCCTGGCACGCTCGGGGTGAGCCTCGGGACGGGGCCGAACCCTGGACGGGGCCGGAGCCGGAGTGGAACCGGGCGTGCCGGCCCTCAGCCGGCGGTGATCCGGCCCTCGACGGCGGCCAGCGCGATGTCGGTGCGCCAGTGCGCGTCGGCCAGCCGCACCCCGGCCACCCGCTCGTAGGCCAGCCGGCGGGCGGCGGTGAGGTCGTCGCCGACCGCCGTCACCGCCAGCACCCGCCCGCCGGCGGACCGGACCGTCCCGTCCGCGTCGACCGTGGTGCCCGCGTGCAGCACGCCCTCGCCGTCCGCGCCGGTGATGGGGTCGCCGGCGCGTGGCCGCTCCGGGTAGCCGGCCGCGGCGACGACGACCGTGACCGCCGCCCCGTCCCGCCAGCGCAGCGGCGGGTGGTCGGCGAGCGTGCCGGTCGCGGCGGCGTGCAGCAGGCCCGCCAGCGGGGTCTCGAGCAGCGGCAGCACGACCTGGGTCTCCGGGTCACCGAAGCGGGCGTTGAACTCCACGACCCGGACGCCGCGGGAGGTCAGCGCCAGCCCGGCGTAGAGCAGCCCGGCGAAGGGCTCACCGCGGCGGGCCATCTCGTCGACCGTCGGCTGCAGCACGGTGGCCAGCACCTCGTCGACCAGGCCCGCCGGCGCCCAGGGCAGCGGCGCGTAGGCGCCCATCCCGCCGGTGTTGGGGCCGGCGTCGCCGTCGTCGCGGCGCTTGGCGTCCTGGGCGGGGACCAGCGGCAGCACCGTCGTCCCGTCGGTGACGGCGAACAGCGACACCTCGGGCCCGTCCAGGTACTCCTCGACCAGCACCGCGCCGCCGGCCTCCAGCACGCGGTGGCCGTGCGCGACGGCGGCGTCCCGGTCGGTGGTGACGACGACGCCCTTGCCCGCGGCCAGACCGTCGTCCTTCACCACGTACGGCGCGCCCGCCTCGTCCAGGGCGGTCTCCAGCTCGGCCGGGCCGCCGACCGGCCACGACCGGGCGGTGGGCACGCCGGCGGCGGCCATCACGTGCTTGGCGAAGGACTTGCTGCCCTCCAGCTGGGCGGCCTGCTCCGACGGGCCGAAGCAGGCGATGCCGGCGTCGCGGACGGCGTCGGCGGCACCGGCCACGAGCGGCACCTCGGGGCCGACGACCACCAGGTCGGCGCCCCAGCCGGTGGCCAGCGCGGCGACGGCGACCGGATCGGCGACGTCGACCGGCGCGGCCTCGGCGAGCGCCCGCGTGCCGGCGTTGCCGGGAGCGCACGCCAGCGCGGTCACGGCGGGGTCGTTCTGCAGAGCGACGCACAGGGCGTGCTCCCGGGCACCGGAGCCGATCACGAGCACGCGCACGTCCGGCGACCCTACCGGGGCTCAGCGCGGGCGGTTCGGCTGCGCCCGGTAGGACCGGTACAGGGCGCGCACCCGGGCGTGCTCGGCGGCCCGCGCCCGCGCGTCGGAGCGCAGCGCCTGCCGCCGGGCCTCGGCCTGCAGCTTGCGCCAGGCGGTGTAGCGGGCGGGGTCCAGCCGGCCCTCGGCGATCGCCCCGGCGACGGCGCACCCGGGCTCGGACCGGTGCCCGCAGTCGCGGAACCGGCACCGCCCGGCCAGCTCGGTGACGTCGGCGTAGGCGGTGTCGATGCCCTCGTCGTCCACCACACCCAGCTCCCGCATGCCGGGGGTGTCGACGAGCAGGCCGCCGCCGGGCAGCTGGTGCAGCTCGCGGGCGGTGGTGGTGTGCCGGCCGCGGCCGTCGCTCTCCCGCACCTCCGCCGTGGCGACGACCGGCGCCCCCAGCAGCGCGTTGGCCAGGCTGGACTTGCCCACCCCGGACGGCCCGACCATCGCGGCGGTGCGGCCGGGGCCGATCCGGGCGGCGACGCCGGCGAGGCCGGCCCCCGTCACCGAGCTCACCGGCAGGACGTCGACGCCGAGGGCCGCCTCGGCCACCTCCTGCACCACCGCCGGGACGTCGTCGCACAGGTCGGCCTTCGTGAGGACGACGACCGGTGCCGCCCCGCTGCCCCACGCCACCGCCAGGTAGCGCTCCACCCGCCGGGTCCGCCGCGGCCCGGTGAGGGCGTCGACGACGAGCACCGCGTCGAGGTTGGCGGCCACCACCTGCTCGCCCGACGTCCGGCCGGCCATGACGCGGGTGAACGCCGTCCGGCGGGGCAGCACCGCGACGGCGAGCTCCCCGCGCAGCGCCACCCAGTCGCCGACCGCGGGCCCGGCGTCGCCCAGCAGCGCCGACGCGGGGTGGGCGCGCAGCTCGCCGTCGGCGGTGAGCACGGTCAGGCGGCCGCGGTCGACCCGCGCGACCCGGGCCGGTGCGCACCCCGGCGGCAGCTCGGCGCCCCGCTCCGGCGTCCAGCCCAGGAGTGAGAGTTCCGTCACTCCCGCATGGTGACGCGCTGGTCAGGGCGGTGTCTTCCGAATTGTGCTGCACGCGACTCTCCGCGTTCACGTTCTCGTCAGGTCACTGCGGTGTTCTCAATGACATGCACGCGAGCGAGTCGCTGGCAGTCCGTCCCGCGACCGGCCTCCCCCGTCCCGTCGTCGTGGGTCACCGCGGCGCCTCCGCGTACCGGCCCGAGCACACGGCCGCCAGCTTCGAGCTCGCGATCGACCTCGGCGCCGACCTCATCGAGCCCGACGTCGTGGTCAGCCGCGACGGCGCGCTCGTCGTCCGGCACGAGAACGAGCTCTCCCCCTCCACCGACGTGGCCGACCGGCCGGAGTTCGCGGACCGCCGCACCACGCGCGTCGTCGGCGGCCGCGAGCGCACCGGGTGGTTCGCCGAGGACTTCACCCTCGCCGAGCTGCGCACCCTGCGGGCCGTCGAGCGCATGCCGGCGCTGCGTCCGCTGAACACGACCTACGACGGCCGCTACGGCGTCCTGACGCTGGCGGAGGTCGTGGAGATCGCCCGCCGCCGCTCCACCCCGGGCCGGCAGGTGCGCGTCCTCGCCGAGCTGAAGAAGCCCACCTGGGCCGGCGACCACGGGCTGCCGATGGTGGAGCTGGTCGCCGCCGAGCTGCGCCGCCTGGGCGCCGACACCCCCGACGGCACGGTCGTGCTGCAGTCCTTCGACGCCGCCGCGCTGCGGCAGCTGCGCGCCGACCTGGGCGCCGCGGGGCCGACCATGCTCCAGCTGGTGGACGACGTCGCCGCGGACGACGCCCTCGTCACCCCCGCCGGCCTGCGTGCGGTGAGCACCTACGCGCAGGGCATCGCGCCCAGCCGGCACCGCATCCTGCTGCGGGACGCCGACCAGGCGCTGACCGGCGTCTCCGACCTGGTCGCCCAGGCCCACCGCGCCGGGCTTCTCGTCGTCCCGTGGACGCTGCGGCCGGAGAACGCCTTCCTGCCCCGGCACCTGCGCCGCGGCGAGGACCCGATCGGCCCCGGCGACGCCCAGACCGAGGCCCGGCTGCTGCTGGCGCTCGGCGTCGACGGCGTCATCACCGACGCCCCCGAGGTCGCCGTCCGCGCCCGGGCGGAACTGCAGACCGCGGCCCTCGCCCCCATCCGCCGTCCGTAGCGGAGGCGGCCGTCCGTAGCGGAGGCCGGGAGCGCAGGTCCCCTGCGCTCCCGGCCTCCGCTCAGCCGATCAGGTCGTGGACCACGACGTTCTCGTCGCGGCCGGGGCCGACGCCGATGACGCTGATGCGGGCGCCGGAGAGCTCCTCCAGCCGCCGCACGTAGGCCTGGGCGTTGGCCGGCAGCTCGTCGAAGGTGCGGCAGTGCCGGATGTCCTCGAACCAGCCCGGCAGCTCCTCGTAGACCGGCTTGGCGTGGTGGAAGTCGGTCTGGGTCATGGGCATCTCGTCGTGCCGGACGCCGTCGACGTCGTAGGCCACGCAGATCGGCACCGTCTCCAGCCCGGAGAGCACGTCGAGCTTGGTGAGGAAGTAGTCGGTGATGCCGTTGACCCGGCTGGCGTAGCGCGCCACCACGGCGTCGAACCAGCCGCAGCGGCGGTCGCGGCCGGTGGTGACGCCGACCTCGCCGCCCTGCTTGCGCAGGTACTCGCCGCTGGCGTCGAACAGCTCGGTCGGGAACGGGCCCGAGCCGACGCGGGTCGTGTAGGCCTTGAGGATGCCGACCACCCGCTGGATGCGCGTGGGGCCGATGCCCGAGCCGGCCGCGGCCCCGCCCGCGGTCGGGCTGGACGACGTCACGAACGGGTAGGTGCCGTGGTCGACGTCCAGCAGCGTGCCCTGGGAGCCCTCCAGCAGGACCCACTCGCCGGCGTCGAGGGCCTCGGCCAGCAGCAGCCGGGTGTCGGCGATGCGGTGCTTGAGCTGCTCGGCGTACCCGGCGTACTCCTCGACGACCTCGTCGACGTCGATCGCCTTGCGGTTGTAGACCTTGACCAGGACCTGGTTCTTCTCCTGCAGCGTGCCCTCGAGCTTCTGCCGGAGGATGGAGAGGTCGAGCAGGTCCTGCACGCGGATGCCGGTGCGGGCCACCTTGTCGCCGTACGCGGGGCCGATGCCCCGGCCGGTGGTGCCGATCCGGCGCTTGCCGAGGAACCGCTCGGTGACCCGGTCCAGCGCGCGGTGGTGCGGCATGATCAGGTGCGCGTCGGCCGAGATGACCAGGCGTGAGGTGTCCACGCCCCGCTCCTCCAGGCCCGCCAGCTCCCCGATCAGCACCTCCGGGTCGATGACGACGCCGTTGCCGATGACCGGCGTGCACCCCGGGGTGAGGATCCCCGACGGGATCAGGTGCAGCGCGTAGCGCTCACCGTCCGGCGTGATCACGGTGTGGCCGGCGTTGTTGCCGCCCTGGTACCGCACCACGTAGGGCACGCGGCCCCCCAGCAGGTCGGTGGCCTTCCCCTTGCCCTCGTCGCCCCACTGGGCGCCGATCAGCACGACTGCCGGCATCGCTCGCTCAGATCCCCTCGGAACTCCGTCACCGGCGGATGACCGGCTGGCAGGTGGCAGGGTATCCGCATGTCGCTCGTCCGGTTCGACCTGCGCGGCCTCGACCCCGGCCAGGCACCGGCCCGCGAGACGGTCGCGCCGGCCGTCGACGCCGACGCCGTGCTGGTCAGGGGCCCGGTGCCCGCGCTGGCCGCGGTGCTCGCCGCGCTCGACAAGGCCGGGCGGACCGCCGGGGTGCCGGTGTCGTGGGAGCCCGCCGACGACACCGCGTCGACCGGGCTGGCCCGCGCGCTGGGCGTGGGTGCCGGCGAGGAGCGCGAGCTCAGCCTGGTGCGCGACGACCACGGCGGCGTCCTGCTGCACCACGGCCGGGTCGAGGCGGCCGATCCCGGACGGCGCGGCCCGCTGGCCCGCCGGTTCGGGGCGCAGGCGCACAACGACGCGGCCAAGGTCGCCGACGGGATCATCACGCGCATCGACGTCCGGCCGGAGTGGCGGCAGGTGGACACCCTCGGGGTCGTCGTCATGACGCTGCCCCTGCGGCCCGCCCGGCGCACGACGGGCCGGGCGGTGCAGATCGCCTGCGACCCGGCCCGGGTCGTCCGGGACGGCGTGCCGTACCCGCGGCCGGTCAGCCGCTGGACCTGGTACGCCGACCACCGCGTGCGCTGGCGGCTGCGCCCCTGATCGGCGGCGCGGGGCGCTGCGGGTGGGTCGCGCCGTTCGTGGACACTGGACGCACGTCCCTGGTCGAGGAGGCCCCGCTGCCGACGTCCTGTCCCCGCCGGTGACAGCCGACGGACTGCCCTCGTTCGGGCCGCACGCCACGCCGGCCCCGGCCCGGGGACGACGGCTGCTCGACCGGGCGCTGGCCCGCCCCAGCCTCGCGGCGTTCGTGGGCCTGGCCGTCGTCCTGCTGTTCTTCGCCCCGCAGGCACCCCACCTGCTCAGTCCGGGCGGGCTGGCCAGCGCCCTGGACGCGGCAGCGCTGATCGGCATCGGCGGTGTCGCGGTCGCGCTGCTCCTGGTCGCCGGGCACTTCGACCTGTCGATCGGGATGATCTCCGTCGGCAGCGCCCTGGTCACCGGCGTGCTCATCACCGAGGCCGGGTGGGGCACCTGGCCCGCGCTGGCCGGCTCGCTGGCGGCCGCGCTGCTGGTCGGGCTGGTGAACGGCTGGCTGGTGGTCACGACCGGGCTGCCGAGCTTCCTGGTCACCCTCGCGACGTTCCTCGTGCTGCAGGGCGTGGCCCTGGCCGGCACCCGGTCGCTGACCCGCTCGGTGCGCATCGACGGGCTCGGCGAGGCCCCCGGCTGGTCGTCGGCGACGGCGGTGTTCGGGTCGACGGTGCAGATCGGCGACGGGCGGTTCCGCGTCTCGCTGCTGTGGTGGGTGCTCCTGACCGCTTGGGCGTCGTGGACGCTGTGGCGCACCCGCTTCGGCAACGGCGTGTTCGCCGTCGGCGGCGCCCGCCGTGCGGCCCGCGAGCTCGGTGTCGCCGACCGGCGGACGACGGTCGCGCTGTACTGCTGCACCGCCGCGGCCGGCTGGCTGGTCGGCACGCTCGGGGTGGTGCGCCTGGGCGGCGTGCAGGCCAGCACCGGGCTCGGGACGGCGATCACCTTCGTCGTCGTCGCGGTCATCGGCGGCTGCCTGCTCACCGGCGGGTACGGGTCTGCGGTCGGCGCCGCGGTGGGTGCGCTGCTCTACGCCACGGCGCGGCAGGGGGTGGTGCTGGCCGGGTGGGACGCCCGCTGGTTCGAGGCCTTCCTCGGCGTCCTTCTGCTGGTGGCGCTGCTGGCCAACGGCGTCGTCCGGGACCGGCTGAAGGCGGTGCCGCGATCGTGAGCGGGCCGGCCGACCGCCCCGTCCCGCTGCTGGAGCTGCGCGGTGTCAGCGTCCACCACGGCAGCGTGGCGGCGCTGGCCCGGGTGAACGCGGCGTTCCGCCCCGGCGAGATCACCTGCGTGCTGGGCGAGAACGGGTCCGGCAAGTCCACGCTGGTCTCGATGCTCTCGGGCCTGTGCCGGTACGACGAGGGGGAGCTGCTGCTCGACGGTCGGCCGGTGCGGTTCCGGTCGCCCAAGGCCGCCCGCGCCGCCGGCATCGCGACCGTGTGGCAGGACCTCGCGGTGGCACCGCTGCTGTCGGTGTGGCGGAACTTCTCCCTGGGCGCCGAGCCCACGCGCGGGCCCTGGCCACTGCGCCGGCTCGATCTCGAGGCCGCGCGGGAGACGACGGTGCGGGCCCTCGCCCAGGTCGGCGTCCCGGGCATCGACCCGGACCAGCCGGCCTCGGCACTGCGCGCCGGGGAGCGGCAGACGCTGGCGATCGCCCGGGCGCTGCACTTCGGCGTCCGGGCCCTGGTGATCGACGAACCGACCGCGCCGATGACGATCCAGCAGCACACCCTGGTGGGCCGGGCCGTGCTGACCGCCCGCGCGCGGGGGCTGGCCATCGTGGTGGTCACCAGCAACCCGCGGTACGCCCACCTGGTCGGCGACCGGTTCCTGCTCCTCGCGCACGGGCACGTGGCGGGCGACCTGACGCGTGAGGACGTCGATGCCGACGTCCTCACGCGTCTCATGGCCGGCGGGGACGAGCTGGCCTCACTCACCGCCCGGCTGCGGGAGCTGCACCCGGAGCTCGACGAACGCTGAGTCGGGGCTCCGGGTGCCGCTCAGGTGAAGATGCTCACCCCACCCGGCCCGACGAGCAGGCCCACGATGATGAGCACGATCCCCCACAGCAGTTGCCTGCGCACGATCGCGACGATGCCGGCGACCACGAGGATGACCGCGAGGATCCAGAGAAGCGTTGCCATGCAGCACCTCCGGTGACGGGCGTCCCCAGTGGACGCCGGAGACGGAGCGTAGGCATGGTCCTGGAAATCCGCACGTCGAGCGATCACCCAGCGTCACAACGCCTCCACGATGGGACCGGCACCCACTTCTGGGGCGCGGGTCGCCGGGATCCCCGGCCTCGTCGTGCCCCGGAGCGCCCGGCGGTGTCCGGCCGCTCCCTGTGAGCCCGAGACCGCCGGCGTCGGCCCCCGGCCGCCGCTGCCCTCCCTGGATGCGCCCCGGGCGGGCAGCGGCACCTCAGGCGGCTGGGCGGACCACGCGCTCGAGCAGGTCGACGTGCCAGTCGACCTGCACCCGCCGGCCGGCGTGCCCGCCGGGCCGGACGAGGTCGAAGCGGGTGAGGACGGCGCCGGCGTCGGCCCACAGCAGGGCGAGGTGCCCGGGCGCCGGGCGCGGGACGCCGGACCGGTCGTCGAGGTCCAGCTGCAGCTGGCGGCTGGGGGCCTGCCGGTAGAAGGCGCGCAGCCCCTCGGTGGCGGCCGCGGGCAGCTCGCCGTCGTCGGAGCGCCAGACGCGCAGGACGTCGGTGGCGGTGCGCAGCAGCAGCCCGCTCATCGGCAGGCCGAGGTTGTCGGTGCTGGTGTCGGTGAACTCCAGCTGGCGGGTCAGCCACGGATCGGCCTCGTCGTCCGGGGCGGCACCCCACGGCTTGAGCCGCTCCATCGCCTCGCGGCGGACGAGCTGGTGGTCGAGGTGGCGGTCCGCGCTCGGGTTCCAGCCGTGGGCGGCGTGGATCGCGGCGCTGACCGCCACGCCCGCCGACAGCGCCTCGTGGACCGCGAGCAGCAGCGGCCGCAGGCGGGCCACCACGGCTGCCGGCGTGTGCTCCACGGGGGTCAGTCTGCCGCTCCGGGCCGACAGCAGTGCGGGCGTCCCCCGGGGCTGTCTCAGCGGAGGCTGGGGGCGCAGGAAACCTGCGCTCCCAGCCTCCGCTGCGCGTCAGGAGGGACGCCCGCAGAGGGGGGTCAGGCGGCGAGGCTGGGGTCGCAGTCGCGCAGCAGCTCGGTGAGGCGCTCCTGCTCGGCCGTCTCCCCGATCGCCTCGGCGGCGCGGGCCAGCACCGTCACGCAGCGCAGGAAGCCCCGGTTGGGCTCGTGCGACCAGGGCACCGGGCCGTAGCCCTTCCAGCCGTTGCGGCGCAGCGCGTCCAGGCCGCGGTGGTAGCCGGTGCGGGCGTACGCGTAGGCCTCGATGGTGTCCCGCAGCGCCCGCTCCGGCCGGTTCAGCGCCTCCTCGGCCAGCGCGGCCCAGGCCGCGCTGACCGTCGGGTGGTGCGCGGCGACCTCGGCCGGCGTGCTGCCGGCCGCGAGCTCGGCCTCGGCCTCGGGGTTGGCCGGCAGCAGCGTGGCCGGCGGCTCCCCGAGCAGGTTCTGGTGCGAGTGCGTCACAGCTCCTCCTCGCCGGCGCTCGTCGGACATGCGCCGCGCGTCGCTCCGTCCATGCGTGACCTCGCGAGCTCGGTCACTCAGGCGCTCGGCGACTGGCCGGCCGACAGCAGGTCCTCGCACGCCTGGACGATGCGGGCGGCCATGCCCGTCTCGGCGGCCTTGAGGTAGCTGCGCGGGTCGTAGGCCTTCTTGTTGCCCACCTCGCCGTCGACCTTCAGGACGCCGTCGTAGTTGCTGAACATGTGCCCGGCGATGGGCCGGGTGAAGGCGTACTGGGTGTCGGTGTCGACGTTCATCTTCACCACGCCGTAGGAGAGCGCCTCGCGGATCTCCTCCTGCGCCGACCCGGAGCCGCCGTGGAAGACGAGGTTGAACGGCTTGCTGCCCTCGGCCAGGCCGAACTCCTTGGCGACGACGTCCTGACCCTGCTTGAGGATCTCCGGGCGCAGCTTGACGTTGCCCGGCTTGTAGACCCCGTGCACGTTGCCGAAGGTGGCGGCGAGCAGGTAGACGCCCTTCTCGCCGAGCCCCAGCGCCTTGGCGGTCGCGACGAAGTCGCCCTCGGCGGTGTAGAGCTTCTCGTTGATGTCGTGCGCGACGCCGTCCTCCTCCCCGCCGACGACGCCGATCTCGACCTCGAGCACCAGCTTGGCGGCGGCCGACTTCTCGATCAGCTCCTCGGCGATGTGCAGGTTCTCGTCGAGGTCGATCGCCGAGCCGTCCCACATGTGCGACTGGAACAGCGGCGCCTGGCCGGCGTCGACGCGCTCCTTGGACAGGGCGATCAGCGGGCGCACGTAGGCGTCCAGCTTGTCCTTCGGGCAGTGGTCGGTGTGCAGCGCGACGTTGACCGGGTACTTCTCGGCGACGACGTGCGCGAACTCGGCCAGTGCGACGGCACCGGTGACCATGTCCTTGACCCGGGTGCCCGAGCCGAACTCCGCGCCGCCGGTGGAGAACTGGATGATGCCGTCGCTGCCGGCGTCGGCGAAGCCGCGCAGGGCCGCGTTGACCGTCTCGGACGAGGTGCAGTTGATCGCCGGGTAGGCGAAGCCGCCCTCCTTGGCCCGGTTGATCATGTCGGCGTAGACCTCAGGGGTCGCGATGGGCATGCGAGGCACTCCTTGCGTCGGGATCGGCGCTTGCTGGCGGCCAGTATCCCGCCGCGCCCGTGCCCCGCGACACCCGCTACACCCCGCCGGGCTCCACCCGCAGCCCGAGCGCGGTCACCAGGGCGACCGCCTGGACGACGTCAATCCGCGCCCCGGCCAGCTCCACCTCCCGCGGGTCGACCCCGGCGAGGTCGGTGCCGCGCAGGTCGGCACCGGAGAGGTCGGCCCCGTGCCACTCGGCGGCGGAGAGGTCGAGGTCCCGCAGCGTCGCCCCGACGGCGCGCACCCCGGTCAGGTCGGCCTCCCGCATGCGGACGCCGGTGAGCGTGGCCTTCGCCAGGTCCGCCCCCGCCAGCCCGACGAAGGACCAGTCGCCGCCGGTGACGGTGAGCAGGTCGAAGCCGCAGCGCTCGAACCGGGAGCCGACCAGCTTGCAGCCGGTGAGCGTCGCCTGGGAGAACGAGCAGCCGGTGAACGTGCAGGTGAGGAACGCCGCGTCGGTGTGGGTGGAGAGGGTGAACCGGCAGTCCCGGAACACGCAGTCGGTGAAGACGGCGCCGTCGTCGGTCGTCTCCGAGAGGTCCACGGCGCTGAAGGTGACCCCGGTGTGCTCCTGGCCGGAGAGGTCGTCGCCGTACCAGTCCGCCCCGCGGACCTCACCCTTGGCGGTCACCCCCGCTCCGCCCGGCTGGCCACGCGCGCGGCGACGAGCACCGGGTCGTAGACCGGCGAGAACGGCGGGGCGTAGGAGAGGTCGGAGCCGGCGAACTCCTCGGCGGTCAGGCCGGCCCAGATGGCGGTGGCCATGACGTCGATCCGCTTGCCGCTGCCCGGCCCGCCCACGATCTGCGCCCCGAGCAGCTCCCCGGACCCGCGGTCGCTGACCAGCTTCACCGCCATCGGCTCGGCGCCGGGGAAGTAGCCGGCCCTCGTCGTCCCCTCGATCGTCTCGGTGCGGATCTCGTAGCCCGCCGCCTCCGCCTGGCTGGTGCACAGCCCGGTGCGGGCGATCTCCAGCTCGCCGATGCCGGTGAGGGCGGTGCCGAGCACCCCGGCGAAGCGCGCCGGCCGGCCGCCGACCACCGAGCCCACGACCCGGCCCTGCTTGTTGGCGTGGGTGCCCAGCGCGACGTGCGCCGGCTCGCCGGTCAGCCGGTGGAAGGTCTGCACGCAGTCACCGGCGGCGAACACCTCGGGGTGCGAGCGGGAGCGCTGGGTGCGGTCGACCTCGATGGCGCCGGTCTCCCCCAGCCGCAGGCCGGCGTCGCGGGCGAGGGCCACCTCCGGGCCCATGCCCAGCCCGAGGACGACGAGGTCGCAGGGGTAGCTGCCGGCGTCGGTGCGGACGGCCCGCACCACGCCGTCGGCGTCGGTCTCGATCTCGCGCACCGGCTGGTTGGGCTGGACGTCGATGCCCATGTCCCCGATCGCCTTGCAGACCCGCTCCCCCATGTCGGCGTCCAGCAGCGCCATGGGGAGGGGGTCGGCGAGCACGACGGTCACCGCCACGCCGCGGGCGTGCAGGACGTCGGCCATCTCGAGGCCGATGTAGCCGCCGCCCAGGACGACGGCGCGGCGGGCGCCGGCGGCGACCGCGGCCCGGATGGCGGCGCCGTCGGCCAGCCGGTGCACCCCGTGCACGCCGTCGGCGTCCAGGCCGGGCACCGGCGGGCGCAGCGGGCGGCCGCCGGTGGCGACGAGCAGGTGGTCGTAGCCCAGGGTCTGCCCGTCGGCGGTGCGCACCGTGCCGGCGTCGAGGTCGATCGCCTCTGCCCGGGTGCCGGTGCGGACGTCGATGTCCTGGGCGGTGAACTCGTGCCGGCTGCGGGCGATCAGCCGGTCGCGGTCGGAGACCACGTCCCCGACCCAGTAGGGGATGCCGCAGGCGGAGTAGGAGACGTCGGGCCCCTGCTCCAGGACGGTGATGGCCAGGCTCTCGGCCGGTCGCAGCCGCCGGGCCTGTGCCGCCGCGGACATGCCGGCGGCGTCCCCGCCGATGACCAGGAGCCGGTCTGCAGCCATGGGGTCAGCGTGTCAGGCGGCGCAGCACCTTGCCGGGGTTGAGCAGCCCGTCCGGGTCGAGCGCGGCCTTGATCGACCGGTGCACCTCCAGCGACACCGGGCCGACCTCCCGCTCCAGCCAGTCGACCTTGATCGCCCCGACGCCGTGCTCGCCGGTGATCGTGCCGCCGAGGGACAGGCCGAGCTCCAGGATGTCGTCGAAGGCGGCGAAGGCCCGCTCGCGCTGGTCGGCGTCGGTGGGGTCGAAGCAGATCGTCGGGTGCATGTTGCCGTCGCCGGCGTGCCCGACGACGCCGATGGTGAGCCCGCGCTCGGCGGCGATGGTGTCGCAGCCGTCGAGGAACTGGGCGATCCGCGAGCGGGGCACGGCGACGTCGTCGATGAGCGTGCTGCCCAGCTGCTCGAGCGCCGGCAGTGCCATGCGCCGGGCGGCCAGCAGGAGGTCGCCCTCGGCCGGGTCGTCGGTGGTGTGCACGAGGTCGGCGCCGGCCTCCCGGCACAGCTCAGCCAGCGTCTCCATCTGCCGGACGGCCGCCTCGCCGCCGGCGTCGGACTGGGCCACCAGCAGCGCGTGGGCGTCGCGGTCGAGGTCGGCGCGCAGCAGGTCGTCGACGGCGCAGATGCAGGTGTTGTCCATGACCTCCAGCAGGCTGGGCACCAGGCCGCTGGTGACCACCCGCTCGACGACCTGCCCGGTCTGCGCGGTCGTGGCGAAGGTGGCCACGAGGGTGACCGGCCGCTGCGGTGCCGGCCGCAGGGCCAGCGTCGCCTCGGTGATGACGCCGAGGGTGCCCTCCGACCCGACGAACAGCCGGGCGAGGTCGTAGCCGGCGACGCCCTTGACGGTGCGCCGTCCGGTGCGCAGGACCCGCCCGTCGGCGAGCACGACCTCCAGGCCCAGCACGTAGTCGGTCGTGACGCCGTACTTGACGCAGCACAGCCCGCCGGAGTTGGTGGAGAGGTTGCCGCCGATCGTGCACCAGTCGTAGCTGGAGGGGTCCGGCGGGTAGAACAGCCCGGACCCGGCGACCGCGTCCCGCAGCGCCTTGTTCACCACCCCGGGCTGGACGACGACCAGGCGGTCCGCGGGGGACACCTCCAGGACGGCGTCCATCCGGGTCATGACCAGCGTGATCGCGCCGTCGACGGCGTTGCTGGCCCCGGCCAGACCCGACCCGGCACCCCGGGGCACCACCGGGATCCCGTGCCGCGAGGCGATCTGCATGACCGCGACGACGTCGGCGGTGCTGCGCGGGAGGACGACGGCCGCCGGCGTCCCGGCCTCGGCGAGCATCGCCTGGTCACGGGAGTAGGAGGCGGTGACGTCGGGGTCGGTCAGCACGCTGTCGGCACCCAGGGCATCGGCCAGCTCGGCCGCCCACGCCGTCGTCACCGTGGTCATCGTCACACCGTACGACGCCGCGGCCGCGGGTCCGTCCCTCTCGGTGTTCAGTCCAGGCCGAGGTCGGCGAGGGTGAAGGCGGCGCGGTACTCCAGGCCCGCCTCCTCGACCGCGGCGCGGCCCCCGCGGTCGACGATGACCGCGACCGCGACCGGCTCGGCGCCGGCCTCGCGCAGCGCCTCGACGGCGGTCAGCGGGCTGGAGCCGGTGGTGGACACGTCCTCGACCACGAGGACGCTGCGGCCGTCGACGTCCGGGCCCTCGATCCGCCGCTGCAGACCGTGCGCCTTGCCGGCCTTGCGCACCACGCAGGCGTCGAGGAAACCCTCCCCCGCGGCGGCCGCGTGCAGCATCGCCGTGGCGACCGGGTCGGCGCCGAGGGTCAGCCCGCCGACGACGTCGTAGCGCAGGTCGCCGGTCAGCTGCCGCATCACCCGGCCCACCAGGGGCGCGCCCTCGTGGTGCAGGGTCAGGCGGCGCATGTCGATGTACCAGTCGGCCTCCTGCCCGGAGGAGAGCGTGACCCGTCCCTGCACCACGGCGAGCTCGACGATCAGCTCCAGCAGGCGGTCGCGGTCGGGCAGGGCGGCCCCGCCCCAGGGTCCCGTCCCGAGGGACGAGGGGTGGGGAGGGGCGGGGTCCTTTTCCATGCAGCCGACCCTACTGACGGCCACGATCGGGGCATGTCGCTTCCCCGGACCCGCCTCGTCGCCGCGGCCGGGCCGCTGACCGCCGCCGTCCTCGGCGGGCTGGCCACCGACCCCGGCAGCCGGTGGTTCCGCCGGCTGGACAAGCCCTCCTGGTACCCGCCGCCGCAGACCTTCGGCATCGTCTGGACCGCTCTGTACGCCGGGATGGCGTGGGCCGCCGGCGAGGTCCTCACCCGCAGCAGCGACGGCCGGCCGTTCGCCCGGGCCTACGCGCTGAACCTCGCGCTCAACGCGGGGTGGTCGCCGCTGTTCTTCCGGGCCCACCGCCCGTGGGCCGCCACGGCCGAGTGCGCCGTGCTCACCGTCTCCACGGTCGACCTCGTCCGCCGGGCGGCGGCAGTCAGTGGCCCGGCGGCGGTCGTCCTGGCCCCCTACGCGGGATGGACGGCGTTCGCGACGGCGCTGACCGCGGCCATCGCCCGGAGGAACGGGGCTGTCACGCCGGCGGGCTGAGCACCTGGTCGATGACGTAGACCGTCGCGTTCGCCGTCGGCAGGTTGCCGCAGACCACGGTGGCGTCGGTGCTGCCGACGAGGGTCTGCTCGGCGCTGATGGTGAACGACCCACCGGAGCCCTCGATGGTGACCGGGTCGCCGCTGAGGGTGGCGTGCGTGCCCGCCAGCTCCTCCGGCACCAGCCGGCCGGGGATCACGTGGTGGGTGACCAGCTCGGTCAGCCGCGGGGTGTCGGCCAGCAGCGGCTGCAGCGTCTCCGGCGGCACCGCCTCGTAGGCCTGGTTGATCGGCGCGAGGATGGTGATGTCCTGGGTCGTGTTGAGCGGGTCGACGAGGGTGGCCGCGTGCACCGTGATCATGAGGTTGGACAGCGGCGGGGCCCCGGCGACCGCGGTGGCCAGCGGGGCGTCGGCCATGGCGGCGATGCTGCCCTCACCCTCGGGCGGGAACGCCCCGCACCCGGTGCCGATCGGCCCCGTGGCGGCCGGGGCGGCAGAGGTGGGAGCCGCCGTGGCGCCGGGGGCCGGGGCGGCGTCCTCCGCGGCGTCCCCGGAGCCGCAGGCGGCCAGCGGGACGGCCAGAGCCGACGCGGCGGCGAGCAGGGCGCGGCGGGCGGGGGTGTGCGTCACGGGACGGAGCTCCTTCGCAGTCGACCGCCGGCCATTCTCCCCGGACCGCCGGGTGCCCCCGGGGACCGGCGCGGCCCGGCCCCGGCGCACCGCATCGGCGCGCCGGGGCCGGGCCCGGCCGTCAGCGCAGGCCGGCGGCGCGGCGCCGGCCCATGGCCCGGTACCACTCGTTCGACGGCGGCCGGGCCAGCAGCACGACACCGGCGATGACCACCAGCATCTGGCAGACCGACAGCGCGGTGAGGAAGCCGGTGGTCGGCTGCGCCAGCGCGGACAGGCCGCCGATGATGCCGAGCCCACCCAGCACGAACAGGATGATCCGCGCCCAGTTGCGCCCGTTCCAGGCGAACCAGATGAACAGCGCCTCCAGCGCCACGAACAGCAGCCCGATGACGGCGCTCACGGTGATGACCGCCTGGACGGCGTCCTCGGAGACCGTGACGCCCTCCCGCGCCAGCTCGGAGTCCAGCAGGGTGTCGATGCTGGCGAAGGTGACGATCGCGCCGACGAGCCCGATCAGCAGGTTGGCGACGAAGGCGCCGATCCCGAAGCGCACGCTGTCGGGGCGCGGCGGCGCCTCCTGCGGCGCGTACCCGGGAGCCGACGGCGCGGGGGCGTAGCCGTACTGCCCCGGCTGCTGCCAGCCCTGCTGCGGCTGCTGCCACCCGGGCGGAGGCGGCGCCTGCCAGCCCTGCTGCGGCGGGGCCTGCCAGCCCTGCTGCGGCGGCTGCCAGCCCTGCGGGTCCTGGCCGCCCTGCTGGGGGTCCTGACCGCCCCACCCACCCTGGCCGCCCTGCCCTGACGTCATCTGTGCTCCCGTCGTCGTCCCCCGGTGTCGGCGGAGATGATCACCCACCGCCGAGTCCCCGAGCCACCCCTCGACGTGTTTCGAGACCGGATCGGTAGGGACGACGACCGGCCCACGACGACAGCGCCGGCCTGCCGGCCGACACCGCGGCCGGCTGCCGTCCCCCCGGCGCGCGGAGCCCGCACCCGCGGACCCGGCGGGAGGCCTCCGGCCTCCACACCGGGTCCACGGTGGTCGTACAGGGCGCGGCGCTCAGCCGCGGCGGACGATCAGACCCTCGACGGCGAGGTCGTCCGGCGCGTCGACGACCACCTCGTCGCCGTCCCGGATGTCGCCGGCCAACAGCGCCTTGGCCAGCTGGTCGCCGATCGCCGACTGCACCAGCCGGCGCAGCGGCCGGGCGCCGTAGACCGGGTCGAACCCGTTGATCGCCAGCCAGTCCCGCGCCGCGTCGGTGACCTGCAGCGTGAGCCGGCGAGCGGCCAGCCGCCGCGCCAGGACGCCGACCTGGATGTCGACGATCCCGGCCAGCTCCTCGCTGCCCAGGGCCCGGAACACCACGACGTCGTCCAGCCGGTTGAGGAACTCCGGCTTGAAGTGCTGCCGGACCACCTCGAGCACCGCCTGCCGGCGCCGCTCCTCCTCCACCGACTGGTCGGCGATCACGTGCGAGCCGAGGTTGGACGTGAGGATCAGGATCGTGTTGCGGAAGTCGACGGTGCGGCCCTGGCCGTCGGTGAGCCGGCCGTCGTCGAGCACCTGCAGCAGCACGTCGAACACGTCGGGGTGGGCCTTCTCGACCTCGTCGAGCAGCACGACCGTGTAGGGCCGCCGCCGCACCGCCTCGGTGAGCTGCCCGCCGGCCTCGTAGCCCACGTAGCCGGGCGGAGCGCCGACGAGCCGGGCCACCGAGTGCTTCTCGGAGTACTCGCTCATGTCGATGCGGACCATCGCCCGCTCGTCGTCGAACAGGAACTCCGCCAGCGCCTTGGCCAGCTCGGTCTTGCCGACGCCGGTCGGGCCGAGGAACAGGAACGAGCCGGTCGGCCGGTCGGGGTCGGCCACGCCGGACCGCGCACGACGCACGGCATCGGAGACGGCTCGGACGGCGTCGGGCTGGCCGACGACCCGCTGCCCGAGCTCCTCCTCCATGCGCAGCAGCTTCTGGGTCTCGCCCTCCAGCAGCCGGCCCGCGGGGATGCCGGTCCAGGCCTGCACGACCTCGGCGATGTCGTCGGGGCCGACCTCCTCCTTGAGCATGGAGTCACCGGCCTCGACGGACGCCTCGGCGTCGGTCAGCGCCTTCTCCAGCTGCGGGATCCGGCCGTAGCGCAGCTCGGCCACGCGGGCCAGCTCGCCGTCCCGCTCGAACCGCTCGGCGTCCAGGCGCGCCCGCTCCAGCTCCTCCTTGATCTGCTGGATGCGGACGATCGCGCCCTTGTCCTGCTGCCACCGGGCGGTCAGCTCGTCGAGCTGCTGGCGCTTGTCGGCGAGGTCCGCGCGCAGCGCGGCCAGCCGCTCCACCGAGGAGGGGTCGTCCTCCTTGGCCAGCGCCATCTCCTCGATCTCCAGCCGGCGGACGGCGCGCTCGACCTCGTCGACCTCGACCGGCCGGCTGTCGATCTCCATGCGCAGCCGGCTGGCGGCCTCGTCGACCAGGTCGATCGCCTTGTCCGGCAGGAACCGGGCCGTGACGTACCGGTCCGACAAGGTGGCGGCGGCGACGATCGCGGCGTCGGTGATCCGGACGCCGTGGTGCACCTCGTAGCGCTCCTTGAGGCCGCGCAGGATGCCGATCGTGTCCTCCACGGAGGGCTCGCCGACGAAGACCTGCTGGAAGCGCCGCTCGAGGGCCGGGTCCTTCTCGATGTGCTCGCGGTACTCGTCGAGCGTGGTCGCCCCGACCATGCGCAGCTCGCCGCGGGCCAGCATCGGCTTGATCATGTTCCCGGCGTCCATCGCGGAGTCGCCGGTCGCGCCGGCACCGACGATGGTGTGCAGCTCGTCGATGAAGGTGACGATCTCGCCCTCGGACTCGGTGATCTCGTGCAGGACGGCCTTCAGCCGCTCCTCGAACTCACCGCGGTACTTCGCGCCGGCCACCATGCTCGCCAGGTCCAGCGCCATCAGCCGCTTGCCCTTGAGGCTCTCGGGCACGTCGCCGGCGACGATCCGCTGGGCCAGGCCCTCGACGATCGCGGTCTTGCCGACGCCGGGCTCACCGATGAGGACCGGGTTGTTCTTGGTGCGCCGGGACAGCACCTGCACGACCCGCCGGATCTCGGTGTCGCGGCCGACCACCGGGTCGATCTTGCCCTCGCGGGCACGCTCGGTGAGGTCGACGGCGTACTTCTCCAGCGCCTGGAAGGTGCTCTCCGGGTCGGGGGTGGTGACCTTGCGGTTGCCCCGCACGGTGCGGAAGGCGGCCAGCAGCGCGTCGCGCGTGGCACCGGCGCTGCTCAGCACCGTCGCGGCCTCGCCGTCGGAGCTCGCCAGGCCGACCAGCAGGTGCTCGGTGGAGACGTACTCGTCCCCGAGCGCACTGGCCTGCTCACCGGCGGCGTTGAGCACCCGCAGCAGCTCGCGCGACGGCGAGGGCGCGGGCACGGTGGCCCCGCTGACGCTGGGCAGGCGCCGCAGCGCCGCCTCCGCCTTGGCGCGGACGTCGGAGACGTCGGCGCCCACGGCCTTGAGCAGGGGCCCGGCGATGCCGTCGGTCTGCTCCAGCAGGGCGAGGAGCAGGTGCAGCGGCTCGAGGGCCGCCTGGCCACGGTCGACCGCCAGCCGCTGAGCAGCGGCGATGGCCTCCTGCGAACGGGTGGTGAGCTTGCTCTGCATGGTGGGTGCAGCGGTCCTCTCGGCGTGGGGTCGGCCGGGGCTCGGCCGTGGTTCTCGCCCCGTCCAACGTGGACGAGGTTGAGTCTGTTCCACTCAATCTCGCTGCGCGCCCCTGGTGCAAGCACCGGAGGTCCTCACCCGCCCGTGTCGATCCTCGGCAACCCCCCGTGGCGGCCTGGCCAGGACGCCTAGACTCCCGGGGATGACGCGTCTGCCGGCACCGAGCGCGGTCCTCGAGGACCAACTCTGCTTCGCGCTCTACGCCGCATCCCGGGCGATGACGGCGCGGTACCGCCCTCTGCTCGACGCGATCGGCCTCACCTATCCGCAGTACCTCGTGATGATGCTGCTCTGGGAGACCGACAACCAGACCGTCGGCCAACTGGGCGCGCGGCTGTCCCTGGACAGCGGCACGCTCTCCCCGCTGCTCAAGCGGCTCACCTCCGCCGGCCTGGTCACCCGCCACCGCCGGGTGGAGGACGAGCGCTCGGTGTCCATCGCCCTCACCGACGCCGGCCGCGCGCTGCGGGACGAGGCCGAGTCCATCTCCGGCGAGATCATCTGCGCCCTCGACCTGGACCGCGAGGAGTTCGCCGAGCTCAAGGCGAAGCTGCAGCTGGTCACCGAACGGGTCAGCGGGGGCTGAGCCGTGACGGTTGCGTGCAACCGTCACGGGTAGGGCGAGCCCCGTAGGCCCCGAGACGGAGGAGATCGCATGCCCACCCGCACTGCCCGCACCGCGTGGAACGGCACCCTGCAGGAGGGGTCCGGTCAGGTCGAGCTGTCCAGCTCGAAGGTCGGCACCTACGAGGTCTCGTTCCCCAAGCGCGCGGCCGAGGACGCCGGCGGCACCACCAGCCCCGAGGAGCTGATCGCCGCCGCCCACTCGGCCTGCTTCGCGATGGCGCTGTCCAACGAGATCGCCAAGGCCGGCGGCACCCCCCAGGCCCTGGAGATCGGCGCCGACGTCACGCTCGGCCAGAAGGACGGCGGCCCGCACATCACCAAGATCGCCCTCACCGTGCGCGGTGAGGTGGAGGGACTCGACGCGGCCGGCTTCGAGAAGGCCGCCCAGGCCGCCAAGGCGGGCTGCCCCGTCAGCAAGGCCCTGGCCGGCGTCGACGAGATCACCCTGGACGCAGCGCTCGAGAGCTGAACAGCACGACGGCGGCAGGACAGAGCCCCCCGGGTGATCGCCCATCCGGGGGGCTCTGTTCGCGCTGGGCGTCGCGGACGTCGGTCCGTTCCGCGTCGACGATCCTCCTACTGCGTCCCTTCCAGCAGTTCCGAGGAGACGTCGGGCGCGGTGCCGCCGACGGTGGTGGTGAGCTCACCGTTGACGGGGTTGAGGACCCCCGCCAGCCTGGCGTTGTTCAGCGCGTGCTGGCCGTTGCCACCGTCACCGGGATTGACGCCGTGGGGCCCCTCGTCGTCCGCCGACACGTTGCCGACACCCTCCCGACCGGTCGAGCCGTCGGTGTTGTCGCTCAGCGTGATGCCCAAGGCGTTGTCACTGCTGGCGAAACCACCGTTGTTGTCGGCGGCCTTGGTCGAGCGCGAGTGCTGCCCCATCGCACCGCCGGTGCCGCCCTCGGCAGTGGTGTCCAACTGCGCCAGGTTGCTCGCGACCTCGCCCCACGCGCTGTTCAGCTGGCCACCCACCTTCGGGGTGTTGGCCACCCTGTCCACCGGATGCGGATTGTCGGCCATCGCGACCGGAGCCCCCATCATCATGAAGCCGGCGGCGCCGGCGAGGACCACTGCTGCTGCACGCTTTCGCACGGGTGTCCCTCCCCCTGGATTGGCTTGCGGGATCAGCACGTTTCCAAGGCTGGGAGGAGAGCCCGCAGGCTGAAGGTCCCGAGTACCCGGGACCGACGACCGCTCGACACCATCCACCGTCGACGGTCGCTCACGATTCGCGACGACACGCACCCGGGCGTCCACGATCGCCCGTCAAGCGTGTCGATCATCCGACGACCCATGTCGGTCCCCGGCCGTCGCGGGCTACTCGCCGCTGCGCAGCCGCTCCTCACCGCTCTGGGTGCTCAGCGCGACCTCGCGGATGAACAGGATGACCACCACCGCGACCACGGCCAGGACGGCGGAGATCGCGAAGATGCGGCCGGTGGCGTCGCCGTAGGAGACCTGGATCAGCGTCCGGATCGCCGGCGGCGCGTCGGCCAGGTCGGCCAGCCCCACCTCGCCGGACGACGCGGCCTGCGCGGCCCCGGGGACGCCGGCCAGGCCCTGGGCGATCAGGTCGCCGACCCGGCTGCTGAGCACCGCGCCGAGCACCGAGACGCCGATCGTGCCGCCCAGGCTGCGGAAGAAGGCCACGGCCGAGCTCGCCGCACCCAGGTCGCGGGCGGCCACCGTGTTCTGCACCGCCAGCACCAGGTTCTGCATGGTCATGCCGATGCCGACGCCCAGGACGAACAGGAAGGCGCCCAGCAGGACCATGTCCGTCTCGTGGTCGATCGTCGACAGGAGCCCGAAGCCGGCCACGACCAGCACCGAGCCCGCGACCAGGTAGGCCTTCCACCGGCCGTGGCGGGTGATGAGGATGCCGGAGACGGTGGAGGAGATCAGCAGGCCGCCGACCATCGGGATGGTCAGCAGACCGGCCGCCGTCGGGGAGTAGCCGCGGGAGATCTGCAGGTACTGGCCGAGGAAGACCGACGACCCGAACATCGCGACACCGATCGCGATGCTGGCGACGATGGCCAGCGTCGTCGTCCGGTCGCGGAACAGCCGCAGCGGGACGATCGGCTCGGGGTGCCGCAGCTCGGTGACGACGAAGGCCACGATGGCCAGCACGCCGCCGGCGAGGAACAGCGCCGTCTCGACCGACCACCAGGGGAAGGTGCCGCCGGCCAGGGTGACCCAGATGAGCAGCGCCGAGACGCCGGCGGTGAGGAAGGTCGCGCCCAGGTGGTCGATGCGCACGTGGCGCCTGGTCATCGGCAGGTGCAGCGTGCGCTGCAGCAGGACCAGCGCGACGACGGCGAACGGGACGCCGACGTAGAACACCGACCGCCAGCCCAGCCAGCTGGTGTCCACCAGGACGCCGCCGATGAGGGGGCCGCCGACGGTGGCCACGGCCATGACCGCACCGATGAGGCCGGAGTACCGGCCGCGCTCGCGGGGGCTGATCATCGCCGCCATCGCGATCTGCACGAGCGCCTGGACGCCGCCGAGGCCGAGGCCCTGCAGGACGCGCCAGGCGATGAGGGTGTCCACCGACTGCGACAGGCCGGCCAGCATCGAGCCGACGATGAAGATGACGATCGAGATCTGGATGAGCAGCTTCTTGCTGAACAGGTCGGCGAGCTTGCCCCAGATCGGCGTCGACGCGGTCGAGGCCAGCAGGGTCGCGGTGACCACCCAGGTGTACTGGCCCTGGGTGCCGCGCAGCTCGGTGATGATCGTGGGCAGGGCGTTGGAGACGACGGTCGAGGACAGGAACGCCACGAACATCGCCAGCAACATGCCCGACAGCGCCGAGAGGATCTGCCGGTGCGTCATCCCGCCCTGCTGCTCGACGGGGGCGACGTCGTCCGGGGCGGCCGCCGCGGTGCGGGGCTCGAGGGTGCTGGTCACGGTGCTCCTGGGCTCGGTGCGGAAGGGGAGGGAGGTGTGGCGCCCCTCACGAGGCGGTGCGGGCGACGCCTGCGGCGGCGGAGGCGTCGAGGTCCGCGGCGAGCCGCTCGAGCAGGTCGCTGAGCAGGCCGGCGTCGTGCTCGTCCCAGTCCGCCAGGGCGGTCTCGGCCCACTCGGAGCGCAGCGCCCGGGTGCCGGCGAGAGCGGCCTCCCCGGCCTCGGTCACGTACACGAGGTGGGCGCGCCCGTCGGCCGGGTCGGGACGCCGGGCCACGTAGCCGGAGCGCTCGAGCACGGCCAACTGGCGGCTGACCACGGAGACGTCCACGCCGGCGCGGGCGGCCAGCACGCTGCAGCGCTGCTCGCCGTCCTGCTGGAGGGGGGCGAGCAGGGCCCAGCCGTAGGACGGCAGGTCGCCGTAGAGCGCGGCGGCCGCGCGGACGCTGAGGTGCCGCCCGCTCCGGACGATGCGGGCCACGCCGGCGGTGAGCCGGTCGCGGGTCTGGGGGGTGATGGGCACGGGGTTCCTCGCCACGATCGTTGCTTGCAGAGTGCAACCATACTGTCCGTTGGTTGTGGTCTGCAACTGTTGTGACGCAGAAGACCCCCGCGGTAACCCAGCGGTCACGACGGGGGTCTGCGGGGGTCGTGCGGGGCGGCTCAGCCGCCCGGGGCGCCGTCCCGGGGTTCGGGGACGGCGCCGGCGTCGCGCGCCTCGCCCAGTCGGTTGAGCCGGCCGAGCAGGTCGCCGAGCGTGGCGATGTCCTCGACCGGCCAGTCGGAGAGGTCGGCCTCCCAGCGGGCGCGCCGGGCGTCGCGGATGCGGCTGAGCCGGGCGTGGCCCTCGGCCGAGGTGCCGAGCACCTGGGCGCGGCCGTCGGCGGGGTCGGGTTCGCGGGTGACCAGGCCGAGGTCGACGAGGGAGGCGATCTGACGGCTCACCGTGCTCTTGTCCAGGCCGAGGCGGGCGACGAGGTCGCTGGCCCGCAGCGGCCCGGAGTCCTCGAGGAGCACCAGCAGGCCGTAGGCCGCGCCGTCCAGGTCGGGGTGGAGCTCACGCGACAGCCGGGCGGACATGGCCCGCGACCGGCGCAGCAGCAGCGCGATCTCCCGCTCCACGTGGACGATCGCCTCGTGCTGGCTGCTGCCGCTCACCGCTGCTGCCCGGGACGCCAGACGACCAGTGCCGAGGTGGCGGGACGCAGCGGCACGAGGTCGCGGCCGTAACCGGCCCGGACGGCGGACTCCGCAGCAATCCGCCGGGCCTCGGCCAGCTCCAGCTCGCCCAGCAGTTCGGTCACCCGCTGCTGCAGCGCCTCCACCTGCGACTCCAGGTCGATGATCCGCTTGATGCCGGCCAGGTTGACGCCGTCCTCCTGCGAGAGGCGCTGGACCTCCCGCAGGAGGGCGACGTCGCGCGGGCTGTACCGCCGGCCGCCACCGGGCGTGCGCCCGGGGCTGACCAGGCCCAGCCGGTCGTACTGGCGCAGGGTCTGCGCGTGCATGCCGGCCAGCTCGGCGGCCACCGAGATGACGAAGACGGGGGCGTCCTCGGCGACCGCGCGCCCGGCCTCGCGCCGCTCCCGGCCGTCGGCCGCGGCGGTCACTTCGTGCTCCCCTGGACGGCGGCGGTGATCCGCGGCCGCGGGTCACCCAGCTCGGCGTCGAGCACCTTGACCGCCTCCTCGGCCGCGGGGCTGAGCCGCTTGGGCACGGCGACCTCGACGGTCACCAGCAGGTCACCGGCCCGGCCCTTGCCCGGCACGCCGCGCCCGCGCACGCGGAGGGTCTGCCCGCTGGCCGTGCCCGCGGGCACCTTGAGGGAGACGCTGCCGTCCAGGGTCGGGACGGTGAGCGTCGTCCCCAGCGCCGCCTCGGCGTAGGTGATCGGCACGGTGAGGGTGAGGTCGCTGCCCTTGCGGCCGAACAACTCGTGCTCGGAGACGTGGACGACGACGTACAGGTCGCCGGCCGGGCCGCCGCGGCGGCCGGGTGCCCCCTTGCCCGCCAGCCGGATCCGCTGGCCGTCCTTGACCCCGGCCGGGATCCGGACGGTGATGGTGCGGGTCTGGGTGGTGACGCCGTTGCCCGCACACGTCGGGCACGGGTCGTCGACCACCTGTCCGGTGCCGCGGCAGTTGCGGCACGGCTCGGAGAAGGCGAACGCGCCCTGGCTGCGGCTGGTGACGCCGGCGCCCTGGCACACCGGGCAGGTGTGCGGCGAGGTGCCGGGCTTCGCGCCGCTGCCGTGGCAGGTCGGGCAGGTGCCCGGGCTCTGCATGCGCAGCGGCACGGTCACGCCGAGGACGGCCTCCTCGAAGGAGAGCGTCGCCTCGGTCTCGACGTCCTGGCCGCGGGCGGGGCCGGACGCCGCCTGGCTGCGCGCCCGCGCCGAGCCCGATCCCCCGCCGCCACCGAACAGGCCGCCGAAGAGGTCCCCGAGCCCGCCGGCACCGGCCCGGCCGGAGGTCCCGGCCGCGCCGAACAGGTCGCCGAGGTCGAACGGCTGACCGCCGCCGGCCCCGCCCGGGAACCCCCCGGGGAAGCCGGCGCGCGCGCCCGCGCCGCCGGCCCCGAACAGCCGCCGGGCCTCGTCGTACTCGGCCCGCCGCTTGGTGTCCGACAGCACGTCGTAGGCCTCGGAGACCTCCTTGAACCGGGCCTCGGCCTCGGTGTTGCCCGGGTTCTTGTCCGGGTGGAGGTCCCGCGCCAGCTGGCGGTAGGCCTTCTTGATCGCAGCCGCGTCGGCGTCCTGGGCGACGCCGAGAGCGGCGTAGTAGTCCTTCTCGATGAAGTCCCGGGTGCTCATCGGGCGCCCCCTCTCTGGCTCAGTCGGACGCCGGAGCGCCGTCGCCCGGCGGCGTCGCGGCCTCGATCACCGCGCCGTCGCCCGCGGGAGCCGGGCTCTCCGGGTCGGTGACCGCGACCATCGCCGTCCGCAGCACGCGGTCGCCGCGACGGAAACCCTGCCGCAGGACCGTGCTCGCGGTCGGCACCTGCACCTCGGTCGAGGTGTCGTGCATGACCGCCTCGTGCAGCGACGGGTCGAACGGGTCCCCGGAGACGCCGAAGGCCTCCACGCCCAGCCCGTCGAGCAGGCCCAGCACACGGTCGGCGACCACCTTGAAGGCGCCGGTCAGGTCGCCGTGGTCCCGGGCCCGCTCGATGTCGTCGACGATCGGGAACAGCTGCGCGGCGAACCGCTCGGCGGCCTGGTCGACCACGAGCTGGCGGTCCCGCTCGACCCGCCGGCGGTAGTTGGCGTACTCCGCGGTGACCCGCTGGAGGTCCTCGGTCCGCTCGGCGAGCTGGCGGCCCAGGTCGTCGTCCCCCGCCACCGGCTGCTGCTCGGCGACGGTCTCGTGCTCGCTCATCTGCTCCCCTTGCGCCGTCCAGCCCTGTGCTGGCCCCGGCGCGGTCCGGTCCGGAACGTCTGCGCCCGTGCGGGCGCCGGCCGGCTGCTCGCCGGCCGGCTCCCGCACGGTGCCGCTGGTCGGGTCGATGCGCCGCTTGTCGCGGATGACGACCCGCGGCTCCTCTTCCCTCTCCGTCATCGGCGGTCGTTGTCCTCGTCGACGATCTCGGCGTCGACGACGTCGTCGTCGCCCGTCGTCGTACCGGACGGACCGGTGTCACCCGGGGTTCCCGCACCGGCGCCGGGAGCACCCGCGGCGGCCTGGTTCTCGGCCTGCTGGGCGTAGAGGGCCCCGCCGACCTCCTGCGAGACGCGGGCGACCTTCTCCTGCGCCGCCTTGATGGCCGCGATGTCGGAGCCGCCGAGGGCGGAGCGCAGCTCGGTGAGGGCCTCGCCGAGCTCCTCCTTCTTCTCGGCCGGGATCTTCTCGCCGTTCTCCGCGAGGAACTTCTCGGTCTGGTACTGCAGCGACTCGGCCAGGTTGCGGGTCTCGGCCTCCTCGCGGCGGCGCTTGTCCTCCTCCGCGTGGGCCTCGGCGTCCTTCATCATCCGCTCGATGTCGTCCTTCGGGAGGGCCGAGCCGCCGGTGATGGTCATCGACTGCTCCTTGCCCGTGCCGAGGTCCTTGGCCGACACGTGCACGATGCCGTTGGCGTCGATGTCGAAGGCCACCTCGATCTGCGGCACGCCGCGCGGCGCCGGGGGCAGACCGGTCAGCTCGAACATGCCGAGCTTCTTGTTGTAGGCGGCCATCTCGCGCTCGCCCTGGAACACCTGGATCTGCACCGACGGCTGGTTGTCGTCGGCCGTCGTGAAGATCTCGCTGCGCTTGGTCGGGATCGTGGTGTTGCGCTCGATCAGCTTGGTCATGATGCCGCCCTTGGTCTCGATGCCCAGGGACAGCGGGGTGACGTCGAGCAGCAGGACGTCCTTGACCTCACCGCGGAGGACACCGGCCTGCAGCGCGGCGCCGATCGCCACGACCTCGTCCGGGTTGACGCCCTTGTTGGGCTCCTTGCCGCCGGTCAGCTCGCGCACCAGGTCGGAGACGGCGGGCATGCGGGTGGAGCCACCCACCAGGACGACGTGGTCGATCTGGCCAACGGAGATGCCGGCGTCCCGGATGGCCTGGTTGAACGGCGCGCGGGCGCGGTCGAGCAGGTCCTGGGTCATCCGCTGGAACTCGGCGCGGGTGATGGTGACGTCGAGGTGCAGCGGGCCCTCGGCGCCGGCGGTGATGTAGGGCAGGTTGACGTTGGTCGACTGCGCGCCCGACAGCTCGATCTTGGCCTTCTCGGCGGCCTCACGGAGCCGCTGCATGGCCAGCTTGTCCTTGGACAGGTCGATGCCGTTGGAGGCGTTGAACGTCTGCACCAGGTGCTTGACGACGCGCTCGTCCCAGTCGTCACCGCCGAGGTGGTTGTCACCGGCGGTGGCCTTCACCTCGATGACGCCCTCGCCGATCTCCAGCAGGGAGACGTCGAAGGTGCCACCACCGAGGTCGAAGACGAGGATCGTCTGCTCGGTCTCGCCCTTGTCCAGGCCGTAGGCCAGCGCGGCGGCGGTGGGCTCGTTGACGATCCGCAGGACGTTGAGGCCCGCGATCTCACCGGCCTCCTTGGTGGCCTGGCGCTGCGCGTCCTCGAAGTAGGCCGGGACGGTGATGACCGCGTCGGTCACCGGCTCGCCCAGGTAGGTCTCGGCGTCCCGCTTGAGCTTCTGCAGGACGCGGGCGCTGATCTCCTGCGGCGTGTAGCGCTTGCCGTCGATCTCCGGCGACTTCCAGTCGGTGCCCATCTCACGCTTGACGCTGCGGATGGTGCGGTCGACGTTGGTGACGGCCTGGTTCTTCGCCGACTGACCGACGAGGACCTCGCCGTTCTTGGCGAACGCGACGACCGACGGGGTGGTGCGCGAACCCTCGGAGTTGGCGATGACCGTCGGCTCGCCGCCCTCCAGGACGGTGACGACGGAGTTGGTGGTGCCGAGGTCGATACCGACCGCTCGAGCCATGGAGCTGGCCTCTCTTCCGTGTGTACCGGTGTGGTTCTGGTCTACGGGTCAGTTGCCGGATGCCCGCCTTGCGCGGGGTCCACTCAACTTTCCTGCCCACCCTAACGGCAGTCCGGACGGAACTGTTCCCGGGGGGAGCGAGCGGGGTCGCGCGTGCCCGCCGTCCCACCTCCCGGCGACCTGTGACGGCTCATGGCCGCCCGGCAGCTGTGGTGCGGCGTCCTCCGCGGTGACACGGCCAGGATCACGAGGACGGCGGCCCGTCCGCGCGCCGGCGTCCGAGCTCCCGCGGCACCGCCTCGAAGGGGCGGACGACCGGCCCGGGGACGGCGAGCAGTCCCCGGAGACGCCTCTCCAGCGCCGGCCACCCGGCACCGAGGTCGGCATCGGCGACGCGCACGACGCGGACACCGAGCGCGCGGAGCTCGTCCTCGCGCCGCTTCTCCTCCCACAGCACACGCTCGGGCGAGCGCCCCCGCCACGGGTCGGTGTACTCCACCTGCCCGTCGAACTCGACCGCCACGGCCTCCCGGTCGAACCAGGCGTCGACGACGGCCACGAGCCGTCCGCCGGGCACGCGGATCTCCACCTGCAGCTCCGGCACGGGCAGGCCGGCACCGAGGATGCGCAGCCGGCCCCGGCTCTCCGGGGGCGACTCGGCGCGCCCGTCCGCGAGGGCGGCCGCCGTCAGCCGCACGGGGCCGGCACGGACGACCTCGCCCGGCGCCAGCGACGCCCTCGTCGCCCGGTAGCCCTCACCGCGGCGCCAGACCACCGGGTCGGTGAGCCGCACCGTGTCCTCGAGGCCGCGCCGGACCGGCAGGCCCCCCAGGCGCGCCGCGGAGACCGAGCTGATCGCGGTGGCCGGCCGCCCGAGGGTGAGCAGGACCGCGAGACAGTCCAGCCGGTGGCGGCGCCCCCGCTCCTCGGCCGCCGCCAGGTCCGCGGCGGTCGCGTACACGCCCCGCCGCAGGCGCCGCCAGGACCCGGCCCGGCACCGACGCTGGATCTCCTGGTGCCCGTAGCCGGCACGGAGGGCGTCGGTGGACGTGAAGAGGCCGAGTTGCGCGTCGGCGCGGGCGCGGAGGAGGGGGTGCACCTCGGCAGGCTCGTCCGCCCGCGCTCCTCCGTGGTGCTCGCAGCCGCATCGGTGGAGGAGCGGCTCGCCTGTGGACGAGCGCCGGACGGCGGCTGCGAGGGCAGGTGGGCAGCAGGGGTTACCGACGAGTAGCGTCCGCGACCGGCGGCTATCGTGCGACGCGTGCGGGCGGTGGCGCCCGCCGCGGTCCGTCGCCGGCGGGCGGGGGATCGACCGACGCCGTCAGGCGTGTGCGGGAGGAAGAAGATGACGGGCCCGTTGCAGGTCGTCCTCGGGACGATCAGCGTCCTGTTCCTGGTGGTGGCCTCGGTGATGGCCTACCGGGCGGTGCGCGCCATGGTCCGGATCATCCGGATCGGCCAGCCCGACGGCACCCGGTCCGGCCCGGTGGGCGCCCGGCTGAAGACGCTGGCAGTGGAGTCCCTGGGCCACACCCGGATGCTCAAGTGGTCGTCGATCGGCGTGGCCCACTGGTTCGTCTTCGCCGGGTTCTACGGCCTGTTCCTCACCCTGGTCGAGGCCTTCGGCGAGGTCTGGAACCCGGCCTTCCACCTGCCGTTGATCGGCGAGTGGAGCCTGTGGAACCTCTTCGCCGACATCATCGGCACCGGCACGATCCTCGGCATCCTCTACCTGGTCTACCGGCGCCAGCGGGACCACCCGCGCCGGCAGGGCCGCGCCAGCCGCTTCGCCGGCACCAACGAGGGCCGCGGCTACTTCGTCGAGGCCGTCGTCCTCACCGTCGGCGTCTGCATCCTGCTGATCCGCGCCCTGAAGATCTCCTCGGACCTGACCGACGCCCCGGCCTGGTCGCACCCGGTCTCCGGCGCGGTGGCCACCCTGCTGCCCGACAGCCCCGACCTGCTCAGCGTCGTCGCCTTCGTCAAGATCGTCGTCTCGCTGGTCTGGCTGGTCGTCATCAGCCGGATCCTCAACATGGGCGTCGCCTGGCACCGGTTCAGCGCCTTCTTCAACATCTACTTCAAGCGTGAGGACGACGGCGGCGTCGCGCTGGGCCCGCTGCAGCCGATGACCTCCGGCGGCGAGCCGATCGACTTCGAGGACCCCGACGAGGACGCGATCTTCGGCCGCGGCAAGATCGAGGACTTCACCTGGAAGGGGATGCTGGACTTCACCACCTGCACCGAGTGCGGGCGGTGCCAGAGCCAGTGCCCGGCGTGGAACACGGGCAAGCCGCTCAGCCCCAAGATGGTGATCATGGACCTGCGGGACCACCTGTACGCCAAGGCCCCGTACCTGCTCGGCGAGAGGACCGCCGGCGAGACCGCCCCCGACTACGACGTCCTGAAGCCCAGTGACGAGCAGGTCTGGGCGTCGGGCTACGCGCGCATCGAGGGCACCAACGACGCCCAGGCCCACCGCCCGCTGGTTGGCACCCTCGAGGAGGGCGGGGTCATCGACCCCGACGTCCTGTGGAGCTGCACCAACTGCGGCGCCTGCGTCGAGCAGTGCCCGGTCGACATCGAGCACGTCGACCACATCGAGGACATGCGCCGCTACCAGGTCCTCATCGAGTCGAGCTTCCCCTCCGAGGCCGGCGTGATGCTGCGCAACCTGGAGAACCGGGGCAACCCGTGGGGCGTGCCGGCCAGCACCCGCGAGGACTGGATCAAGGAGCTGGACTTCGAGGTCCGGATAGCCGACGGCCCGCTGGACTACGACGTCGAGTACCTGTTCTGGGTGGGCTGCGCCGGCGCCATCGACGACCGCGCCAAGAAGGTCACCAAGGCCGTCGCCGAGCTGCTGCACACCGCCGGCGTCGAGTTCGCCGTCCTCGGCTCCGGGGAGACCTGCTCCGGTGACCCGGCGCGGCGCATGGGCAACGAGTTCGTCTTCCAGATGCTGGCGCAGGAGAACGTCGCCACCCTGGACGGCGTCTTCGAGGGCCGGGTGCCGGGGATGCGCAAGATCGTCGCCACCTGCCCGCACTGCTTCAACTCGCTGGGCCGGGAGTACCCGCAGCTGGGCGGGAACTACGAGGTGGTGCACCACACCCAGCTGCTGGGCCAGCTGGTGGAGGAGGGCCGGCTGACCCCGGTCACCCCGGTCGACCGCAAGGTCACCTACCACGACCCGTGCTTCCTCGGTCGGCACAACAAGGTCTACACGCCGCCGCGGGAGATCCTCGACTCCGTCCAGGGCCTCACCACCCAGGAGATGCACCGCTGCAAGGACCGCGGTTTCTGCTGCGGCGCCGGCGGTGCGCGCATGTGGATGGAGGAGAAGATCGGCAAGCGGATCAACATGGAGCGCACCGAGGAGGCGCTCGACCTCGATCCCGACGTCATCTCCACCGCCTGCCCGTTCTGCATCACGATGCTGTCCGACGCGCTGACCACCAAGAAGCAGAACGGCGAGGCCGGCGAGCACGTGGAGGTCCTCGACGTCAGCCAGATCCTGCTGCGGTCGCTGGCCCCGGTCGGCGCCCCCGGCACCGAGTCCGGTGCCGACGTCGGCACCAAGGACGACGACGTCGTGGGCCTGGACTCGGCCAACACGGAGCACGGCCCCCAGAGCTGAGGACCACCGACGGCGCGCGTTCCCCCACGGGAGCGCGCGCCGTCGTCGTCTCCGGAGGGACACCGGGACGCCGACCGCACCGTCCCCACGACCGCCCCTCCGGTGTCACCGCTCCCCCGCCCGGGCCGCCAGCCACTCGAAACCGCGCCACAGCCCCGGGTCCTCGCGACGGGCCCGCTCCCACGCCACGAACTCCGCCGTCACCGACCAGGTGCGCGCGACGTTGGCGCCCCACCCCTCGAGAAGGACGTCTGCGGGCACGATGTCCCGCCGGGCGAGCAGTCCGGCGGCGGACCACGTCGAGCAGACGTGGCGCGCCGCGTCGATCTCCGCCGGGGTCCAGTTCCGGAGGTCGGGGTCGAACGGGCCCGTCCGCGCGACGGCCGCGTAGAGGGTCCGCCCGTCGGCCCGTGCGGTCTCGCTCTGCAGGAAGGTCCACAGCTGGAGCACGTTCGCCCCGCCGCCCCCGTGGCGCGCCAGGCGCACCTGCTTGGCCGCGAACAGCAGGGCGGTGGCCGCGACGACCAGGGCCACGGTCTGGACGAGGTTGGCCCACGCATCACTCGACATGCGCATCGATGCTCCTCGGCGGCCCAGCACCGCGGGTGCACCGCGGGCCCCCGCCTCCCGGGGCGGCGTGGCCCCACCGCCGATGGTTGCGTGGGCTAACCACCCGACGCGATGTGGTCGCGGCCCGGGGAGGACCATCGTCGGGTGACCCGCGCCGCCGTCCCCGCCTCCCCCGCCGGCCCGACCGCCACGGATCACCGCCGCGGGCTGCTGCTCATCGGGACGGCGATCGTCCTCACCGGCTTCAACCTGCGCACCGCGGTGAACAGCATCGGGCCGGTGCTGGAGGAGATCGAGCACGGCCTGGGCATCTCCAGCGGGATGGCCGGGCTCATCACGACCATGCCGGTCCTGTGCTTCGCCGCGATCGGCTTCGCCGGGCCGCCGCTGGCCGCCCGCTTCCGCGACGGGCACGTGCTGGCCGGCGCGCTGCTGGCCATGGCCGCGGGGCTGGTGGTGCGGGCCCTGGCCGGCACCTTCTGGCTGTTCCTCGTCGGCACGGTGCTGGCGATGGTCGGCGGGGCGCTGGGCAACGTGCTGCTGCCCAGCCTGGTCAAGCGCTACTTCCCCAGCCGGACGGGCCTGCTGGTCGGCGCCTACAGCATGTCGATGGCCGCGGGCGGCGCGATCGCCTCGATCTCCGCGGCGCCGATCGCCGCCGCGGCCGGGCCCGACGGCTGGCGCTGGGCGCTGGGCTGGTGGGCGGTGCTCGCGCTGCTGGCCGCGCTGCCCTGGCTGGCCGTGCCGGCCCGCCCGGGCGCCTCCCGGGACGCCGCCCGAGACGCCCGCGGCGCCGTGCGGATGCGCTCCCTGGTGCGCAGCCCCATGGCCGTGGCGCTGGCGGTCTTCTTCGGCGCCCAGTCGATGCAGGCCTACGTCCTCATCGGGTGGACGGCGCAGTACCTGCGGGACTCCGGCCTGAGCGCGGCCACCGCCGGTCTGCTGCTCGGCATCAACACCATCGTGGTCATCCCGCTCAACGCGATCATCCCGGTGCTCACCGTGCGCCAGCACCTGCAGCGGCCGCTGCTGGCCGGCTTCGGGCTCTGCTACGTCGCCGGCTGGATGGGCCTGATGCTCGCCCCGCTGACCGTGCCGTGGCTGTGGATGAGCCTGCTGGCCCTCGGCATGGGCACCTTCGCGATGGTGCTCACGCTGATCGGGCTACGGGCGCGGACGGCGGAGACGACCGCGGCCCTCTCCACCGTCGTCCAGGGGTGGGGGTACCTGCTCGCCGGTGCCGGACCGCTGCTGGTCGGCGTCCTGCGGGGCAGCACCGGCGGCTACACCGGCATGTTCGTCGTCGTCCTCACCGGGGTGGCGGTGCTCATGGTCACCGGCTGGCTGGTGTCGCGGCCGCGGTTCGTCGACGACGAGGTGCCCGGCTGGGCCCGCGACGCCCACCACGGCGACGTCATCGAGGTGGCCGGCACCGAGCCGCCGGTCACCGTGCACGTCACGGAGCCGGACGGCGGGTCTCGGCGCGGGTGAAGTTGCGGAAGGACCGGGACGGCGTGGGGCCGCGCTGGTCCTGGTAGCGCGAGCCGTAGACCGCCGAGCCGTAGGGGTGCTCGGCGGGGCCGGTCAGCCGGAACAGGCACAGCTGGCCGATCTTCATGCCCGGCCACAGCGTGATCGGCAGGTTGGCCACGTTGGACAGCTCCAGCGTGATGTGCCCGCTGAACCCCGGGTCGACGAAGCCGGCCGTGGAGTGGGTGAGCAGGCCCAGCCGGCCCAGTGAGCTCTTGCCCTCCAGGCGGGCGGCCAGGTCGTCGGGGATGGTCACCACCTCGAGCGTCGAGCCGAGCACGAACTCCCCCGGGTGGAGTACGAACGGCTCGTCGCCGTCGGGCTCGACCAGGGTGGTCAGGTCGTCCTGCTGCTGGGCAGGGTCGATGTGGGTGTACCGCGCGTTGTTGAAGACCCGGAAGAACCGGTCCAGCCGGACGTCGATGCTCGAGGGCTGCACCAGGCCCTTGTCGTAGGGCTCGATGCCGAGCCGCCCCTCGGCGATGGCAGCCGTGATGTCGCGGTCGGACAGCAGCATGCGCCGGAGTCTAGGGAGGTCCGCGACCTCACCATTCCGGGCGAGCCCGAACGCGACCGTCTCAAGCCCTCCGCACAGGGCGTCGTTGCCGTCCCGCAGGCCCTCTGGGGGCCACGTCGTCCGGGGACGTGCCGGGCAGGGAGTGGAGTGGACGTGCGGAGTCTGATGAGGAGACGGGAGCTGGCCGCGGTACTCGTGGCCGCCGCCGTCGCGGGGTACGCCGGGGCCGCGGCCGTGACCGCACTCGCGGGACCGGCTGTGGCGCCGGCCGGCGAGTACGGCCCCGGAGACGGGCTGAGCCGCTACGTCGTCACCGCCGACGCGGGCGTCCCCACTGCGGACCTCGTGGCCCGTCTGGGCGCAGCCGGCGCCGTGGTGACCGTCCAGGCGCTCAGCGACGGCCGGGCGCTGGCCGCGACCGAGGGGCTCACCCCGCGCGACCTCGAGGCCGTGCCCGGTGTGGCCGAGGCCGAGTACTCGCCGCCGGTGCCGGTCCTGGGGAGCATCACCGACCCGTACTGGCCGTCCTACGGCTGGAACCTCGAGAACACCGGCGCGAACGCCTACAGCCAGGCCATCACCTCTGACGTGGACGTCGACGCCACCACCGGCTGGGAGGGCGGGACCGGCCGCGGCATGATCGTCGCCGTCACCGACACCGGCTTCGACTCCGACCACCCCGACCTCGTCGGCTCGCTGTGGAGCAACCCGGCCGAGAGCTGCGGCTCGGTGGACCGGGACGGCAACGGCAAGGCCGGTGACTGCCACGGCTGGAACTTCGTCACCGGCTCCGCGGACATCGACAACGGCGCCGGCGGCACGCACGGGACCAACGTCGCCGCGGTCGCCGGTGCCCGCGCCGGCAACGGCCAGGGGACGGCCGGCGTCGCCCCGGACGTGCAGCTCATGCCGCTGGTCATCGGCACCGGGGACGGCGTCGACGCCTTCCTCGGCGCGGAGGCGATCCGGTACGCCGCCGACCACGGTGCGGCCGCGGTCAACGCCTCGTGGGGCGGCGCGTTCACCGGTTCGGCGCTGACCGCGGTGCGGGACGCGATCGAGTACGCGGAGTCCAAGGGCGTCGTCGTGGTCGCGGCGGCGGGCAACGACGCCGGCGACCGCGACACCGCGCCGCTGTACCCGGCGAGCTACACGAACAGCAACCTCATCACCGTGGGCTCGCACACCGCCTCGGACACGATCACCCCCTCCTCCGCCTACGGCGCCACCTCGGTGGACCTGTTCGCTCCGGGGAACCTCGTCTTCACCGCCTGGAACGACGGGGGCTACCGGCTGGTGGGCGGGACGTCCATCGCGGCTCCGCACGTCGCCGCGGCGGTGGCCCTGTACCGCGCGCAGATGCCGGACGCGACCGCCGACGAGGTCAAGGCGGCCCTCCTCGGGGACGTCGTGCCGGTGTCGGCCTACGCCGGGAGGTCGGTGACCGGCGGTCGCCTGTCCCTCGCGGGTCTGGCCGAGGCCCGCTGGGACCGGGTCGACTACACCTTCACGTCGATGACCGCGCCGGCGGGCGTGGTGACCCCGCGGATCGCCGCCTCCGGCACCGCCGGCAGTGGCGACTACGCCGTCACGCTGGGCCTCGGCATGGAGCACCAGGGCGAGGTGTGGGCCGTCGCGGACGCCGAGCTGACCGTGGGCGGCACCACCGTGGCCACCGACGACACCGGGACGGCGCGCTTCCCGCTGGGCAGCGCCGCCGGCCCGGGCGCCCTCGCCCTCTCCCCCTCGGTCGAGCTGGGCGACGGCCGCTACGTGCTCACGGTGCAGCTGGAGAAAGACGGCGCCGCCCTCGGGCAGACCGTCGCGGCCCCGCTGGTCGTCGGCTCGGTGGCGGGATCCCCGTCCGCCGGCTCCGGCGGCCCGGGCACGGGTGGCACCCAGCCCGGCACCGGCGGGACGATCCCCGGCGCCACCACGCCCGGGACCGGCGGCTCCGGTGGCAGCAGCCCCGGCACACCCAGCACCCCGAGCACGCCGAGCACGCCCAGCAGCCCCAGCACGCCCGGCACCCCGAGCACGCCCGGCAGCACGCCGGGCACCGGCGGCTCCGGCGGCGACGACCCCGGCACGCCCAGCACGCCGAGCAGTCCGAGCTCGCCGGACACCGGGGGCACCCAGCCCGGCAGCGGCGGGACCAGCCCCGGCGGCACCAGCCCCGGTGGCACCACGCCGGGCACCGGCGGCTCCGGCGGCAGCACCCCCGGCACGCCGAGCAGCCCGAGCTCGCCCGGCACCGGGGGCACCGAGCCCGGCACCGGCGGCACGGACCCCGGCACGGGTGGCGAGGTCACCTTCCCGAACGTGGGCCCGTTCGGCATCACCTCGCTCAGCCCGGCGCGGGTCGGCACGGCCGGCGGTGAGACGGTCACCATCCGCGGCAGCGCCCTGCCGGACGGCGCGCGGGTGCGCGTCGGGGACTCCGCCTCCGCGGCGGTGCTCCGGGTCGCGGCCGACCAGGTGCAGTTCCGGGCGCCGGCCCGGGCGGCGGGGACCTACGACGTCCACGTCTTCGCCCCCGACGGCCGGGAGTCGGTCCTCGCCTCGGCGCTGACCTACCTCGCGCCGGCTCCCGGCGGGTCCGGCACCGGCGGCAGCGACCCCGGCACGCCGGGCGGCACCACCCCCGGCGGCTCGGGCAGCAGCCCCGGTGACAGCACCCCCGGCGGCACCACGCCGGGTGGCTCCGGCACCGGGGGCACCGTGCAGCCGGACGTCGCGACCGGCCCCGCCGGCCAGCGACTGGTGCGCAGCGCGGTGTTCGGCGGGCTGCGCGGGATCTGGTCGACCGACTGCTCGGTGTCCTGCACCGGCGTCCGGATCTGATCACCCCCGCCCCGTCCCGGATCCCCGGTCCGGGGCGGGGCGCGGCGCCGTCCGCCGGAACGGACGGCGGCGTTCCGGCTACACCGGGGGCGGTCCCTGCCGATGACACAGGGGTCACGTCGGCGCCCGCCCGAGGAGGACCCTTGCTCGACACGCAGGTGACGCGTCCCGCTCCCCGGGGCGCCGGCCGCGGCATGCGGCCCACCGGCGAGGAGCGCACGTTCCGCCCCGACGAGCTGATCGTCTCCAAGACCGACCAGCGCGGCGTGATCACCTACGCCAACGACGTCTTCCTGCGGGTCAGCGGCTACCACCTCGACGAGGTCGTGGGGCAGCCGCACAACCTCATCCGGCACCCGCAGATGCCGCGCGCGCTGTTCGCGCTGCTGTGGCAGACCCTCACCGAGGGCCGGGAGCTGTTCGCGTACATCAACAACCTCGCCTCCGACGGCGCCCACTACTGGGTCCTGGCCCACGTCACGCCGTCCTACGGCGCCGACGGCTCGGTGACCGGCTACCACTCCAACCGGCGCAGCCCCGCCCGCGGCGCGATCCGGCAGGTGACCCCGCTCTACGAGCGGCTGGTGGCCGAGGAGCGCCGGCACCCCACGGCCAGGGCCGCGGTCGCGGCGTCCTCGCGGTTGCTGGACGACCTGGTCGCGGAGCAGGCGTCGTCCTACGACGAGTTCATCTGGTCGGTCATCAACCGCGAGGAGCGCTGACGTGGGCATCCGCACGAGGGGCGAGGGCACCCGGCGCAGCGACGCGGAGGAGCTCGCCGCCTACCGGGAGTTCGTGCGCCAGCTGACCGCCACCTGCGAGGCCGCCGCCCGCGGCGACCTGGAGGCCCGCAGCCGCCCGACGCCGGGCATGGAGGACGTGCCGGAGCTGCTGGCGCTGCACCACAGCGCCAACCGGGTGCTGGACGTCTCCGACGCCTTCGTCCGGGAGTCCTCCGCCGCGCTGGGGGCGGCCGCGGAGGGCCGCTTCCACCGCTCGGTGCTGCTCACCGGCCTGGCAGGGGCCTACCGCAAGGGCGCGACGGAGATCAACACCGCGCGGCAGGCCATGGAGCGGACCGCCGGCCGGGTCACCGAGGCCCAGACCGCCCGGCTGCGGCTGGCCGACGAGTTCGAGGCCGTCGTCCTGGCGATGTCGGAGCAGGTGGCGACGGCGTCGACGGAGATGAGCGCCTCGGCGTCCGGGCTGACCGCCGCGGCGTCGGCGGCGAGCGCGGAGACCGGCACCGCCCAGGAGACGATGAGCTCGCTCACCCGCTCCTCGGCGGAGATCAAGGACGTCATCGCGCTCATCGACGCCGTCGCGGCACAGACCCGGCTGCTGGCCCTCAACGCCACCATCGAGGCCGCGCGCGCCGGCGAGGCCGGCAAGGGCTTCGCCGTCGTCGCCACGGAGGTCAAGGACCTCGCCGACCAGACCGCCCGGGCCACCGTGCGGGTCACCACGCAGGTCGAGCGGATCCGGGAGGCCTGCGAGGAGGTCGCCGCCGTCATGGACGAGGTGGGGACGACGGTCACCGAGATGAACGGGCTGGTCGACGGGATCGCCGCGGCGGTCGACGGCACGGCCTCGATGGGCGCCGGGGCCGGCGACATCACCGGGCTGTCCCGGATGGCCGAGCGGCTGCGGTCGGAGGCGACCGGGTTCCTCGCCGAGATGCGCCGCTGACGCCGGGGTACCGTTTCGGGCTGTCGTCCGGATGCTGACCGGGCGGCGGGCCGCGCACGAGCCACAGCGCCGGCGCAGCAGTCGAGGACCGGAACCGGAGGTGTGCGTGCGCGCCAGCGCCGGTGCCGAACGGCCGCCGGGCCCCGGGGACGTCGAGCTCTTCCGGGACGGCGGCGAGAACGGCCGGTTCATGGCCGCGCTGGACTGGTCGGCGACCCCGCTCGGGCCGGTCGACGGCTGGCCGGCCAGCCTGCGGCACGCCGTCCGCACGGTGTTGGCCTCGCGGTTCCCGATGATCCTCACCTGGGGCCCGCGGTACACCCAGATCTACAACGACGCCTACGCCGACCTGATCGGCGCGAAACACCCCGGCGCGATCGGCGAGGACCTGCGGGTCACGCTCGCGGAGGGCTGGTCCGCGCTGCGGGAGCCGGTCGAGCGTGCCATGACCACCCGCGAGCCGTCGTGGATCCCCGAGCTGCTGCTCCTGCTGGAGCGGGCCGGCTACCGCGAGGAGACCTACTTCACCGTCTCGCACGCCCCGGCCTACGGCGACGACGGCGAGGTCGCCGGCATGCACGCGGTGTGCACCGAGGTCACCCGCCGGGTGCTGGCCGAGCGCCGGCAGCGGCTGCTGCGCGACGTCGCGTCCTCCGCGGGACTGGTGGGCGAGGAGGAGCACGACCCGGTGGCGGACATGACCGCATCGCTGGCCGGGCACCCCCTCGACGTCCCGTTCGCGGCGGTCTACCTCGCCGAGCCGGGCACCCCCGGACTGCGGCGCGCGGCCACCGTCGGCTGCGACCCGCGGCTGCTGCCCGAGACGGCCGACTCCGCCGCCGCGCTGCAGCCCTTCGAGGCCGAGGGCCTCGGGATCCCCGGCGGGCCGTGGGGCGACCCGGTCACCGCCGCCGTCGTCCTCCCCCTGGCCGGCCCCGGTGGCGACGAGGTCGGGGCCCTGGTGGTCGGCGTCAACCCGAACCGGGCTCTCGACGAGGAGTGCCGCTCGTTCCACGAGCTGCTCGCCGGCCAGTTCACCGGCGCCGTGCTCAACGCCCGCGCCTACGCCGCCGAGCGGTCCCGCGCCGAGGCGCTGACCGAGCTCGACGAGGCCAAGACGGCGTTCTTCGCCAACGTCAGCCACGAGCTGCGCACGCCGCTGACGCTGCTGCTGGCCCCCATCGGCGACGCCCTGGCCGGCACCGCGCTGCCGCCGTCCGTCCGTGACCAGCTCACCCTCGCCCTGCGCAACGGCCAGCGGCTGCAGGGCCTGGTGAACGACCTGCTGGAGTTCGTCAGCATCGAGGCCGGCCGCACCTCCGCCGTCCGGGTGGCGACCGACCTCGCCGCCCTCACCGCGGAGCTGGCCGGGGTGCTGCGCGCGGCCGCGGAGCGGGCCGGGCTGCGGCTGGTCGTCGACTGCCCGCCGCTGGGGCGGCCGGCCCACGTCGACCGGCGGATGTGGGAGAAGGTCGTCCTCAACCTGGTCGCCAACGCGGTGAAGTACACCTTCGTCGGCAGCATCGGGGTCACCCTGCGGGCCGACGGCGACACGATCACCCTGCAGGTGTCCGACACCGGCGTGGGCATCCCGGCCGAGGAGCTGCCGAACCTGTTCGAGCGGTTCCACCGGGTCCCCGACTCCCCCGCCCGCAGCAGGGAGGGCACCGGGCTCGGGCTGGCGATGGTCCGCGAGCTGGTCGGCCTGCACGGCGGCACCGTCACGGTGACCAGCGAGCCCGGGGTCGGCAGCACGTTCACCGTCACCCTGCCGTTCGGTTCCCCGGACGCCGCCGACGGCGCCGCCGCACCGTCGCCGGCCGCGCGCGGTGCGGCCGTCACCCCCTGGGACGACGACCTCGCCTGGACCGCGCCCGAGCCCCGCCCCGCCGGGGGCGCCGGCGTCCTCGTCGTGGACGACAACGCCGACATGCGCGCCTACCTCACCCGGCTGCTGTCCCCGCACTGGACCGTCCGGACGGCGACCAACGGCGAGGAGGCGCTGGAGAGCGTGGCCGCGGCCCGGCCGGACGTCGTCCTGACCGACGTGATGATGCCGGGGCTGGACGGCTTCGGGCTGCTGCGGGCGTTGCGCGCCGACCCCGCGACCCGGAGCGTGCCGGTGGTCGTGCTGACCGCGCGCGCCGGCCAGGAGGCCGCCGTCGAGGGCTTCGACGCCGGGGTCGACGACTACCTGGCCAAGCCGTTCGAGTCGGCGGAGCTGGTGGCTCGGCTGCGGGCGGTGCTGGCGCGCGCCGCCGGGGCCCGTGCCGCCGTCCCGACGCCGCCGTCGTCGGCACGGATCGACGTCGACGGCGCTCCGCCGCCCGCCCCTGCCGGACCGCCCGTCCCGCGCGTGCCGATGACCGGTCCCCCGCCGGCCGCGACGGTCCGCGGGGACGGCGCGGCCGCGGCGCCGGGCCCGGTCTCCGGCCGCTGGCGGTTCCCCGCGGCGAGCTCCTCCATCCCCGCGCTGCGCCGCCGGCTGCGCGGCCTGTTCGCCGAGGCGGGCCTCGACGAGGAGCGGGCCTACGACCTCGTGCTGGCCACCTGCGAGGCGGCCACGAACGCCGTCGAGCACGCGCAGGACCCGACCGAGCCGTTCATCGACGTCGCGGCGGAGGTCGTCGCCGGGCGGGTGGAGGTGGCCGTCCGCGACTACGGCCGGTGGCGCGAGCGGGTGCCGAGCATGGACCGCGGTCGCGGGTCGATGCTGATGAGCGCGGTCGGGGAGATCACCGCCACCCCGAGCCCGGCCGGGACGACGGTGGTCATCCGCTCGGCCTGAGCCGGCCTGGCATCCCGCCTCCGCACGGGCACGTGCGACCGCTCAACCGCGCAGTTCCGCGTTGAGCCGTGCGGCCTGCCGCGTGAGGTGGTCGCGTTCGGGGAGGTTGGGCGCCGATCGGGCCGCGTCGGCGTAGAGGCGGGCTGCGGTCGCCGGGTTCCCCGCCCGCTCGTGCAGGTACGCCGCGACGGCGGAGTGGCGGGGCAGGGCGGGGTCGAGCTCCGCCAGAGCGGCCAGACCGGCCCGCGGGCCGTCGGCCTCGCCGACCGCGACGGCCCGGTTGAGGCGGGCCACCGGGCTGCCGGTGAGCCGCACCAGCTCGTCGTACCACTCGACGATCTGGACCCAGTCGGTCTCCTCCGCCGTCCGGGCGTCAGCGTGCAGGGCGGCGACGGCGGCCTGGGCCTGGAACTCCCCCAGCCGGTCGCGGGCGAGGGCGGCCTGGAGCACCTCGACGCCCTCGGAGATCAGAGCGGTGTCCCACAGCGAGCGGTCCTGCTCGGCGAGGGGCACGAGGCTGCCGTCGGCCCGGGTCCGGGCGGGGCGCCGCGCGTGGTGCAGCAGCATGAGCGCGAGCAGGCCCGCGACCTCCTCGTGGTCGGTCCGCGCCGCCAGCTGGCGAGTGAGCCGGATGGCCTCGGCGGCGAGGTCGACGTCGCCGGAGTAGCCCTCGTTGAAGACCAGGTAGAGCACCCGCAGCACCGTGGCGACGTCGCCGGGCTGGTCGAGCCGGACGCCGGAGACGGTGCGCTTGGCCCGGCTGATGCGCTGGGCCATGGTCGCCTCCGGCACGAGGTAGGCCTGCGCGATCTGGCGGGTGGTCAGACCGCCGACCGCGCGCAGGGTGAGCGCGACGGCCGAGGCCGGGGTCAGGGACGGGTGGGCGCACAGGAAGTACAGCTGCAGCGTGTCGTCGACCTCCGTCCCCGGTCCGGGCGCCGGCTCGTCCTCGACGACCTCCTCGCGCCGCCGGCGGGACGTGTCGGCGCGGGCGGCGTCGAGGAACTTGCGCCACGCCACGGTGACCAGCCAGCCCTTGGGGTCCCGCGGCGGGTCCTCCGGCCACACCCGCACGGCCTCGACCAGCGCGTCCTGGACGGCGTCCTCGGCCGCCGCGAAGTCTGCTCCGCGGCGGCCGAGGATCCCGATCACGGTGGGGGTGAGGGTCCGCAGCAGGGCCTCGTCCACCGGTGCGTCACTCCGTGATGGTCGGCGGCGCGGCCAGGAACGGGCGCACCTCGAGCCACTCGTGGATCGGCTTCCCACCCGCGCCCGGGGCCGAGGACAGCTCGCCGGCCAGTTCGACCGCCCGCTCCTGGGTCTCGACGTCGATGATCATCCAGCCGGCGATCAGGTCCTTGGTCTCGGCGAACGGGCCGTCGGTGACCGGCGGCCGCCCCTCCCCGTCGGAGCGGACCCACATGCCCTCCGGGGAGAGTGCCTGCCCGTCGACGAACTCACCGGTGCCCTCGAGGCGGGCGGCGAAGTCCTGCATGTACTGCACGTGGGCCGTCACCTCCTCCGGCGTCCACTGGTCCATCGGCACGTCGTTGGCCGGCGCCGGCGCGCCACGGTAGTGCTTGAGGAGCAGGTACTTGGCCATCGTGTCCTCCCTGGTCAGGTGCGCCCATTCTGGCCGCGTGCACCCGGGGGACGGAGCCGTGCGCCGGTTCTCGACATCCCACCGCGACACATCTCCTGGCGGATTCGTTCTGCGGACCGGGCCGCTGCTCCCGCGCGGACGAGCCGTGTACGATCTCCGGGAACGCTCACCGAGCGGCGGGTCCCCCAGCCGCTCAGGCCCGAGCGCTCCGCGGGTGTAGTTCAATGGCAGAACATCAGCTTCCCAAGCTGACAGTGCGAGTTCGATTCTCGTCACCCGCTCTCTCCGCCCCTCGCGGGCAGCCCCGGCGGGCCGACGTCCGTGCCCGGCCGGAGGCCCCCATCCCCCCTCCTGACCTCGTCGTCCGGCTGCGCGCCGCCGGCTGCGTCTTCGCCGAGGAGGAGGCCGCCGCCCTCGTCGCCACGGCGCCCGACCCCCCCGCGCTTGAGGCCCTGGTCGCGCGGCGGGTGGCCGGCGAGCCCCTGGAGACTCTGCTGGGCTGGGCGGAGTTCTGCGGCCTGCGCATCGCCGTGGAGCCCGGCGTCTTCGTGCCGCGCCGGCGGACCGGCCTGCTCGTCGACCGCGCCGCGGCGGCCCTGCGGGGCGTCCCGCGCCCGGTCGTGGTCGACCTGTGCTGCGGCACCGGCGCCGTGGGCGCGGCCGTGGCCGCCGCGGTGGGCGCGGTCGAACTGCACGCCGCCGACGTCGACCCGGTGGCGGTCCGCTGTGCCGCGCGCAACGTGGCCCCCGCCGGCGGACGGGTGCACCAGGGAGACCTCTACGCCGCGCTGCCGCCGCAGCTGTGCGGGCGGGTGGACCTGCTCGCGGTCAACGCCCCCTACGTGCCGACCGCGGCGATCGCGCTCATGCCCCCGGAGGCGCGCGACCACGAGCCCCGCACGGCCCTGGACGGCGGTCCGGACGGCGTCGACCTGCAGCGCCGGGTGGCCGCGGGTGCGCGCCGCTGGCTGGCGCCGGGCGGGGTCCTGCTGCTGGAGACCAGCCGGGCGCAGGCGGCGCTCACCGCGGCCGTCGTCACCGCCGGCGGCCTGGTGGCCGAGGTGCTGCACGACGAGGAGCGCGACGCCACCGTCGTGGCCGGCACCGCCGGCCGGCGCCTCACTGCAGGGCCGGCGCCAGGCTGACGAGGGCGAGGACCAGGACCACGGGGGTAGTGACCAGCCGCTCCCGCTCGGCTCGCGGGCTCACCCGGTGAACCGCACCGTCCCGTCGGGGTCGACGACCAGCCCGGGGTTGTGCGCGATCTCCCAGCGGAAGCCGTCGGGGTCGGCGACGTGGGCGGTGTACCCGCCCCACGACGCCCGCGCCGGTGCGGCCACGACCTCCCCGCCGGCCGCGGCCATCTCGGCCACGACCCGGTCCACCTCCGCCTCGCTGCCGACGTTGTGCGCCAGCGCGATCGGGGGTGGCGGCACGGGGCCGCGCGCGGTGCCGGCGTCCCGGGCGAGCAGCTCGCGGTCGTAGAGGGCCAGGAGCAGCCCCGCCCCCACCTGGATGAAGAACGACTCGCCGGCATCGAGCACCGGCCGCCACCCCAGGCCGTCGACGTAGAAGCGGCGGGACGCGTCGAGGTCGGTGACGCCGAGGGTCACGAGGGTCAGGCGCGGCTGCACGCCCCCACCCTGCCGCGACGGCACCCGCCCCGACATCCCTCCGGATCCGTACCTGGCCGATCACTGTCCGCAGTGGCACGCGCGATCGGGATCCGGAACGGTGTCGGCACTCCTCCTCCCGGCGGACACCGGGTCCTTGGGCCCTGCCGCGGGGCTGCGCCCGCCGGACACCATGCCCGGCATGACCGACGCGCACCGGTTCAGCAGCGAGCCGGAGGAGCCGGACACGGTGGCCCGTGCGGCCGACCGGCGGTCGGACGACGGCGCCCTGCGCGCACTGGGAGACGACGAGATGCCGACTGGCACCGTGCCGGAGCAGCCCGACACCGCGAGTCCGGCCGTCGAGCCCACGCGGCTGACCCCGCTGCTGCCACGACGGCAGAACCCGTGGCTGGTGGTCGACGTCGACGGCTCGGCCGCCGGCTACGGCGCGCTGGTGTGGGCGCTGCGGGAGGCCGCCCGCCGGGAGGCCACGGTGGTGGCGGTCAGCGTCCTGGAGGAGGCCGACCCCGACCCGCTGGCCGGCCTGGGCCGCCGCGACCCGTCGCCCGCCCTCGAACGCCTGGAGGCGGTGGTGCTGCGGGCGATCGCCGAGACCGGCGTAGTCGGGCGGACCCGCACCGCGGTGCTGGAGCGCCCGGTGTTCGACGCCCTCACCAGCGCGGCCCGCGGCGCCGACCTCGTCGTCGTCAGCGCGCACGGCAAGTCGCTGCTGCGCCACGCGGTCCCCCGCCCGCACTCCCGGCGCCTGGCCCGCGGAGCGTGACCGGCGGCACCCATCCCCGGAGTGACACTCCCTCCTCCGAGACCCTCGCCGGCCGGGCCGTGACCCCGCCCGACCCCGAGGGTCCCGACGACCGGGGCCCCGTCCCGGTGCTCGCGGCCGGTGTACGCGCGGCCGCGACGAGCGACCACGTCGAGTCGACGCTGCGCGGAGTCGTGAGCGCGGCGATCGAGCGCGTGCAGGCCGCCTACGGCGCCCTCGGCGTGGTCGACCGCGCCGGCACCGGCTTCGAGCGGTTCGTCGTCGTCGGCATGGACGCCGCGGACCGGGAGCGGATCGGCCGACTACCCACGGGCGAGGGCGTGCTCGGGGTGATGATCGGCGCCTCGGACCCGCTGCGGCTCGAGGACCTCACCGTCCACCCGGAGGCGGTCGGCTTCCCGCCCGGCCACCCGCCGATGCACACCTTCCTGGCGTTGCCGATCCGCGCGGCGGGCCGGGCGTTCGCCGTCCTCTACCTGACCGAGAAGCGCCCCGGGGGCCCCTTCACCGACGCCGACGAACGGGCCGCCCTGGCGCTGGCCGCGACGGCCGGGCTGGCCATCGAGAACGCCCTGCTGGTGGAGCGGGCCGAGCACCGGCGGGCGTGGGCCCAGGCCGGCAGCAGCATCGCCACCGCCCTGCTCTCCGGGGCCGACCCCGACACCGTGCTCCACGCCATCGCCGAGCGGGTCGCCGCCCTGGCCTCCGCCGACGTCGCCGGGGTCCTGGCGCCCAGCCCGGACGACGAGGACGTCCTGATCGTCGTCTCCGCCTTCGGCCTGGAGAGCGAGGACCTGGAGGGCGTGCGGCTGCCCCTGGCCGATACGCAGCTGGGCGCCGCGCACCGGTCCGGCGTCCCCCGTCTCATCTCCGACGTGAGCGCCGCGGCGCCCGGCGGGCGGCGGGCACCGGTGCTGGGAGAGATCGCCGTCGACTACGGCCCCACGCTGTTCATCCCGCTGGGCGGGCGCCCGCCCCTGGGCACGGTGGTCGCGATGCGACGCAAGGGCGGCATGCCGTTCGAGCCCGACACCCTGGAGCTCGCCTCGGCCTTCGCCGCCCAGGCGGCCGTCGCCCTGCAGCTGGCCCGCAGCCAGCAGCGGGAGCGCCGGCTGCAGGTCGAGGCCGACCGCGACCGGATCGCCCGGGACCTGCACGACCACGTCGTCCAGCGGATCTTCGCGACGGGCCTCGCGCTGGACCGGATCAGCCGGTCCCTGCAGACCGACCACCCGGAGGCGGCCGCCCGGCTGGCGGAGCGGGTCGACGAGCTGGACGGGACGATCGCCCGCATCCGCTCGGCGATCTTCGAGCTGCACCAGCCGGAGGACGACTCGCCGGACGCCGTCCGCACCCGCCTGGCCGACGTCGTCCGCTCCATCACCGGCGGGCACGGGCTGCGGCCCGACGTCCGCCTCCGTGGCCTCGACGAGCTGCCGGGGAGCCTGGTGCCCGACGTCGTCGCCGTCGTCCGTGAGCTGGTGACCAACGTGGTCAAGCACGCGCGGGCGACCCGGGTGATGGTGCTGGTGAGCGTGGAGTCGGACGTGCGGGTCGTGGTCACCGACAACGGCATCGGGCTGCCGCCGGTCACCGTGCGCAGCGGCCTGACCAACGTCGCCGACCGCGCCGAGCGGCACGGGGGCCGCCTGACGACCTCGACCGGCCCGTCGGGGACGGAGTTCCGCTGGACGGTGCCGCTGCCGCCGCAGCGCTGAGCGGCCGCCCGGCGCTCAGCTGCCGCCGGGGCGGTCGCGCAGCTCCGTGGCGAGGATGGCGGCCTGGGTGCGGCGCTCCAGGCCCAGCTTTGCCAGCAGGTGGCTGGTGTAGTTCTTGACCGTCTTCTCCGCCAGGCCCATCCGCTCGCCGATCTGCCGGTTGGTCAGGCCCTCCCCGATCAGCCGCAGCACCGTGCGCTCCTGCTCGGTCAGCACCGCCAGCCGGCGGTCGCGCTCCACCGGCCGGCTGCGGGCGGCCACCGCCACCGCGGGGTCCTGGTCGAACAGCGTGCCGCCGGAGGCGACGGTGCGGACCGCGGACACCAGCGCCGAGCCGCGCACCTGCTTGAGCAGGTAACCGGCCGCCCCGGCGGCCACCGCGGCGGCGACCGCGTCGTCGTCGGAGTAGCTGGTCAGCACCAGGCAGCGCTGGTCGGGGACGCGGTCGCGCAGCAGCCGGCACACCTCGGCGCCGTCGCCGTCGGGCAGCCGCATGTCGACCACGGTGACGTCCGGCCGCACGGCGGGCACCCGCGCGAGGGCCTCGGCGACCGAGCCGGCCTCGCCCACCACCCGGATCGCCGGATCCTCCTCCAGCAGTTCGGCCACCCCTCGCCGGACGACCTCGTGGTCGTCGACGAGGAAGACGCGCACCTCGGTGGGTTCCTCCCCCATGCGGCCGCCCCCTCCGGTGTGAGCCAGCGCACAGAGCCTAGGGGGCGCGACGACCGTCGGCACGCCGCATGCACACCGTGTCAGGCCGGCAGCAGCAGGGCGGCGTACAGGGTCAGCCCCGGCCCGAACGCCATGGCGACCACCGGGCCGTCGACGTCCCCGAGCTCGTCGAGCACGAGCAGGACGGTGGCCGAGGAGCAGTTGCCGTGCTCGGCCAGCACCCGCCGGGAGGCCGCGAGCTGGACCTCGGCCAGGCCGAGCTCGTCGCGGACGACGTCCAGGATGCGCGGTCCACCCGGGTGCACCGCCCACCCGGCGACGTCCTCCGCCCGCAGCCCCGCGGCGGTGAGCAGCTCGTCGACGACGTCCCCGACGTGGCGGGCCAGCACCTCGGGCACCCGCGGCGACAGCCCCATGCGGAACCCGAGGTCGGTGACGTCCCAGGTCATGTGGTCGGCGGTGGAGGCGTCGGTGCGCGCGACGATGCCGGCCAGGCGGCGCCCGCGCCGGGCCCCGGGCTGGACGACGACCGCGGCCGCGGCGTCGGAGAACAGCGCGTGCGCGACGACCTGCTCGAGGTCGGCCTGGGCCGGCTGCACGTGCAGGCTGGTGAGCTCGCAGCACAGCAGCACCGCCGGGCGGGACCGGGCCGTCACGAAGTCCGCGACGGCGGCCAGCCCCGGGATCGCCGCGTAGCAACCCATGTGGCCCACGAGCAGCCGCTGCAGGCCCGCGGGCATGCCCAGGTCGCCGGCGAGGCGGATGTCCAGGCCGGGCGTGGCGTACCCGGTGCAGGTGGCGACCGCGAACAGCCCGACCTCGCCCGGCGGCAGCCCGGCGGCGTCCAGGGCACCGGCCACGGCCTGCTTGCCGAGTGGGAGCGCCTCCTCCACGTAGCGCTGCATGCGGGCGCCGGTGCCCCAGCTGCTGAGGTCCTCGTCCAGCGGGTTGGCCACCGCGTGCCGGCGGCGCACGCCCGAGGAGCTGAAGATCCGCCGGGCCGCGCGCAGCCCGGCGTAGTGCTCGGCGAAGAAGCCGTCCCAGACCGCGTCCTGGTCGATCGTGGTGGGGAGGGCGGCTCCGGCGCCGGTGACCACGGCGGCGCTCACCGGGCCACCTCGCCGGCGTTGCCGGGCCGCGACGGAGAGGCGTCCACGGGGCTGCTGGACGGCTCGGCTGCGGGTGCCGCTCCGCAGGCGCACGGGCTCGGCGTCATGCGGAGACGGTACGGCCGAGCAGGGGCTGCCGCCGCATCAGCGCTTGCGCCCGTAACCGGCGAAGACGACCGCGGTGGAGCGGATCGGCTTCATCCGGACCGACCGGCGCCGGCCCAGCCGCCAGCCGACCGCCTCCCGCACCGAGGGGCGCAGACCGACCAGCCGCAGGTCCAGGCCCAGCCGGTCCGCCGCGGCCAGCAACCGGCGGCGGTCGACGAACAGCGCCGGGTCGTGCAGGCCCGGCGGCGGGCCACCAGGCAGCCGCTCGGCGACGGTCACCATGAGGAACCGCCCCAGGCGGGTCGCCGCCAGCGCGTCGATCACCAGGGTGCCGCCGGGGCGCAGCAGCCGGGCGCACTCGGCGAGCACGCCGACGTCGTCCTCGACGTGCTCGAGAATCTCCCCGGCGACGACGACGTCGGCGCACCCGTTCCCGAGCGGGACGGCGTGCACCGAGCCCTGCACCGCCAGGACGCCGTGCGCCCGCGCCAGCTCCAGCCCCGGCCGGCCGAGGTCGACCCCCACGTGCCGGTAGCCCAGCCGGGCCGCGTGCGGCGCCATGAGGCCTCCGCCGCACGCCAGGTCGACCAGCACCGCGCCCGGTGCCGCGGCGGGTGGGATGTGCTCGGCGCGCGACTCGGCCAGCCAGTGCAGCGCGGCGAACCCGCCCGAGGAGTCCCACCACTCGTCGGCGAGCTCGTCGTACTGGCGGGGGTCGTTGCGGGGCAGACCGCTCATGCGGGCATTCAACGGCCCTCGAGCGGATCGTGTCCCCAGTTCGTCGCCCGGCACCGCAGGTCCGGGGTGTCGAGTGGGTCCCCGCGCGGTACCGCAGCGGCGTGGCGTGGAAGAGGTCGGCCGTGTCGCGGGAGCGGACCGACGTGGCCGGGGCCGCGCAGCTGCGCGGCCAGACGCCGGAGCAGGTGCTCGACCGCAACCTGGGCGAGCTGCTCCAGGAGCTGCGGGTCGCGATCACCGGCGTGCAGGTGCTGTTCGCGTTCCTGCTGACCCTGCCGTTCATGGCCCGCTTCGACGACGAGGACCCGTTCGGCACCACGGTCTACACGATCACGCTGCTCAGCACGGCGACCGCGATCCTCGTGCTCATCGCCCCGGTGTCGTTCCACCGCACGCTCTTCCGTCAGCGACGCAAGGCCGAGCTGGTCGCCTTCGCCGACCGTGCGCTGCTCCTGGGGCTGGGGCTGCTCTTCCTCGGCATCACCAGCGCCGTCCTGCTGGTGCTCGACGTGGTGCTGGGCCGCTGGCCGGCGGTCGTCGGGTGCGCGTTCGTCGTCGTGGTGGGAGCGGTGTCCTGGTACGCCCTCCCCCTGCGCCACCGCCGGTCGGCGGCCGGGTGAGGCGGGTCTGGTAGAGCTGACCTCCCGTCCCGCTCCTGGAGGTGCACGCGTGTCGGTGACCGTCGTCGGGAGCCTCAACGAGGACGTGCTCGTCCGCGTCGGCCGCCTGCCCGGGCGGGGCGAGACCGTCATCGGCTCCGGCACCGCGCTCGCGCCCGGGGGGAAGGGCGCCAACCAGGCGGCGGCCGCGGGCCGGCTCGGCACCGGGGTGGTCATGGTGGGCCGGGTCGGCGCCGACCCCGCCGGGGAGCGGCAGCTGGCGGCGCTCACCGCGGCCGGCGTCGACGCCGGGCACGTGCAGCGGACGCCGGAGGCGCCCACCGGCACCGCGACGATCCCGGTCGAGGAGGGCAGCGGGGAGAACCTCATCGTCGTCGTCCCCGGGGCCAACGCCGAGCTGCGCCCGGAGGACGTCGACGTCGACCCGGTGCGGCGGGCGCGGGTGGTCCTGCTCCAGCTGGAGGTGCCGCTGGCCACCGTGGCGGCCGCTGCGGCCGTCGCCGGCGGCACCGTCGTCCTCACCCCGGCTCCGCCCCAGCCGCTCCCGGCGGAGCTGCTCGCGCGCGTCGACGTGCTCGTGCCGAACGAGCACGAGCTGGTCGCACTGGCCGGCGCGGCACCCGGCGAGCGCGACCCGGCCGAGCTCGCCGACCTCGCCCGCGCCCTCGGGGCGGGCACGGTCGTGGTCACCCTCGGCGCGCGCGGCGCGCTGCTCGTGCCCGCGGACGGGCCGGCGCTGCTGCAGGCCCCGCCGCCGGTCGAGCCGGTCGACACCACGGGCGCCGGGGACTGCTTCTGCGGCGCGCTCGGCATCGCGCTGGCCGACGGCGCGGCCCCGGCCGAGGCGGTCGCCCTCGCGGTCACCGCCGCCGCGCTGTCCACCACCGGTGCCGGCGCCCGGGGCGCGCTGCCCGACGCCGCGGCCGTCGCCCGGCTGCGCCCCCGGCTGCCGCCGGCGGCGCCGCTGCGGGGTTGAGCGGCCGGGTCCCCGGGCACAGGCCCGCCGAACGGGAGAGCCCCGACCGAGGAGGACGACGATGACCGATCCGGACCGCCCGCCCCGCTCCGCCGAGCGCGCCGAGGGCGACCCGCCCGGCGAGGAGTCGACCGACGGCCGCACGCCGCACCCGTCGGAGCCCGCCGAGGGCCAGGACCGGCCCGAGGAGGGCGCGGACACCCCCTGAGCGCTGGCGGGCGGGGTGGCCGGTGCGGCAGGCTGCGGGGCCGTGCTGCTCGACGCCACCCTGCCCGCCGACCTCAACGCGGTGCCCGGGGTCGCGCGCGAGCTGGAGGCGCGCGGCTGCGCCGGCGTCTGGACCTCGGAAACCGACCACGACCCCTTCCTCCCGCTGCTGGTCGCGGGCCGGGCGACCACCCGGCTGCAGGTCGGGACGGCGATCGCGGTCGCCTTCGCCCGCTCCCCGATGACGGTGGCCGCCACCGCGCACGACCTCCAGCGGTACACCCGCGGCCGCTTCGTGCTGGGCCTGGGGACGCAGGTGCGTGCGCACGTGGAGCGGCGGTTCTCGATGCCGTGGAGCACGCCGGTGCCCCGGATGCGCGAGTACGTGGCCGCGCTGCGGGCCATCTGGACCGCGTGGCAGGAGGGCACCCCGCTCCGGTTCCGGGGCGAGCACTACACGCACACCCTCATGACGCCGGTGTTCAGCCCGGAGCCGCACGAGTGGGGCGGGCCGCCGGTGCACCTGGCCGCGGTCGGGCCGGGGATGACCCGGCTGGCCGGTGAGGTCGCCGACGGCCTGTTCGCGCACCCGTTCACGACCGCCCGCTACCTGCGCGAGCGCACGCTGCCGGCGCTGGGCGAGGGGCTGACGGCGTCGGGCCGGGCGCGTACCGACGTCAGCGTGGGCCTGCCGGGGTTCGTCGTCACCGGGGACACCGCGACGGAGCGGGAGGCCGCGGCCGCCGCCGTCCGGGCCCAGATCGCGTTCTACGGCAGCACCCCGGCCTACCGGCCGGTGCTGGAGCTGCACGGGTGGGAGGACCTCGCCGACGAGCTGCACTCGCTGTCGGTCGGGCGCCGGGAGGACCGGTGGACGGCGATGCGCGACCTGGTCGACGACGAGGTGCTGGGCGCGTTCGCCGTGGTCGCCGACCCCGCGGACGTCGGGGCGCGGGTGCGCGAGCGGTACGACGGCCTGGTGGACCGGTTCAGCGTCAACACGGTCGCGCCGGCCCCACGCGGGGTCTGGGACTCCCTGGTCGCGGCGCTGCAGGGAGGCCCGGCGGACACGGGGAGTGACTGATCTCTCATCGTTTCGGCTTCAACTCACCGTTTCGGGTCTGTTTCCTCCGCCCGGATTGGGGGGACGCTGGGTGCCATGGAGGACACGCAGCGCGACATGCGAGTAGTTGACGAGACCCCGGCCGAGCGCCAGGCCGACGAGTCGCAGGCCCAGCAGGCCTCCGCCGTCCCCGTGGCGCGGATGCTGGCCAACCCCCGCCGGGTGCGCCGGGCCTGACCCGAACGGGGATCGGTCGGTCGCTCGACGGTCACTGATCGTCACACGCGTCCCACCGATCCCCGGGGTCCCGGCCAGCCCGGGCGTCTCTCGTCACTCACTGCGACCAACCGGCGCCGGATCCCGGCGTGCCGCGAACTGATCCGTCACGGGCTGGGGCAGCATCCCCGACGTGACCGCAGCCGCCCTCCCCCTCGCCGCCGACGACGTCTCGGTTCCCGTCCGCCGGAGCCGGGCCGAGCGGCAGGCCATCGTCCTGGACACCGCTGAGCGGCTGTTCGCGACCCGCAGCTCCCGCAGCGTGGGCATGGACGAGCTGGTCCGCGAGACCGGGCTGGGCAAGATGACGGTGTACCGGCTCTTCAAGAGCAAGGACGACCTCGTCGGGGCCTACCTGGCCCGCAAGGCGGCCACCGTGCTCGCCTCCATCGACGCCGAGCTCGTGCGCCTGGACGGCGACCCGCGGGCCGCGCTGCTGTCGGTGGTCGACACCGTCGAGCGGGACGTGACCCGCGCCGGCTTCCGCGGGTGCCCGTTCACCAACGTGAGCAGCGAGTACGACGATCCCCAGCACCCCGCGCGCAGCGCCGCCGCCGACTACAAGTTCGAGCTGCACGGGCGCCTGGAGCGCCTCGCCGACCAGCTGGTGCCCGGTGCCGGGGACGACCTCGCCGCGCAGGTCCACCTGATCATCGACGGCATGTACCTCTCCGGCGGGCTGCTGGGCCCCGACGGCCCCGCTTCGCACGGCCGCGCCCTCGCCGAGCGGCTCATCGACGCCGCCATCGCCGCCCGCTGAGCCGCCGCGGTCGCCGGCGCGGTCGCCCACCCGCGCGGGGCACCGCAGGATGGGCCGGTGAGCACCGACCGCAGCCGGCCCGACCTCGACGACACCACGGTGGAGGGCCTCGGCAAGTTGTCCGAGGCCCTGGAGACCATCGAGCAGGCCCGCGGCCAGCTCTACGGCTTCCACCAGCACTCGGGCAAGGCGGACCTGCTCCTGCAGGACGCCGTCGAGCTGTTCCGCAAGGCCGGCCACACGCAGCTGGCCAACGACCTCGACCGTGACCTCGTCGGCCGCAACGTCATCGCCGACCGCTGGACGTTCCAGATCGTCGAGGACTACGACGCCACCTACTGGTCGGTCTTCCGGGACTTCGACGAGCGGGCCCGCACCGAGCTGGCCGGCGGCGACCGGCACGTCTACGAGGCCCGCATGAAGCAGCGCGAGCGCACGCACGGCCACCCGCACCACGAGGCCGGCCCCTCCCTCGACGAGTAGCGGGACCCGCGCAACTCCGGGGAAGTCGTCGTCCCGACCCGCAGGGAGACCGCCTCTCCCCCGGAGTTGCGTCGCGGCGCCGGCCGCCGGGCCGGCTACGGCAGCGGTGCGATCCGGCCGACGACGTCGGTGGCCGCCTCGTAGGCGGTGCCGACGTCGAGCAGCGTGAGCTCGTCGAAGGGCCGCCCCGTGAGCTGCATGCCCAGGGGCAGTCCGGCGGCGTCGAACCCGGTCGGCAGCGCGATCGTGGGCAGGCCGGTGAGGTTGGCCGGGGAGGTGAGCCGCACCATCGCCAGGTCGACGGCCTCAGTGGTGCCGTCGGCCCAGGTCACGTCCATCTGGTCGACCAGCGGGGCGGGGAAGGGCTGCACCGGGGCGACGACGACGTCGACGTCGCGGAACAGCTCGGCCCAGGCCCGCTGGATCAGCGTGCGCACCCGCAGCGCCTTGATGTAGTCGGTGGCCAGCACCAGCTCGCCCACCTCGAGCTGCATGCGGGTCTCCGGGCGGTAGAGCTCGGCCTTCGTGCGCAGCGCCTCCTGGTGGTAGGCGGCGGCCTCGGGGAGCACGATGCCCCACTCCGCGGCCAGCACCTGGTCCGGGTACGGGATGGTCACCTCGCGGACCTCGGCCCCCAGGCCCTCCAGCACCTCGACCGCCGCCCGCACCGAGGCCTCGACGTCCGGCTGCACGTGGTCGAAGAAGTAGTTGGCGGGCACGCCGATCCGCAGGCCCCGCACGTCGCCGGTGGTGCCGGCCGCGTAGCCGGGCACCGGTACGTCGACCGAGGCCGGGTCCAGCGGGTCGTGCCCGGCGATGGCGTCGAGCACCAGGGCGGCGTCCCGGACGTTGCGGGTGAGCGGGCCGACGTGGTCCAGCGACCACGACAGGGAGGCCACCCCGCGCCGCGACGTCCGCCCGTAGGTCGGCTTGAGCCCCACCGTGCCGCACAGGTTCGCCGGGATGCGGATCGAGCCGGCCGTGTCGGTGCCCATGCCGACCAGGCAGGAGCCTGCGGCGACCGCAGCTCCGGAGCCGCCGCTGGACCCGCCGGGGATGCGGGTGGTGTCCCACGGGTTCCGGGTGGTGTGGGTGCGCCCGCCGTAGGCGAACTCGTGCGTGTGGGTCTTGCCGACCATGACCATCCCGGCCCCGAGCAGCCGCTGGACGGCGACGGCGTCGGTGTGGGGCACGTGGCCCTCGCGCACCTTCGAGCTCGACGTCGACGGGATGCCGGCGGTGTCGTAGAGGTCCTTGACGCCCAGCGGGATGCCGTGGAGCGGCCCGCGGTAGCCGCCGGCGGCGATCTCCTTCTCGGCGGTCCGCGCCTGGTCCCGCGCGAGGTCCGCGCAGACGTGGGCGAACGCGTTGATCGCGGGCTCGGTGGCCTCGATGCGGTCGAGCACCGAGTCGGTGAGCTCCACCGGGGACAGCCGGCCGGCCTCGATCTCCCCGGCCGCGGCGGTCAGCGACAGCTCGCAGGGCTGCACGGTCAGGCCTCCCAGCGGGCGTCGAAGGCGGTGGCCGGCGGGGTCTCCCCCAGCGGGACGTCGTCCAGCCGGTCGATGAGGGCGTACATCTCGCCCAGGACGGCGCCGACCGCCTCGTGCCGGTCGGCGGCGAGGTCGAGGCGGGCGCCGCGGGCGGCGTGCGCCGTCGCCTCGGCGGAGAAGGAACGCGGGGTGGGTGTCACGGGCAGCTCCCGGGCTCGAGGGATCGTCCCAGCAGTCTGCCGCCCCGCGCGCCCCGGACCCTGCCTACCTGTGACGTCGTCGGCCGCACCGCCGGCGTTCCCCGTGCGTTGCCGGTTGCACCACCCGCAGTGCACGAGGTGGACCGGCAGTGCGCAGCGCCGGCCCACCGCTGCGGTCGCCGTCCGGCTGTCGCCGCCGGAGACTCGGGGCGTGACGATGCCCGAGCCCTCCGAGGACCGCGACGCCCAGCCCCTCGGCGCGGAGGTCGCCCCGCCGGCCGACCCGGAGTCCCAGGGCGGCAGCGAGGGCTCCGCCTCCGGGGCCGCCGGCCCGAGCTACCCCCCGGCGGAGAGCGAGCCCGACGCCGGGCGGTGACGTACACCGGGGGACGGCGGCAGACTCCTCGGCGTGACGTTCCCCGGTTCCCCCGTCGACCCCCTGGCCACCTCGACCGGGGCCGGTGCCGGCACGCCGGGCACCAGCTCCGGGACCACCGGCGCGGCGGGCGGCTCCCCGGCGCCCGCCGCTGCCGGCCGCTCGACGCCCGCGCGCAGCACCGGCCGGACCATCGGGCGCACGCTGGCGCTGGCCCTCCTGCTGTTCGTCACCGTCATCCTGGTGCTGTTCGTCGTCTTCAACACCCAGACCGTCGACGTGAGCCTCGTCTTCGGCAACGTCGACGCCCCGCTGGTCGTGGCGCTGCTCCTCGCCGCCGTCCTCGGCGGGCTGGTGGGGTGGCTGAGCAGCCTCGTGCTGCGCGCCCGGCGGCGCAACCGCTGACCGGCCGGCGTCAGGAGCCCATGGCCGGCATCTCGCCGGCCATGTCGCCGCCGGGCACGGTGAGGGCCGGGACCACGTCGGGGGCGGCGAGCACCAGCACGCCGAGGGCGAGCAGCAGGGCCGCCGTCCCGTAGGTCGCCGTCCGGCGCCACGGCAGGGTCTTCTCGATCGCGATCAGGCCGGCGACCACCGCCATCCACACGACGCTCATGACCCCCAGGGCGAACAGCGAGGCCATCAGCGCCCAGCAGCAGCCGACGCACCAGGCGCCGTTCTTCGCGCCCATGCGGAGCGCTCCCGACCGCCCCTCCCGCCACGAGCCGAGCACGAAGCCGAGCGGGCTCCGGCACTTCCCGAGGCAGACGTCCTTCAGCGGGGTCAGCTCGTAGACGGCCGCGACGACGAGCGTGGCGCCCGCGACCCACCGGCCCGCGCGGTCGAACGCGAGCACGTCGCCCAGGAACCGGTCCAGGGCGGTCAGGAGCCCGAACGCCACCAGGCCGGCGGTGGCCCACGTGAGCAGGTAGCCCGCCGTGAACAGCAGGGGCGAGAGCGGGGACCGCTGCCGGGTCATGCGCGAGTACAGGGCGACGGTCGGTGCGACCGACGGGAACATCATCGCGGCCATCATCACGACCCAGACCCCGAGGAACCAGCCCAGCGTCCCCAGACCGGTCCAGGGCCCGTCGTCCATGCCCCGCATCTGCCGGACCGTCCACCACCAGCCGACGCCGGCGAGGGCGAACAGCACGGCGACGAGCCCGACCCGGGCGCGGACGGCGGCGAAGGCGGGCGCGAGGCCGTCGCCGGGAAGGCGTTCTCGCGCCTCGACGCTCATCGGATCAGGCGGACCAGGAGAACTCGGCGGTGGACAGGCCGGTCTTGCCCTCGTACGAGATGCCGAAGGCATCGATGCGTGACCGCCGCGCCTCTGCCGCCACCAGGTTCGACGCGACCGGGTGGAATGCGCCGTCGAAGCGGACCGGGCGCCCGTCCTCGGACCCGAAGGGGACGATGTCCTCGATCTCGAAGTCGATCGCGTCCCCGACACGCACGCTGTGCAGCAGACCGTCGTCGCGCATCTCGATCGCCGCCCGCTCGACACCGACGACCTCGCCCACGAGCGGGGCCATCGCCGCCATCGGGCCACCGAGCTGACCCCCGAAGACCTTGACCAGCTCGTCGAACTGCTCGTCGCTGGCCTGGTCGTCGACGAACATCCCGAGCCGCCAGTTGCCGTCGGTCATGACCTTGGGGGTGTCGATGATCAGCACCACCCTGCGGCCCCGGACGTCGGTGCCGTCGACCTCGCCCTCGCGGATGTCGAAGCCGAGCGTCGCCCGGCAGTAGTCGTACGTGGCCCCGTGGTCGAACGAGAGGTTGCAGGGGCACATCAGCTCGCAGGAGCAGGTCTCGGCGTAGCTGCCCTTCAGGCTCCATGCCATGGCAGGTCCCCCTCCATGAGGCGGCCAGTGTCCAGCCGCCCAGAGAGGGGGGTCAACCACCTCGTGAGCGGCCCGCGGGCACCCTCCGGGTGGAGTTGCTTGCTCCGGTTACCGGCCGGTAATACCGTTTGTTACCCGCGGGTACGAACCCGTCGGTCACGGACACGGGAGCACGACACATGGGCCACTACACCGCGAACCTGCGGGACCTCGAGTTCAACCTCTTCGAGTTCCTCGACACCAAGGAGCGGTTCGGCACCGGCCCGTTCGAGCAGATGGACGCCGAGACCGCGCGCGGCGTCCTCGCCGAGATCCGCCGGCTGGCCGAGGGCCCGATCGCGGCCTCCTTCGCCGACGCCGACCGCAACCCGCCCGTCTTCGACCCGGCGACGCACTCCGTGACCCTGCCCCAGTCGTTCAAGCACTCGGTCCAGGCCCTGCACGCCGGCGAGTGGTACCGCCTGGACCTCTCCGAGGAGCTCGGTGGCTTCGGCGCCCCCGCCGCCCTGACCTGGGGCGCCTTCGAGATGGTCCTCGGCGCCAACCCCGCGGTGTTCATGTACGGCTCCGGCCCGGCCTTCGCCCAGACGCTGTTCGACCTGGGCACCGAGGACCAGAAGCAGCTGGCCCGCCTCATGATCGACCGGGGCTGGGGCGCCACGATGGTGCTCACCGAGCCCGACGCCGGCTCCGACGTCGGCGCCGGCCGCACCAGGGCGGTGCAGCAGCCCGACGGCTCCTGGCACCTCACCGGCGTGAAGCGGTTCATCACCTCCGCCGAGCACGACCTGTCGGACAACATCGTCCACCTGGTGCTGGCCCGCCCCGAGGGCGCCGGGCCGGGCACCAAGGGCCTGTCGCTGTTCGTCGTCCCCAAGTTCCACGTGGACCTCGCGACCGGCGAGCTCGGGGAGCGCAACGGCGCCTACGTGACCAACGTCGAGAAGAAGATGGGCCTCAAGGTGTCCACCACCTGCGAGGTCACCTTCGGCGACGGCCCGGTGCCGGCGAAGGGCTGGCTCGTCGGCGACGTGCACGACGGCATCGCGCAGATGTTCAAGGTCATCGAGTACGCCCGGATGTTCGTCGGCACCAAGGCGATCGCCACCCTGTCGGCCGGCTACCAGGTGGCCCTCGACTACGCGAAGACCCGCGTCCAGGGCGCCGACCTGACCGCGACGTCGAAGGACGCACCCCGGGTCACCATCACCCACCACCCCGACGTCCGCCGCTCGCTGATGCTGCAGAAGTCCTACGCGGAGGGCATGCGTGCGCTGTACCTGTACGCCGCCAGCTTCCGCGACCAGGTGACCGAGGCCGAGGCGGCGGGCACCGACGGCAGCGAGGCCGCCACCCTGGCCGCGCGGGTCAACGACCTGCTGCTGCCGGTGGTGAAGGGCTTCGGCTCCGAGCGGGCCACCCAGCTGCTCACCGCCGAGTCGCTGCAGACCCTGGGCGGCTCGGGCTTCCTGCAGGACTACCCGATCGAGCAGTACATCCGCGACTCCAAGATCGACACGCTCTACGAGGGCACCACCGCGATCCAGGGTCAGGACTTCTTCTTCCGCAAGATCGTGAAGGACGGCGGCGTCGCGCTCACCTGGCTCGCCACGCAGATCAAGGCCACGGTCGAGGCCGGCGACGACCGGCTCAAGGAGGAGCGGGCGCTGCTGGGCGCCGCCCTCGGCGAGGTCCAGTCGATGCTCACGGCGATGTTCGGCCACCTGACCGCCGCCCAGCAGGACGTCACCAACCTCTACAAGATCGGCCAGAACACCTCCCGCCTGCTCCTGGCCACCGGCGACCTGGTCACCGCCTGGCTCCTGGTCCGCCAGGCCGAGGTGGCGCTGACCGCCCTCGCCGGCGAGGTGGGCGAGAAGGACAGGCACTTCTACGAGGGCAAGCTCGCCGCCGCCCGGTTCTTCTGCAGCCAGGTGCTGCCCCGGCTGGCCTCGGACCGGGTCGTCGTCGAGCAGACCGACAACGCCCTCATGGAGGTCGACGAGGCCGCGTTCTGAGCACTTCGTCGTCCTCCGGACGACACCGCGGCCAGGTGCCGTCCAGGCCTGCGCTGAGCCGCTGCCCGCGTCCCGGCGGCCGTCGTCCCCCCGGACGGCGGCCGCCGGTCGTTTTCGGGTGCTCGGCGACGGGCAAGGCTCCGGGTGACACCGCCGTCGCACAGGAGGCCACCGTGAGCGACCCACAGGGCAGCGACCGGATCCAGCAGGACGTCCCGACCGCGTCGGGCACAGGGGACAACAGCAGCACCGGGTCCGGTTTCGACGACGTGCCCCTCACCCGCGAGGAGGCGGTGGAACGCGACGCCGCGCAGCCCGACGACCTGCCCGCCAAGGCCGACAGCGACCCGGCGCGCGCCGAGCGCGGCGGGCCCGGCGGCAGCGTCTGAGCCACGACCACCAGGAGGAACAGCATGAGCGCACCCGACCCGACCGGCTACCACGAGGGCGACGACATCTCCGACGGCCCGAGCAGCGGCAACCTCGTCGACGGCGTCCCCGGCGAGGACCGCCCCGACGGCGGCGCGCAGGACACCACGCTGACCACCGACGAGGAGGCCCAGCGCGACGACACCACGGCCCGGCCGGGCAACGCGGCGTCCTGAGCCGCCGGCTCACCCGGGCCGGCGCGCCGCCGTGGCGGCGTGCCGGCCCGGCCCGCGTCGTCAGACCGACGTGCCGGAGCGGTCCTTCACGACGACGGCCTTGTCCGCGGCGAGGTCGCGCCGGCCCGTCTCGCCGTAGGTGGCGACGGCGAGCAGCGTGACGACCGCGCAGGCGACGATGTACAGCGCCACGGCGAACTCGTTCGGGTCGTCGAAGCTGCCCAGCAGGGCCAAGGCGATCAGCGGAGCCGGAGCGCCGGCCACCAGGGAAGCGAGCTGCGCGCCGATCGAGACGCCGGTGTAGCGCGCCTTGGTGCCGAACAGCTCCGAGAAGAACGCCGCCTGCGGCCCGTACATGGCGCCGTGGAACAGCAGCCCGACGGTGATCGCGACGACGGCGAGGAAGAAGTCGCCGGTGTCGAGCAGGCCGAAGAAGGCGAACGCCCACACCCCGACGCCCAGGGCGCCGAAGAGGTAGACCGGCTTGCGGCCGATCCGGTCCGACAGCGCCCCCCACAGCGGGATGGTCACCAGGTGCACGGCCGAGGCGATGAGCACCGCGTTGAGGGCGAAGGAGGAGTCCATCCCCTCGACGTTGGTCAGGTAGGTGAGGCTGAAGGCGGTCAGCAGGTAGAACGAGACGTTCTCGGCGATCCGTGCCCCCATGGCGGTGAGCACCTCGCGCTTGTACCGGGTGAGCACGGTGACGATCGGCGCCTTCTCGGCCACCCCGCTCGCGGCGGCCTTGGCCTCGGCCTCCCGCTGGGCCTCGAGGAAGACCGGCGACTCGCTCACCGTCAGCCGCACCCACAGGCCGACCAGGATCAGCACTGCGGAGAGCAGGAACGGGATCCGCCAGCCCCAGGCCTCGAACGCCTCGTCGGACTGGAAGGTGGCCAGCAGCGCGAGGACGCCGGTGGCCAGCAGGTTGCCCGCCGGTGCGCCGGCCTGCGGCCAGGAGGCCCAGAAGCCGCGGTTCTCGGGTTTCCCGTGCTCGGAGACGATGAGGACCGCGCCGCCCCACTCGCCGCCGAGGGCGAAGCCCTGGACCAGCCGCAGCGCGATGAGCAGCACCGGCGCCAGCACGCCGACGGAGCCGTAGGTGGGCAGCAGGCCGATGCAGAAGGTGGCCCCGCCCATCATCATCAGCGAGATCACCAGCAACTTCTTGCGGCCGAGCCGGTCGCCGAAGTGGCCGAAGACGAGCGCACCCACGGGCCGGGCGAAGAAGCCGACGGCGTAGGTCGCGAACGCGGCGAGGACGCCGACGAAGTCGTCCTGCTCCGGGAAGAAGAGCGGGCCGAAGACGAGCGCGGCGGCCGAGCCGTAGAGGAAGAAGTCGTACCACTCGACGGTCGTGCCGATGATGCTCGCACCGACCACCCGGGCGAAGTTCGAGCCCGAGGGTGCGGCGGACTGCGCGGGCGCGGACATGCGGTCTCCTCGTCGTGCAGTTCCGGAACGGTCGGGATCGACGCTAGGGCCCCGTGACGTGGCCCACCATCCGAGGCTGTGCCACGGTGACGGTCATGGAGGCGACGGGCACGCTGGCGGGACGACGGGCACTGGTCACGGGAGGGGCGTCGGGCATCGGCCGCGCCTGCGTGGAACGACTGGCCGCGGCAGGGGCGTCCGTCGTCGTGCTGGACCGGGACGCCCAGGCGGCGAAGGACGTGGCCGCGACGGTCGGCGGCACCGCGCTGGCCGCGGACCTGACCGACCTGGACGGCATCGACTCCCTCGACCTGGACGTCGACGTCCTGGTCAACAACGCGGGGCTGCAGCACGTCGCCCCGCTGCACGAGTTCCCCGTCGACCGGTTCTCGCTGATCATCCGGCTGATGCTCGAGGCGCCGTTCCGGCTGGTCCGCGGCGCGCTCCCGCACATGTACGGCCGCGGCTGGGGCCGGATCGTGAACGTCAGCTCGATCCACGGGTTGCGGGCCTCGGCGTACAAGAGCGCGTACGTCACCGCCAAGCACGGCCTGGAGGGGCTGTCGAAGGTCATCGCGCTGGAGGGCGCCCCGCACGGGGTCACCTCCAACTGCGTGAACCCCGCCTACGTCCGGACGCCGCTGGTGGAGGGGCAGATCGCCGACCAGGCGAAGGCACACGGGCTGAGCGAGGACGAGGTGGTGGAGCAGGTGATGCTCGCCCCGGCCGCGGTGAAGCGGCTCATCGAGCCGGCGGAGGTGGCCGAGGCGGTCGCCTACCTGTGCTCCCCCGCGGCCGCCTCGGTCACCGGCAGCTCGCTGGTCATGGACGGCGGGTGGAGCGCCCACTGACGAGGGGCGCGCCGGGTCACCCGCCGACGAAGCCGGGCGGGACGCCCTCGGTCGTCAGGTGCCGCTGCCGCCCGCACGACCGACACACCTGGTGGTCGGGCCCCTCGGCGCGTTCCCCCGGCGGGTGCCGGCGGACGTAGGCGTGGAAGCCGAACCGGCAGCGGAGTGGCTTGGTCGCCATGGGTCGAGGGTCGGCGTGGCCGCGGGAGCCGGACAGGGGCGAAGGGCTCCCCGCCTACCCTGGACGGGTGCGCCCCGAGCCCGTCCACCTGCCCCCCGAGGTCTGGCAGGAGCGGGCCCGGGTGCACGCGGAGCGGGCCGACGCGCTGACCGCCGGCCACCGCGCCCGCCGGGTGACCGGCCAGCGGCACGCGGTGGAGGACTTCCTCTACGAGTACTACGGCACCCGCCCGTCGGTGCTGCGCCGCTGGCACCCCGGCGCCGGCACCACCCTGGGGCCGTCGGACGGCGTCCCCGCTCCGCACGCGGCGTGGCGCTGGTACCGCACCGACGACGACGGGGCCGCCACCCTCGACGGGACGGCGTTCCTGGCCGACCGCGGGGACACCGTCGGCTTCGTGCACCGGCTGCTGGCCGCCACCGCCTCGCGGCCGGCCCACTCCGGCTGCTTCGGGCTGCACGAGTGGGCGATGGTCTACCGGCAGGAGCAGCACCGGCACCCGCTGCCGCTGCGGCTGGGCCAGGCCGGCACGGACGCCGTGGTGGAGGCGCACCCGGTGCGGTGCACCCACTTCGACGCCTTCCGCTTCTTCACCCCCGCGGCGGTGGGCCTCAACCAGCTCACACCCACCCGCGCGACCCAGCCGGAGCTGGAGCAGCCGGGGTGCCTGCACGCGAACATGGACCTGTACAAGTGGGCCGCCAAGCTGGGTCCCGCCGTCCCCGGCGAGCTGCTGCTGGACTGCTTCGAGCTGGCCCGGGACGTGCGCGAGCTGGACATGCGCGCCTCCCCCTACGACCTGCGCGGCTACGGGCGCGCGCCGGTCCGCATCGAGACGCCGGAGGGGCGGGCGGAGTACGCGGCCGCCCAGCGCGGGTTCGCCCGTCGCGGCGCGGTCCTCCGCGAGCGGCTGCTGGGCGTCACCGGGGCGTTGCTCGCCGTCCCCGGCGGTGTCGCCGCGGCGTCCCCGGCGGGTCGTACCGTCGGGAGGTGACCACCACGCGCACCGACCGCTGGCTGCGGCTCGACGGGACGACGAACACCCGCGACCTCGGCGGCCTGCCCACGCACGACGGCGGGACGACACTGCCCGGGCGGGTGCTGCGCAGCGACAACCTGCAGACGCTGAGCGACGCCGACGTCCGCCGGCTGGTCGACCAGGTGCGGCTGACCGAGGTCATCGACCTGCGCACCACCGCCGAGGTGCTGCTCGAGGGCCGCGGCCCGCTGCGCGCGCTGCCGGGCGTCACCCACCGGCACTTCACCCTGCTGCCCGAGCGTGGGCACCACACTGACGTCTTCGCGGTGGAGGAGGCCGAGGTGCCCGACCTCCCCGCGGACTGGGCGGAGTCGCTCCTGCCGCGCCAGGTCGCCGAGCACGACGCGGACGAGCCGCCGGCGGTGCGCTCCTACCTCGGCTACCTGGCCCACCGGCCGGAGAACGTGCTGGGTGCGCTGCGCGCGCTCGCCGCGGGCACCGGGGGCGCCGCCGTGGTGCACTGCGCGGCGGGAAAGGACCGCACCGGCGTCGTGTCGATGTTCGCGCTGGCCGCGGCCGGCGTCCCCCACGAGGAGATCGTGGCCGACTACGCGCTGACCGCCGAGGTGATCGACGCCCTCGTCGCCAAGCTGGCCGCCTCGCCCACGTACGCGGAGGACATGACCCGCCGCGACGTCGCCGTCCACACGCCGCGGGCGGAGACGATGGACCGGCTGCTGTCCCTGCTCGACGACCGGCACGGCGGCCCGCTGGGCTGGCTCACCGAGCACGGCTTCGGGCCGGAGGAGCAGGCGGCGCTGCGCGCCCGGCTGCGGTCGTAGGGCTCAGCCCTCGGAGTCGTCCGCGCGGGCCCGTCCCGCGTGCTTCTCCCGGTACATCGCCGCGTCGGCGTCGCGCAGAAGCGCGTCGGGCCGGCCCCACTCCCCGCTGTGGACGGCGACCCCCACGCTGGTGCCGACGGCGACCTGGGTGCCCTCCAGCCGGAAGGTGTCGTCGAAGCAGCGCAGCACGCGGGCCACGACGCGGTCGGCGTCCTCGGGCTGGGCGAGGCCGGGCAGGAGAACGGCGAACTCGTCGCCGGAGAGCCGGCCCACGGTGTCGCCGGGGCGGACCGCCGCCCGCAGCCGGGCCGAGACCTGGCGGAGCAGTTCGTCGCCGGCGGCGTGACCGAGCGAGTCGTTGACCGCCTTGAACCGGTCGAGGTCGCAGAAGAGCACCGCCGCGTGCTGGTCGGGGCCGGTGGCGGCCAGCGCGCTGCCCAGCCGCTCGAGGAAGAGCACCCGGTTGGGCAGGCCGGTCAGCGCGTCGTGGGTGGCCTGGTGTCGGACGGTCTCCAGCAGCCGGGCCTTCTGCAGCGCCGTCGAGGCCTGGTCGCCGACGCCGCGCAGGCGGGCGAGCACGTCGCCGTCCAGACGCGCGGGGTGCCGGCCGGCCGCCCAGCCGGCGGTGGCGACGCCCAGGAAGGTGCGCCCGGCCAGGAGTGGGACGGCGACGACGTGGGTGACGCCGAGCCCGTCCAGCAGCGCGCCCAGGCCGGGGCTGCAGGCCGCGGCGTCGAGCACCAGCGGCTCCCGGTCGGTGAGCATCCCGACCAGCTCGGGGGTGTCCTCCGCGCGCAACGTGCTCGCCAGCAGGAGCTCGTCCCCGCGCCCGAGGTGCCCGGTGGCCGCCGCCGGCACGAGTGAGCCGCTCCCCGGCTCCCAGAGCAGCATGGCGCCGCTGTCGGAGCCGACGATGCGGGGCAGAGCCTGGGCGACGACGGTGCAGACCGCCGCGGCGTCCTCCGTGCCGGCCAGCTCGTGGGCCAGCGTCAGCAGCGCGCCGGCCCGGTGCGCCTCCCGGCGGGTGTCCTCGAGGGCGAGCAGCAGGTCCAGCGCGGCCGCGGCGTGGCCGGCGTAGGCGGCGAGCATGTCGCGCTCGTGCCCCAGGGCGCCGTCCCCGGGCGGGAAGACGGCCGCGAGCCGGCCGTGGGTGCGGCGGGCCGAGGCGACGTCGACCGCCACCACGTTCGGCCCCGGGGCCGCCCCGGACAGCAGCACGGCGGTGAGTGCGTCCACCTCGTCCGGCGGCAGGCCGGCGCTGTGCACCAGGCCGGGACCGCCGGTCGGGTCGGCCACCGCGAGCACGTAGCCGGGGGCGAGCACCGCCTCCGCGGCCCGGTTGACGATGCGGTGCAGCACGGTGGCGACGTCGTCGCTGGCCACCAGGTCGGTGGCCGCGGCCTGGAGGATGCGCAGCTGCCCGCGCAGCGCCTGCAGCTCGGAGGCGACCTCGGACGCCCGCCGGCGCCGGCGCCACCGCCGGCGGTGTGCCCACGTCAGGTGGTAGACGCAGGCGGGGTGACCGTCGGACTCGCACTCGTCGTGCAGCACCTCCGCCGGGGCGTCCCCGAAGATCGTCGGCACCATGCCGATGAGGCCGCGCGCGTAGTCGCAGTCCAGCCGCGAGTGGGCGTAGCCGGGGTTCAGGGTGTAGCGGATCGTGGCGTGGCCGGGGCCGATCTCGACGATCTCCATCGTGGAGGTGGTGGAGAACTTCGCGACCGCGCGCGGCAGCTGCCGGTAGACCTGTTGCGGCGAGCCCATGGCCCGGACCACGAGGACCAGCGCGGGGTTCACCCCGTGGGCGAGCGCCTCGCGCCCGACCCGGAACATGGTGTCGGGCGCACCGAGCACCTCCGTGGCGGCCGCGAACAGGCGCACGCGCGTGGCGTAGCTGGTCCAGTGGGCGGCACTGGAGAGCTGCTCGGCGGTGGAGGTGACCCCCGCCCGGCGCAGGACCTCCTGGACCGCGGCCTCGCCCGCGCGGGTGCGGACGTACCCGAGCAGGAGCCCGGTGGTCGCCCCGGAGGTCTCGCGAGCCTCCGGCGGCGGGACGACGCTCATCGGGCCCCCGCCGGCGGGCGGCACCCTGCGGCGCGCGTCCGGCGCCGGCCCTCGGTTCTCACAGGTGGTCGATCGGCACCCCGGCGCCGGCGGTTGAGGGAGAGGACCCGAAGGGGGGAGGCGCTTCCTCTTGCCCCGCCGTCCGGCCGGGAGTACAACGGTTGATACCCCAGGGGGGTATGAATCGACCGACACGGACGAGGAGGTGGGTCTCGATGGAGACCGCCCCGCACCACCACTCCGACCAGCAGGCCGCCGGGCAGGACCACGGGTCCGGCACCTCCTGGGCGATGGCCGCCTCCGCGACGCTGCACTGCCTGACGGGGTGCGCCATCGGCGAGGTGCTCGGCATGGTCATCGGCACCTCGATCGGCCTGCACGACGGCGCCACCGTCGCCCTGTCGGTGACCCTGGCCTTCGTCTTCGGCTACGCCCTGACGATGCGCGGGGTGCTGCGCGCCGGCCTGCCGTTCCGCCGCGCCCTGCGGATCGCCCTGGCCGCCGACACCGTGTCGATCGCCGTGATGGAGGTCGTCGACAACGCGGTCATGGTCTCGGTGCCCGGCGCCATGGACGCCGGCGTCACGAGCGCCTTCTTCTGGCTCACGCTGGCCGGCTCGCTGGTCGTCGCGTTCGTCGTCACCCTGCCGGTGAACCGCGCCATGATCGCCCGCGGCCGGGGGCACGCCGTCGTCCACGGCGTGCACTGAGCCCGGACAGCAGACGACCCCGGTCTCCAGACGGAGGCCGGGGTCGCGTGTGTCGCGGCTGGTTCAGCGGGCGTAGCCGCTGCCGTTCGCCATCGTCAGCAGCTCGTCGCGCATCGACGGACTGCTGCTGCGCGCGAGGGCACGCTCCAGCGCCCGGCGCGTGCGCGCCACCTGCCGACGCCGCCGCCAGCTGGAGGTCACGGTGTTCATCGCCTGGTGCCTTCTCTCGGTGTCGGGGTCTGCCACCTGTAGTAAAGCAGGTACGAGCCAGAGTATTCCGACGATCCGTAGGAAGACGGCGTGACACGGTGACGGATCATCACCCGCCGGGGTGATGTCGCCCTCACTCCACGGTCAGCACCGCCCGCGCCGCGGCCCGCGCCGCCTGGGGATCGTCGGTGGCCAGCGCCGCCTCCGCGGCCCGCCGGCAGGTGTCGAGGTCGACCGTGGCCAGGCGGGCACCGACGCCCGCGATCGACGACGCCGCGCACGACAGCGAGGTCACGCCGAGGCCGACGAGGACGCACCCCAGCAGCGGGTCGGCCGCCGCCTCGCCGCAGACACCCACCGACCGGCCGGCACGGGCCCCGGCGGCCGCGGTCAGCCGGACCAGCTCGAGCAGCGCCGGCTGCCAGGGGTCGGTGAGGTCGGCGAGGTCGGCGGAGAGCCGGTCGGCGGCGAGCGCGTACTGGGACAGGTCGTTGGTGCCGATCGACAGGAAGTCCACGTGCTGCAGCAGCCGGTCGGCCTGCAGGGCCGCCGACGGCACCTCGATCATCACGCCGGGGACGAGCCCGCGGTCGCGGACCAGCCGGGCGAACTCGGCCGCCTCCGGGACCGTGGCCACCATCGGCGCCATCACCCAGGGCTCGGCGCCGGTCCGCCGGGCGGCCTCGGCGATCGCGTCGAGCTGCCGCTCCAGCAGGCCGGGGTCGCGGCGGGCGACGCGCAGCCCGCGGACGCCGAGCGCGGGGTTGGCCTCGTCCGGGGCCGTGGCGAAGGCCAGCGGCTTGTCCGACCCGGCGTCCAGGGTGCGCACGACGACGCGCCGCCCCTCGAAGGCGGCGAACACCTCGGCGTAGCCGCGGGCCTGCTCCTCCACCGAGGGCTCCTCCGCGCGGCCGAGGAAGGCGAGTTCGGTGCGGAGCAGGCCGACACCCTCGGCGTGGGCCTCGACGGCGGCCCGGGCCCCGGCGCCGTCCTGCACGTTGGCCAGCACCTTGACCGCCACGCCGTCCCGGGTCGCGCCCGGACCGCGGTAGCCGGCCAGCGCCGCGGCCGCCGCGCGGGCGGCCGCCACCCGACCGCGCGCCTCCTCGGGGTCGGGGTCGACGGTGACCGTGCCGTGCTCGCCGTCGAGCAGGACGGTCGCCCCCGCGGGGACGTCGTCGAGGCCGCCCACCGCGACCACGCAGGGCAGGCCGAGCTGGCGGGCGATGATCGCGGTGTGGCTGGTCGTGCCGCCCAGGCGGGTGGCCAGTCCGATCACGCGGGTCGGGTCGAGGCCGGCGGTGTCGGCGGGCGCCAGGTCGTCGGCGAGCAGGACCGACGGCACGGCCGGGCTCGGCACACCCGGCTCACCCTGCCCGGTGAGCGCGGCGACGATCCGGTCGCGGATGTCGCGGACGTCGGTGACCCGCTCGGCCATGAGCCCGCCGAGGCCGGTGAACAGGTCGACGAACTGCTGGGCGGCCTGCACGGTCGCCACCGCGGCCGGGGTGCCGGCGGCGATGCGCTGCTCCACGGCCGACAGCAGCCCGCGGTCCCGGGCCAGGCCGGCGGTGGCGGCCAGCACCTCGGCGCTCACGCCGGTCGCCCCGGACGCGCGCTCGGACAGCCGCTCGGCGACCAGGCCCGCGGCTGCGGTGAAGCGCTCCTTCTCCCCCGCGCGCTCCTCCTCGCGGACGACCTCCCCCTCGTCGGCGGGCAGGAGCACCGCACCGGAGGGCCGTACCACGGGGCCGTACGCGACGCCGGGGACGACGGGCGTACCCGGGAGCACGGTGGGCCCGCCGGTGGGCGAGGGGGTGACGGTGGTGGGAGCGGTGGTGGACATGGGTACCTGCCTTGGCGGACGAGGGGACAGGAGCGCGGCGGCCGGAGCCTTCTGGTGACCACGGTCACGGAAATGTGTTGACTTGTCAATGGATCGGACGTAGAACAACACCATCACAACCGCAAACCCACACAACCGGGCACGGAGAGGAGGCGGGTCGTGTACGCAGAGGAACGGCAACAGGCCATCGCCGGGCTGGTCGCCGATCGTGGCCGCGTCGCGGTGACCGCGCTCGCCGAGGAGTTCGGCGTCACCACCGAGACGGTGCGCCGCGACCTCGCCGTCCTCGAGCGGGCCGGGATGCTCCGCCGCGTGCACGGCGGCGCCGTGCCGACCGGGGCGCTCACCTACGTCGAGACGGCGCTCGGGGAGCGGCACGGTACCCGCAGCGAGCAGAAGCGCAAGATCGCCGCCGCCGCCCTCGACCTGCTCCCGGGCGCCGACGGCAGCCTGCTGCTCGACGGCGGCAGCTCCACCGCCGCGCTGGCCGAGCTCCTGCCGAGCGACCGGCGGCTGTTCGTGGCCACCCACTCGGTGCCCATCGCCGCCCGGCTGGGCACCATGCCGGGCCTGTCGCTGTACGTCGTCGGCGGCCGGGTCCGGGGCATCACCCAGTGCGCGGTCGGCGAGCAGGCCGTCACCACCCTGGCCGACCTGCGGGTCGACGTCGCCTTCCTGGGCACCAACGGCATCTCCCCCGACCACGGCTTCTCCACCCCGGACGAGGCCGAGGCGTCGGTCAAGCGGGCCATGACGCGGGCCGGGCAGAAGGTCGTCGTCCTGGCCGACAGCAGCAAGCTGGGCCGGGAGCACCTGGTCCGCTTCGCCACCCCGGCCGACGTCGACGTGCTGGTCACCGACTCCGACGCCGACCCCACCGCGGTCGCCCGCCTGGAGGACGCCGGCGTCGAGGTCGTGGTCGCATGAGCGCCCAGCTCGCGCGGCCCGCCACGGGCCCGGTCGCCGGCCGGATCGTCACCCTGACCGCGAACCCGAGCCTCGACCGCACCCTCGCGCTGCCCGGGCCGCTGGAGCGCGGCAGCGTCGTCCGCCTCGCGCCGAGCTCCACCGAGCCCGGCGGCAAGGGGGTCAACGTCGCGCGGGCGGTCGCCGCGGCCGGCGCCGACGTCGTGACCGTGCTCCCCGCGGGCGACGACGACCCGATCGTGGCCGCGCTGCACCGGCTGGGCCTCCCGCTGGCCTCGGTGCCGATCGGCAGCCCGGTGCGCACCAACTACACCCTCGCCGAGCCCGACGGCACCACCACGAAGCTCAACGAACCCGGCGCCGAGCTCGACGCCGGCACCCGGGCCGCGCTGGCCGCCGCCCTGCACGAGCACGCCGCCGGCGCGCGCTGGGTGGTGCTGTCCGGCTCGCTGCCGCCGGGCACGCCGGTCGACTGGTACGCCGACCTGGTCCGCTCGCTGCGCGACACCGGCGCCCGGATCGCCGTCGACACCTCCGAGGCCCCGCTGCTGGCGCTGCTGGCCGCGGGCCCGGACGCCGCTCCGGACCTGCTCAAGCCCAACGCCGAGGAGCTGGCCCAGCTGGCCGGGGCCACGGAGGCGGAGCTGACCGCCGACCGGGACGCCGCCCTGGCCGCCGTCGCCACGCTGCACGGGCGCGGTGTCGGGGAGGTGCTGCTGACCCTGGGTGCCGACGGCGCCCTCCTCTCCGGTGCGGAGGGGGTCTGGTCGGCGACCCCGCCGCCGATCGCCGTCCGCAGCACCGTCGGCGCCGGGGACTGCAGCCTCGCCGGCCACCTGCTGGCCGACCTGACCGGCGCCCCGGCGGACGAGCGGCTGCGCTCGGCCGTCGCCTACGGGGCGGCCAGCGCGTCGCTGCCCGGGTCCGCCGTCCCCACCCCGGCCCAGGTCGACCGTGCCGCCGTCGCGGTGCACGCCGTCCGCGGCCCCGCGTCTGCTCCCGTACCGCCCGGCACGTCCCGCACCACCGTCCCGGCCGCCGGCCGCGACGTCCGCTGAGGCCCTCCCGGAGAGGCAAGCCATGCCCGACCTGATCACCCCCGACCTGGTGGCACTCGACGCCGATCTCGGCGCCGACAAGCACACCGTCGTCCGCCGGCTGGCCGCGCTGGTCGCCGATGCCGGCCGGGCCACCGGCGCCGACGCGCTCGCCGACGACGCCCTGGCCCGCGAGGCCCAGGCGGCCACCGGCCTGCCCGGCGGCATCGCCATCCCGCACTGCCGCTCCGAGGCGGTGACCGAGGCGTCGCTGGCCTTCGCCCGGCTCTCGCCCAAGGTCGACTTCGGGGCGCCCGACGGCCCGGCGGACCTGGTCTTCCTGATCGCCGCCCCCGCCCACGGGGACGCCGACCACCTCACGCTGCTGACCGCCCTGGCCCGGGCGCTGGTGCGGCCGGAGTTCGTCGCCTCGCTGCGTGACGCGGGCTCCGACGCCGACGTCGTCCGTCTGGTGCAGGAGGTCGTGGCCCCCGAGCCGGCCGCCGCGCCCGTCGGGTCCCCGGCCGGCGCCCCCGCGCCCACCCCGGCCCCGGCCGCCCAGCCCGAGGCGGCCGCCGCCCGGCGCAGCGTGGTCGTGGTCAGCGCCTGCCCGACCGGCATCGCGCACACCTACATGGCCGCCGACAAGCTCACCGCCGCCGCCGAGGCCGCGGGGGTGGACGTCCACGTCGAGACCCAGGGCTCCTCGGGCTCCACGCCGCTGGCGCCCGACGTCATCCGCGCCGCCGACGCCGTGATCTTCGCCGTGGACGTCGGCGTGAAGGACCGCGAGCGGTTCGCCGGCAAGCCGCTCGTCCAGTCCGGCACCAAGCGGGCCATCAACGAGCCCGACGTCATGATCCGCGAGGCGCTGGCCGCCGCGGACGACCCCAACGCCCGCCGGGTGCCCGGTGGCGCCGCGGCCGGCGCGGACACCGGCGCTGCGGCGGCCGGGAAGCCGAGCACCGCCGCGGAGATCCGCCGCTGGCTGCTCACCGGCGTGAGCTACATGATCCCGTTCGTCGCCGCGGGCGGCCTGCTCATCGCGCTGGGCTTCGCCCTCGGCGGCTACCAGATCGTCAACGACAACCCGGACGTCGAGGGCCAGAGCTACGCCCTGAGCTGGGTGCTCAACAACTCGCTGTTCGACCTCCCCGTCGGCTCGAACACCGAGGAGCTCCGCTTCGGGATCCTCGGCTACCTGGGCGCGGTGTGCACGGTGCTCGGCCAGGCGGCGTTCGGCTTCCTGGTCCCGGCGCTGGCCGGGTACATCGCCTACGCGATCGCCGACCGGCCCGGCATCGCGCCGGGGTTCGTCATCGGCGCGGTGTCGGTGACGGTGGGCGCCGGCTTCCTCGGCGGCCTGGTGGGCGGCATCCTGGCCGGCCTGGTGGCGCTGTGGATCAGCAAGTGGAAGCTGCCCGCCGGCGTCCGCGGCCTGCAGCCGGTGGTCATCATCCCCCTGCTGGCCACACTCATCTCCAGCGGGATCATGGTGATGGTGCTCGGCCGCCCGCTGGCCGCCGCCCTCGTGGGCCTGGGCAACTGGCTCAACAGCCTGACCGGCACCTCGGCGGCCCTGCTCGGGATCATCCTCGGCCTGATGATGTGCTTCGACCTCGGTGGCCCGGTGAACAAGGCGGCCTACCTGTTCGCCACCGCGGGCCTGGCCTCGGCGACCACCGGCTCGTTCGTCATCATGGCCACGGTCATGGCCGCCGGCATGGTCCCGCCGCTGGCGATGGCGCTGAGCACCGCGATCCGGCCGAAGCTCTACACCCCGGCCGAGCGGGACAACGGCAAGGCGGCCTGGCTGCTGGGTCTGTCCTTCATCTCCGAGGGCGCCATCCCGTTCGCCGCGGCCGACCCGGTCCGCGTGATCCCGTCGATGATGCTCGGCGGCGCGACGACCGGCGCCATCGTGGCGGTCCTGGACATCCAGGCGCGGGCTCCGCACGGCGGGGTGTTCGTGTTCTTCGCGATCAGCAACTTCCTCCTGTGGCTCCTCGCGATCGCCATCGGCGCCGTCGTGGGCGGCATCGCGGTCACGATCGCCAAGAGCATCGGCAAGTCCGACGCCGAGGAGGCGCCGGAGGACGCCGTCGACCTCGAGCACGCCCACGCCGCCGTCCACACCCAGCCGGCCCGCGCCTGACCGGGCACGCTAGTCCTGACCGCCCCAGCAGCGAGGAGATCTCATGCCCAGTCAGACCGTCACCGTCGGATCCCGCGTCGGGCTGCACGCCCGCCCGGCCGCCCTCATCGCCGAGGCCGTCGGCAAGGCCGGGGTCCCGGTCACCCTGGCCACCGAGGGCGGCATGCCGGTGGACGCCGGATCACCGCTGATGATCATGACGCTCGGCGCCAAGCAGGGCACGTCGGTCGTCGTGACCACCGACGACCCCGCCGTGCTGGAGCAGATCGCCGGCCTGGTCGCCCAGGACCTCGACGCGGAGTAGCGGCCAGCGGCCCCACGAACGACGGCGCCCGTCCCCTGCAGAAGGGGGCGGGCGCCGTCTCGTGCTGTGGGGCGGACTTCTACGGCTGGTCGGGCCGCGAGACCTCACCGCGCCAGGCACCGGTCTCGGTGCCGCGGCTCTCGATGAACTCCTTGAACCTCTTCGCGTCGGCCTTCACCTGGCGGTCGTCGAAGCCGAGCGCCGCGCCGGCCTTCTCGACGATCCCGGTCGGCTCCCAGTCGATCTGGATCATCACGCGGGTCTTGGTGTCGTCGAGCCGGTGGAAGGTCACCACGCCCGCGTGCTTGGCCTCGCCGCTGGTGCTGGTCCAGGCCACCCGCTCCTCGGGGCGCTGCTCGGTGATCTCCGCGTCGAACTCGCGCTTGACGCCGTCGATGCTGGTGACCCAGTGGGTGTGCCGGTCGTCGAGCTGGGTGATGCGCTCCACCCCGCCCATGAACTGCGGGAAGGTCTCGAACTGCGTCCACTGGTCGTAGGCCACGCGGATCGGCACGTCGACGTCGATGGCTTCCTGCACGCTGGCCACTGTCAGCTCCTCTGCTCGGGTACTGGTCGCGTCCGACCTACCCGCGGGAACCGGACGGGACACGTCCGTCTCGGTTCAGCGCAGCGCGGCCGTGACGCTTCCCCGCACCGGCCGGCCCTCGGCCAGCAGCAGCATCTGCACGAGGTGGTAGGCGTCGGGCTGGCCGTCCCAGGTGCCCGAGGCGACCTCTCCCGCCGGCGTCAGCTCGTGGTGCCAGCTGCCGGTGACCGGGTCGGCGAACCGCTGCTCGCCGTGCGCCCGCCACCGTCGCGCCAGCTCCCCGTAGCGGGGCTCGCCGGTGACCGCGGCCAGCGCCGCCGCGGCGGCCACCGCCTCGCAGACCACCCAGTGCATGCGGGCACCCACGACCGGCCGATCGTCCCAGTCCAGCGTGTACGGGAAGCCGTCGTGCCCGTCGGCGGCCCACCCGCGGGTCGCCGCCGCGTCGAACAGCGCGACGGCGTCCTCGAGCAGCCAGGACGGCGGGTCGGGCGTGACCGCGGCGAGGTGCAGCGCGAGCCGGGACCACTCGAACTGGTGCCCGATCGTCACGCCGTACGGGCGGAAGGGGTGGGCCGGCTCGTCGCGGTTGTAGCCGGGCAGCGGCGTCCAGTCGGCGGTGAAGTGCTCGGGCAGCCGCCAGTCGCGCTCCCGTGCCTCGCCGTGGACCAGCCGCTCGGTGGCGCGCAGGGCCTGGGCGCGCAGCCGGGTCGCGCGCGGGTCGTCGCCCAGCGCGTCGGCGGCGGCGAGCGACGCCTCGACGCCGTGCATGTTGGCGTTGGCGCCGCGGTAGTCCGACAGCGTCGTCCAGCCGGCGTCCCACTCCTCGACCGCGAGGCCGGCGTCGTCGTCCCAGAAGCGGGTCTGCCAGACCTCGAGCGCGTCGTCGAGCAGCTCCCGGCCGCCCGGGGCGCCGACCGCGGTCGCCGTCGCCCCGGCCAGGACGACGAAGGCGTGCACGTAGGCGGACTTGGTGTCGTCGTCCGCCGTGGCGTACCAGCCCCCGCGCGCGGCGTCCCGCAGCGGCCCGTCGGTGAGGGCCTCGACGCCGTGCGCCACGAGGGCGGCCGCCCCGGGCCGTCCCAGCAACTGGGCCAGCCCGAAGACGTGCGTCTTGCGGGCGGTGATGAAGGTCATCAGCGGCCGCTCGGCGAGGACCTGCCCGTCCCCGCCGAGGAAGCCGAACCCGCCGGGCACCGCGGAGCGCTCGGCGAAGTCCAGCAGCCGCTGCAGGTCGGTCATGCGCTCAGAACGCCAGCGCGGTGCCGGGGTCGGAGAGCAGCGCACCGACGTCGGCGAGGAACCGGCTGCCCAGCTCGCCGTCGATGACCCGGTGGTCGAACGACAGCGCCAGCTGCGTCACCTGCCGCGGCCTGACCTTGCCTTTGTGCACCCACGGCATCTCGCGGACCGCCCCGAAGGCCAGGATCGCCGACTCCCCCGGGTTGAGGATCGGCGTGCCCGTGTCGACGCCGAACACCCCGACGTTGGTGATCGTGATCGTGCCGCCGGCCATGTCCGCGGGGGCGGTGCGCCCCGCGCGCGCGGTCTCGGTCAGCTCGGTGAGCGCGCCGGCCAGCTCGGGGAGGCTCAGCCGGCCGGCGTCCTTGACGTTCGGGACGACGAGCCCGCGCGGCGTGGCGGCGGCGATGCCGAGGTTGACCTGCCCGTGGACGACGATCTCCTGCGCGGCCTCGTCCCAGGAGCTGTTCACCATCGGGTGCCGGCGGGCCGCCAGCAGCAGCGCCTTCGCGACGAACAGCAGCGGGCTGACCTTGAGCCCCGCGAACTCCGGCCGGGCCGCCAGCCGCGTGCGCAGCTTCGTCATCCGGGTCACGTCGACGGTGAGGAACTCGGTGACGTGCGGCGCGGTGAACGCGCTGGCCACCATCGCCGCGGCGGTGTGCTTGCGCACGCCCTTGATCGGGATCCGCTGGGCCAGGCCCGCGCTGCCGGTGTCGAAGGCTCCCTGGAGCGCGGCGGCCGCCTCCTGCGCCGGCGTCGTCGGGCCGGCGGCCGCCGCCTCGACGTCCGCACGGGTGATGACGCCGCCGGGTCCGCTGCCGGTGAGCGCGGTGAGGTCGACGCCGAGGTCCTTGGCGAGCTTGCGCACCGGCGGCTTGGCCAGCGGGCGCGGCCGCCCGCGGCCCGGTGCGGCGACCAGCGCGGTCGCGGCCTCCTCCGCGGCGGCGTGCGCCTCGGCGGCCCGGCCGACCTCCAGCCCGCCGTGCCGCACCGGCTTGGTGCGCGCGTCGGGTGCGGTGGTCAGCAGCGGGGTCCCGCGCGAGCCGTCGTCGGCCGACCCGGCCAGCGAGGTCGGCACGGGGTGCGCGTGGACGGCACGCCGCGGGCGCCGGCGGGCCTCGGTGGTGCGGGGGCCGTAACCGACCAGGACCGCGGTCCGCCCGCCGGGCGCGGCGCCGCCGATCAGCCCCGCGGCCGGCTCGCCGGCGGGTTGCGCGGCGGGCGGGGCGGTGTCCCCGGCGGGAGCCGGCCCGTCGCCCCCGACGTCGATGGTGATGATCGGCGTGCCGACGTCCACCATGTCGCCCGCCTCGTGCAGCAGCGCGGTGACCGTGCCGGCCCACGGCGAGGGCAGCTCGACGGCGGCCTTCGCCGTCTCCACCTCGCACAGCGGCTGGTTGACGGTGACCGTGTCACCGACGGCGACCAGCCACTGCAGGATCTCGCCCTCGGTCAGGCCCTCGCCGACGTCGGGCAGCTTGAACTGGCGCAGCTCACCCATCCTCAGAACCCCATCGCGCGGTCGACGGCGTCGAGCACCCGGTCGAGGTCGGGGAGGTACTCCTCCTCCAGCTTCGACGGCGGGTACGGGGTGTCGTAGCCGCCCACCCGCAGCACCGGCGCCTCCAGCGAGTGGAAGCAGGTCTCGGTGACCCGCGCGGCGATCTCGGCACCGAGGCCGAGGGTCACCGGCGCCTCGTGGACGACGACGCAGCGCCCGGTGCGCCGCACGCTGTCGTACACCGGCTCCAGGTCCAGCGGGCTCAGCGCGCGCAGGTCCACCACCTCCAGCGAGCGGCCCTCCTCCGCGGCCGCCTCCGCCGCCTGCAGCGCCGTCTTCACCATGGGCCCGTAGGCGAGCACGGTGACGTCGTCCCCACCGCGCACGACGCGGGAGGCGAACAGCGGCTCCGGCGAGGCGTCGGTGTCGACCTCGGCCTTCTCCCAGTACCGCCGCTTGGGCTCGAGGAAGACGATCGGGTCGGGGTGGGCGATCGCCTGCTGGATGCTCCAGTAGGCGTCGACCGGGTTGCTGACCGCGACCACCTTGAGGCCGGGGGTGTGCGCGAAGTACGCCTCCGGGCTCTCGCTGTGGTGCTCGACCGCGCCGATGCCGCCGCCGAAGGGGATGCGGATGACGATCGGCATGGCCAGCTTCCCGCGGGAGCGCGCGTGGATCTTGGCGACCTGGGTGACGATCTGGTTGTAGGCGGGGAAGACGAAGCCGTCGAACTGGATCTCGCAGACCGGCCGGTAGCCGCGCATGGCCAGGCCGACCGCGGTGCCGAGGATGCCGGCCTCGGCCAGCGGGGTGTCGACGACGCGGTCCTCGCCGAAGTCCTTCTGCAGGCCGTCGGTGATGCGGAAGACGCCGCCGAGCCGGCCGATGTCCTCGCCCATGAGCAGGACCTTGGCGTCGTCCTCCATGGCCTTGCGCAGGCCGAGGTTGAGCGCCTTGCCGATGGTGAGCGTCTGCGTCATCGCTCCTCGCCCCCCTCGAAGCTCGCCTGGTACGCCTCGAACTCCGCCTGCTGGGCGGCCAGGTGCGGCGTCTGCTCGGCGTAGACCTGGTCGAAGATGGCCGAGCCGGGCGGGTCGGGCATCTCGACGGTGCCGCGGCGGATGCGCACGGCGAGCTCGTCGGCCTCGGCCTCGACCGAGTCGAAGAAGGCGGCGTCGGCCGCGCCGGAGCGCGACAGGTACGCCTTGAGCCGGGCGATCGGGTCGCGCAGCTTCCACTCCTCCAGCTCGCTGGCCAGGCGGTACCGGGTGGGGTCGTCGGAGGTGGTGTGCGCGCCCATGCGGTAGGTGAACGCCTCGATGAACGTGGGGCCCTGCCCCTCGCGGGCGGCCTGCAGGGCCGCCCTGGTCACCGCGAGGACGGCGAGGACGTCGTTGCCGTCGACCCGGACGCCGGGGAAGCCGCAGCCGGCCGCCCGCTGGTAGAGCGGCACCCGCGACTGGCGCTCCAGGGGCACGCTGATCGCGTACTGGTTGTTCTGGCAGAAGAAGACGACGGGGGCGGAGAAGCTGGCCGCCCAGATCATCGCCTCGTTGACCTCGCCCTGGCTGGTCGCGCCGTCGCCGAGGAAGGCGATGGTCGCGGTCTCCGCACCGTCGCGCTGCAGGCCCATCGCGTAGCCGGTGGCGTGCAGGGTCTGCGCGCCGATGACGACGGTGTAGAGGTTGAAGCCGGTGGCGACCGGGTCCCAGCCGCCGTTGTCGACGCCGCGGAACAGGCTGATGACGTCCAGCGGGTCGACCCCGCGGGTCCACGCCACCCCGTGCTCGCGGTAGGTGGGGAAGGCCATGTCGTCGGGCTGCAGCGCGCGGCCGGCGCCGATCTGGGCGGCCTCCTGGCCGAGCAGCGAGGCCCAGATGCCCAGCTCGCCCTGCCGCTGCAGCGCGGTGGCCTCGACGTCCCACCGGCGGACCAGCACCAGGTCGCGGTAGAGGTCGCACATCTCGTCGGGCGCGAGGTCGAGGGAGTACCCGGGGTGCTCGACCCGCTCACCCTCCGGCGTCAGGAGCTGCACCAGGTCGGGCTGCTGCGGCAGGTGGGGCGCCTCGGCCCCGGGGACGGGGTCGACCACCTCGGTGGTCGCGCTCGACACGCTCACGCACTCACTCCTCCGTCGACCGGGCCGCCGGGGTCGCCGGCCGTGCTCGGTGGTGGACGCCTCGTGGCACCGGGGTGTGGCGCCACTCACACATCGTGGCACGTCCCCCGCCCTGGCGAGAAGATCACCGCGCCGCCGGGATGCGCAAGGGGCGTCCCACCTGGTGCGCAGATTGCTCGGTACTAGGACGTCCTCGCATGTCAGACTGAGCACCGTGCCGGTCCTCGACGCCACCGACGCCCGCCTGTTGCGGGCCCTGACCGAGGACCCCCGCGCCACCGTCATGGCGCTCTCGCAGAAGCTCGGCCTCGCGCGCAACACCGTGCAGGCGCGCCTGGCCCGGCTCGAGAGCAGCGGCGCCCTGGCCCCGTTCGACGCCCGGGTGCACCCCGAGTCGCTGGGCTACCGGCTCGGCGCGTACGTCACCGTCCAGGTGGTGCAACGCAGCCTGGCCGACGTCGGGGACGCGCTCGCCCACATCCCCGAGGTGCTGGAGGTGACGGCGCTGTCCGGGGTGGCCGATCTCCTGGTGCGGGTCGTGGCCACCGACGCCGACGACCTGTGGCGGATCACCGAGCGGGTGCTCGCCATCCCGGGCGTCCAGCGCACCGACACCGCGCTCGCCCTGCGCCGGCTGGTCGACCACCGGATGGCCCCCCTGCTGGACCGGACCGCCGGCGCCGACTGAGCCTGCTGGTCGTCACCCCGCACCCCCGGACGTCCCCCACTCGCCCGGCCACCCGCTTCCCATCGCCGACAGGCGCCCCGGTGAGACGTTCCCGCCGGGCGCCGCACCTGACTTCGCCTCTGAGGGCCAGCCGATCGGCCCCACTTGCGCAAGGGGGCTCCGCGATCTGTGGACAGCGCTCTGAACTGGGAATTCAGGTGGTTAGGGGCCTCCTGCGGCGGTAGACTTCGAACGTCTGATCGAAAGTGGGAGGTGTCGTGGACGGCTTGCCCTGGGTGCTCGACGCCGTGGTCGGTGAGGAGCTGGCGCCGCTGGGCGCGGCGGAGTTGCTGGACCGGCTGCGCGGGTTGCTGGCTGCGTCGAACCGGCTGGCGGCGGAGGTCGCCCGCACGGTGCGGGCGTGCGAGGTGAGCGGGGCGGCCGAGCACGACGGGCTGACGAGCATGCAGTCGTGGCTGCGGGGGCACGGGCGGTTGTCGCCGGCCGAGGCCGGGCGGGTGGTGCGCAACGGCCGGGCGCTGGTCCAGCTGCCGGCGGTGGCCGCGGCGTGCGCCGACGGGCACGTCACGCCCGAGCAGGTCGCCGTCATCGCCCCGATCACCAAGGACGACCGGCTGGCCGCCGCCGTCGAGCAGGGCGTGGACC
>NZ_JBJGYT010000004.1:0-259610 GCF_054050135.1 Geodermatophilus sp. SYSU D00705 | reverse complement strand
CCCCCCCCCCCCCCCCCCCCCCCCCCCCCCCCCCCCCCCCCCCCCCCCCCCCCCCCCCCCCCCCCCCCCCCCCCCCCCCCCCCCCCCCCCCCCCCCCCCCCCCCCCCCCCCCCCCCCCCCCCCCCACGACGGGGTCAGCCGGCGGCCGCGGCGTCGGCCGGCTTGGCCTTCTTCGCCCCGGCGGTGCGGACCAGCCGGCGGTTGGCGAACTCGAACATGCCCAGCTCGGAGAGCTCCCGGCCGTAGCCGGAGCGCTTCACGCCGCCGAAGGGCAGCTCCGCCGAGGTGCCCGACGGCGAGTTGATCCAGACCATGCCCGACTCGACCTGGTCGGCGACCTTGCGGGCGCGCTCGACGTCGCTGCTGAACACCGTCGCCGACAGCCCGTAGGGGGTGTCGTTGGCCAGCCGCACGGCCTCCTCCTCGGAGGAGACGCGGTAGACCACGCCGACCGGCCCGAACAGCTCCTCGCGGTAGGCCCGCATCTCGGGGGTGACGTCGGCCAGCAGGGTGGCGTTGACGTAGGCGCCCTCGCGGTCGGGCCGGTCCCCGCCGGCGAGCACGGTCGCGCCCTTGTCGATGGCGTCGCGCACCTGGGCGGTGAGGTCGGCCGCGGCCCGCTCGGACGACAGCGGGCCCAGCCGGGTGCCGGGGTCGCTCGGGTCGCCGGGCTGCAGGCCCTTGAAGACGTCGGCGAGGCCGGAGACGAACTCGTCGTAGACGTCGTCCATGACGATGAACCGCTTGGCGGCGATGCACGCCTGTCCGGCGTTCATGGTCCGCGACATCGCCGCGGCCTTCACCGTCTGCCCGACCTCGGGGGCGTCGAGGACGATGAACGGGTCGCTGCCGCCCAGCTCCAGCACCGACTTCTTCAGGTGCTTGCCGGCCAGCGAGGCCACGGCGCTCCCGGCCCGGTCGCTGCCGGTCAGCGTCACGCCCGCCACGTGCGGGTGCGCGATGACCCGCTCGACGTCGGAGATGCGCAGGAACAGGTTGGTGTAGACCCCCTCGGGGACGCCGGCGTCGTGGAACAGCTGCTCCAGGGCGAGGGCGGTCTGCGGGTTGTTCTCCGCGTGCTTGAGCAGGATCGCGTTGCCCAGGACCAGGTTCGGCGCGGCGACGCGGGCGACCTGGTACAGCGGGAAGTTCCACGGCTCGATGGCCAGCAGGACGCCGGTCGGCTCGTTGATGACCACCGCCTCGCCGTCCATCACGTCGATCGGGCGGGGCTCGAGGAAGCGCGGGCCGTTCTTCGCGTAGTAGTCGAAGATGCTCGCCACCAGCATCCCCTCGCCGGCCGCCTCGCGGATCGGCTTGCCCATCTCGGTGGTGATGAGGGCGGCCAGCTGGTCGCGGCGCTCGAGCACGAGCTCGCCGATGCGCGCGACGACGCCGGCGCGCTCCTCCACGGGACGGCGCCGCCACTCGAGGAAAGCGGCGTGCGCCCGCTCGACGACGCCGTCGACCTCGGCGCTGTCGAGGAAGGGGAACTCCTTCTCCGTCTTGCCGGTGGCCGGGTTGATCGTCGCGTACGGCCGGTCGCCCGCGTCGCTGGCGGTCTTGCCTGCTGGGGAGGTCTGGGTGGTGGTCACTGCTCGGTGTCCTCCGTCGCGTCTCGGTTGTGTCGCACCCCAGGTCTACCCCTGACCCCTGCGGGCACGCGCAGGGGCCCGCGCCCGAGTGACGACCGATCTAGGCTCGCGACCGTCGGGTCGCCGGCCGTCGTCCCGGCGGACCCGCGCCCGCCCGGGGAGGGAGTACGCACCGTGTGTGGCCGCTACGCCGCCAGCCGCCGTCCCGAGGACCTCGTCCTCGAGTTCGAGGCGGTCCGCGCCGACGGGCAGCCGGCGCTGCCGGCCGACTACAACGTCGCCCCGACCAAGGACGTCTACGTGGTCCGGCACAAGAAGGAGCGCGACGCCGAGGGCCGGCCCACCGGGGAGGGGCACCGGGAGCTGCGCGCCGTCCGCTGGGGGCTGGTGCCCTCGTGGGCCAAGGACGCCTCGATCGGCAACCGCATGCTCAACGCCCGGGTGGAGTCGCTGACGGAGAAGCCGGCGTTCCGCACCGCGGCCCGCTCGCGGCGCTGCCTGGTGCCGGCCGACGGCTGGTACGAGTGGGCCAAGCGGCTGGACTCGCCGGGCAAGCAGCCGTACTTCATCACCCCGGGGGACGGCTCCGGGCTGGCCCTCGCCGGGCTGTGGGAGGTGTGGGGCCGGGGCGAGGACCGCCTCTACACCTGCACCGTGGTCACCGCGCCGGCGGTCGGCGCGCTCACCGAGATCCACGAGCGGATGCCGCTGGTGCTGCCCCGCGACCGCTGGGCCGAGTGGCTGGACCCCGCCCGCGAGGACGTCGAGGCGCTCACGCAGCCCACCCCGCCGGACGTCGTCGAGCGGCTGGAGCTGCGACCGGTGGGCACCGCGGTCAACAGCGTCAAGAACAACGGCGCGGAGCTCACCGCGCGCGTCGAGTCGGTCGCCCCGCCGGCCGACCAGCCCGCGCTGTTCTGAGGTGGCCGGTACCGAGGAGGCGGTGGAGCGCACCGCGGGCAGCACCGCGCTGCCCGCCTGGGTCGCCGCCGCCGTCACGTTCCTGAGCTCGGGCGCGGTGCTGGTGCTGGAGATCGCCGGCCTCCGCCTGATCGCCCCCTACGTCGGCATCACGCTGCAGACCAACACCGCGGTCATCGGCTTCGCCCTCGCCGCGATCGCGCTGGGCGCCTGGTCCGGCGGCGCGGCGGCCGACCGCACCGACCCGCGTCGGCTCATCGCACCGCTCATGGTCGCCGGGGGCGCGCTGGTGGTCGCCGTGCTGCCGCTGGTGCGCTTCGCCGGGTCGTGGCTCACCGGCGCCGACGCCGGCAGCGTGCTGCTGCTCGCGGCGGTCGCCGTCGTCGTCCCCGCGGCGCTGCTGTCGGCGGTGCCGCCGATGGTGGTCAAGCTGCAGCTGGCCAGCCTGGCCGAGACCGGCGCGGTGGTCGGCCGGCTCTCGGGCATCGGCACTCTCGGCGGGATCGCGGCCACCTTCGTCACCGGCTTCCTGCTGATCGCCGTCTTCCCGACCAGCGGCATCCTCGTGGGCACCGGCGTCGTGACCGTGCTGGCCGGGGGAGCGGTGGGGCTGCTGCTGCGCCGGCGGTCCGGCGGCGGCGCCGGGCGGGTGCCGGCCGGGCTGTTCGTCCTCGCGCTGGGCGGCTCGCTGCTGGCCGCGGTCGCCCCGACCCCGTGCGAGGCGGAGACCGCCTACCACTGCGCCCGCGTGGTGGCCGACCCCCAGCGGGACGGCGGCCGGGTGCTCGTGCTGGACACGCTGCGGCACTCCTACGTCGACCTCGACGACCCCACCCACCTGGAGTTCGAGTACGTCCGCGCCATCGCCGCGGTCACCGACGTCGTCGCGCCCGAGGGGCAGCCGCTGTCGGCGCTGCACCTGGGCGGCGGTGGGCTCACCGTGCCGCGCTACCTGGCCGAGGTCCGGCCGGGCACGACCAGCCTGGTGCTGGAGGTCGACCCGGGCGTCGTCGAGATGGACCGGGAGCAGCTCGGGCTGACCGAGTCCGACGGCCTGCGGGTCCGGGTGGCCGACGCCCGGGTGGGCCTGGCCGAGGAGCCGGCGGGGGAGCGCGACCTCGTCGTGGGCGACGCCTTCGGCGGCCTCTCGGTGCCCTGGCAGCTGACCACCGTCGAGGCCCTCGACCTGGTCGACCGGACGCTCGCCGACGACGGCGTCTACGTCGCCAACCTCATCGACAACCCGCCGATGGGCTTCGTGCGCGCGGAGCTGGCCACCCTGCGCGCGGTCTTCGGCTCCGTGCTGCTGCTGGCCCGGGAGCCGGTGCTCGAAGGGCAGGACGGCGGCAACGTCGTCGCGGTCGCCGCGCGGGAGCCGCTGCCGGCCGACGCCATCGCCGGTGCGCTGCGCGAACGGGGCCTCACCTGGCAGGTGGCGCAGGGCGAGCGGCTGACCGGCTTCGTCGGGGACGCCGACGTGCTCACCGACGACCACGCCCCGGTCGACCAGCTGCTCACCCCGTACGCGACCCCCGGGACCTAGCCGGCCTCAGCGGCCGATCGGAGCCGTGCGGGCGCGGGTGAGCCGCACCAGGTCGCCCGGCGCCAGCTCCACCTGCAGCCCCCGCCGGCCGGCGCTGACCAGCACCGTGTCGAAGCCGAGCGCGGAGTCGTCGACCACCGTCGGCAGGGCCTTGCGCTGGCCCAGCGGACTGATCCCGCCCAGCACGTACCCCGTCGTCCGCTCGGCGTCCGTGGGGTCGGCCATCGCTGCCTTGCGGCCGCCGGCCGCGGCGGCCAGGGCCTTGAGGTCGAGGCTGCCGCTGACGGGGACGACGGCGACGGTCAGCGCGCCGTCGACGCGGGCCACCAGCGTCTTGAACACCTGGCGCGGATCGGCGCCCAGCGCGGCGACGGCGGCCTCGCCGTGCCCCTGGTCGGCGGGGTGCTCCGGGTCGTAGGGGTGCAGGGTGTGCGTCACGCGGGCCTTCTCGAGGGCCCGCACCGCCGGGGTCGCCGCCACGGCGCGGCAGCCTATCCGCGGGCCGTCGCGACGGACGACGGAGATCCGGGTCGCAGGGGGAATGGCGACGCGCCACGGCGGAGTTGCAGTGCCCGTGAGCAGCACCCTGTCCTCCAGCGCCCGGCAGCGGGTCGCGCACCGGCGGCCCCCGGGCCGCCCCGACGCCGCGCGGCTAGGATCGTCCGAGGCGGTGCCCCGCGTCCGGGGGCCGCAGAGAGGACGGTCGGTGCCTGAGGAGTCCGCGGACCTGAACCCCGAGACGGCCCCGGTGGAGGTGCCCGAGGCACGCGCCGGTGGCAGCCGCACCGAGCTGGCCGAGACGCGAGCCGAGCGCGACGCCCGCTTCGAGCGCGACGCGCTGCCCTACCTCGACCAGCTCTACCCGGCGGCCCTGCGGATGACCCGCAACCCCGCCGACGCCGAGGACCTGGTCCAGGAGACGTTCGTCAAGGCCTACTCCGCGTTCCACCAGTTCGCCGAGGGCACGAACCTCAAGGCCTGGCTGTACCGGATCCTGACCAACACCTACATCAACAGCTACCGCAAGAAGCAGCGTCAGCCGCAGCAGTACCCCACCGACCAGGTGCAGGACTGGCAGCTGTACGCCGCCGAGGAGCACAGCTCCAGCGGCCTGCGGTCGGCCGAGATCGAGGCGCTGGACCACCTGCCGGACTCCGACATCAAGGAGGCCCTCCAGCAGCTGCCGGAGGACTTCCGCCTGGCGGTCTACCTCGCCGACGTCGAGGGCTTCGCCTACAAGGAGATCGCCGAGATCATGGGCACCCCCATCGGCACGGTGATGTCCCGCCTGCACCGCGGTCGCCGGGGGCTGCAGAAGCTGCTGGCCGACTACGCACGGGAGCGCGGCTTCGTCCGCGCCGGCGCCGGGGAGGGGGCGACGCAGTCGTGAGCGAGGACCGTGGCGAGCCCATCGAGATCAACTCCTGCGACGACGTCCTGTCCCACGTCTTCGAGTTCCTCGACCACGAGACCGACGACGCCCGGCGCGACGTGATCGCCGAGCACCTCGAGGACTGCTCGCCCTGCCTGCGCCAGTTCGGCATCGAGCAGGAGTTCAAGGCGCTGGTCCGCCGCCGGTGCGGTGGGGACGCCCCGCCGCCCGGGCTGCGCGACCGGATCAAGTTCCAGCTGACCACGGTCGCCTTCGAGGAGGACGGCACGCAGGTCAGCGTCGAGAAGCTGACGGTGGAGCACACGCAGGAGCGCCCCACCGCCTGACGACGACAGCAGCGCCCCACCGCCCGCGGCGGTGGGGCGCTGCTGTCGTCTGCGCAGGGTGGCCTGTCGTCAGGCGGTGCTCCCGGCCTGTGCTCAGGCGTTCCACCCTTGCGTGACTCCGCGCCCTGGTCGCGCCTCACTCGCTGGCGCTCGTTCGATGCTCCCAGGGCTGTCGTCACGCGTTGGGCCGCTTGCCGTGGTTGGCCTTGTTCCCCTTGCGGGAGCGCCGCTTGCGTCCACGCTTGGACATCGCTGCCCTCCTCTCCTCATCGCCGGTACGGGCCCGTGCCGGGCCCTCGGTGCCGCCGGGCACCCGGGGACCCGCGCGTGGGCGGTACCGGGGGACCGGTCAAGCTGACGCCTCCCAGCCTCTCACGCCTGCGCGCGGCGCCTCCCCTGTGGCGGGGGAACGGGGCGGCGGGTCAGGCTGTGAGTGGCACATCGCACCACTGGGGAGGGCCGGCACGGTGGCACAGGTCGGGATCGAGAGCGTGCTCGTGGCGGGCCGGGGGCCGGCGGCGTGCGCGGTGGTGGCGGCCTGCTCCCGGCTGGAGGTCAAGGCGGTCGCCGTCCACTCCGAGGCCGACCGCTCCGCCCGGCACGTCCGGCTGGCCGACGACGCGGTCCTGCTGGGGCCGGCGCCGGCCGCGGAGTCCTACCTGGCCGTCGACCGCATCGTGGAGGCCGCGCGCCGCAGCGGGGTGTCCGCGGTGCTCCCGGTGCCGCCGGCCCTCGCCGGCAACGCCCGGCTGGCCGGTGCGGTCGTCGCCGCCGGCCTCACCTGGGTCGGTCCCTCCGCCGCGGTGCTGGAGCGGCTGGGCGGCGACGGCGTGGAGCCGGCCAGCGAGCGCGGGTTCCTCGCCTGGGTCACCGACTCCGGCCTGCACCACACGACCGCGGTCTCCCGCGACCGCGCGGCCGGCATCGCCCGGGTCTCCTGGACGCCGGACGAGCCGGTCGAGTTGCCGGCGGCCGCCAAGCGGCTGGCCGAGGTGGGCTGGCGCGGGCTGGTGACGGTCGGCATCGACCCCGACGGCGAGCTGGCGGAGGTGGCCGCGGGCTTCTCCCTCGACATGGCCGTCCTGGAACGCGCGCACGGGGTGGACGCCGTCGAGCTCGCCCTGCGCAGCGCCGTCGGTGGCCGCGCCGCGGCGGACCCCGGCCCGGGGCGGGCGCCGCGCAAGGCCGTCGCCGTCCAGCTGCGCTCGACGCTGCCCCCGGGGCAGGCGGGCCGGGTGACCGGCCGGCTGCCCGACTCCGGCCGGCGCCGGGGCGGGGCGGACGGGGTCGAGGTCGTGGCCGTGAGCGGCTACGACCCCGGCGACCGGCTCGACGGCTGGTACGACGCCCTGCTGGCCACGGTGAGCGCCAGCGGGCCCGACACCGCCACCGCGGCGCGGGCCGCCAGCGACGTCCTCACCGGTCTGCCGGAGACGGGGGTACCGCACGACGGCCCGGAGATCTGCCCGGTCCTCGACCGGCTGGCCGACGGCTCCACGCCGGGCGGCTGACCGCCCCGGCCTGCGTGCTTGGATGGGCGCAGGTCAGCGAGGGAGGTGCCGGTGGCGGTCGAGGAGATCCACGCCGAGATGGTGTCGAGCGTCTGGAAGGTGCTCGTGCAGCCGGGCAGCGAGGTGGCCGCGGGCGACACCCTGGTGATCCTCGAGTCGATGAAGATGGAGATCCCGGTCCTGACCGAGCGGGCCGGCACGGTGCGCGAGCTGCACGTCGTCGAGGGCGAGGTGCTCCAGGAGGGCGACCTCATCGCCACCGTGGGCTGAGGCGCTACAACTCGAGCGCGCAGACCATCAGGTCGACCCCGGGCGCCGGTGACCAGTCCCGGGCCGGGAGCCGGGTGAAGCCCAGCCGCGCGTAGAGCCGGTGGGCCGCGGTCATCCGCGGGTCCGTGGAGAGCACCATCCGCCGCTTCCCGGCCGCGCGCGCCCGCTGCAGGCAGGTGGTGACCAGCAGGGCGCCGACGCCCTGTCCCTGGGCCGCCGGGTCCACGACCAGCATCCGGAACGCGGCCTCCTCGTCGGACTCGGTGATCTCGCCGAAGTCGCCGTCGAGCACCAGCGCCACGCTGCCCACGACCTCGCCCCCGGCGTCCCGGGCCACCAGCAGCTGTGCGCGGGAGGCGCGACCGGCGACGTCGGCCAGCACGCGGCCGTACTCCGGTGAGGCCAGCCCTCCGCCGACGTAGACGTCGACGGTCAGCTGCGCGATGCGCGCGAAGTCACCGGGGACGGCGTCCTCGACGGTCACGGCGGGGGCGTCGGTGCGGGAGACCACGCCCCGAGCCTAGGGGCGGCCCTCCTGCAGGGGCCCGACGCGAGCTCGCGAGCGTTCGGGGGGCAGGAGGGTCCTTCTAGGCTCGGCTCACGATGAGCAGCCTCTCCGAACGCCTCACCCGGGGCGCCGCCTCCGCCCCCGCCCAGGTCGACCACGCCCGCCGGCTGGTCGCCGACTGGCAGCTGCTGGCCGACCTCTCCTTCGCCGACCTCACGCTCTGGGTGCCGCTGCCGACCGGCGCGTGGTGGTGCGTGGCGCAGGTGCGGCCGCTGACCGCTCCCACCAGCCAGCCGGAGGACCTCGTCGGCTCGGAGCTGCAGGGCCCTCCCGCGGAGCCGTTCGAGGTCGCCCACCGGGAGGGGCGCCCGGTCACCGAGGGCGAGCCGGACTGGTCGGGGGTGGCCCCGCGGCGCCGTGAGGTGATCCCGGTCCGGCACGACGGCGTCGTGGTCGCCGTCCTCGCGCGGGACACCAACCTGGCGGTGACCCGGGCGCCGTCCACGCTGGAGCTGACCTATCTCGACATCGCCGCGGACCTGTGCCTCATGGTCTCCGCGGGCACCTTCCCGCCCGAGAAGCTGCTGGACGCCGAGCTGAGCCCGCGGGTGGGTGACGGCCTGGTGCGCCTCGACGCCACCGGCTCCGCGGTCTACGCCAGCCCCAACGCGCTGTCGGCGTACCGCCGCATGGGCGTCACCGGGGACGTCGTCGGGTCGGACCTGGCCCGGCTCACCCGCGACGCGGCCGCTGACCGGGTGGCGGGGGAGACGGTGGTGGCGGGCATCCGTGCCGCCGTCGCCGGGCGGTTCCCCGACCCGATGGACGTCGAGGGGCAGGCCGCCACGATGCTGGTGCGGGCGCTGCCGCTGCAGGCCCCGGGCGGTGAGGAGGGCGCGCTGGTGCTCGTGCGCGACGTCACCGACGTCCGGCGCCGGGACCGCGCGCTGCTCACCAAGGACGCCACCATCCGCGAGATCCACCACCGCGTGAAGAACAACCTGCAGACGGTGGCCGCGCTGCTGCGGCTGCAGGCGCGGCGGATGACGGTGCCCGCGGCCCGGGAGGCGTTGGAGGAGTCGGTGCGCCGGGTGTCGTCCATCGCCGTGGTGCACGAGACGCTGGCCGGCAGCCGGGAGGACGTCGTCGACGTCGACGACGTCCTCGACCAGGTGCTGCCGATGCTGGGCGACCTGACCTCGGTCGGCCCCGCGGCCCGCACCCGCCGCGTGGGCCAGTTCGGCGAGCTGCCGGCGGTGGCGGCGACCCCGCTGGTGCTGGCGGTGACCGAGCTGCTGCACAACGCCGCCGAGCACGCGTTCCCGGAAGGCCGGCCCGGCACCATCGAGCTGGTGGCCGAGCGCGACGGGGAGGACCTGGTCGTGCGGGTGCGCGACGACGGGCGCGGCCTGCCCGACGACTTCGACGTCGCCGCCAGCGACGGGCTGGGGCTGCAGATCGTGCGCACGCTCGTCACCACCGAGCTGGGCGGGTGCCTGCGCATGGGCGGGTGGCCCACCGGGACCCCGGGCACCGAGGTCGTGCTGACGCTGCCCGGAGCCGGCCGGCTCCGGCGCTGAACGGCCGCGAGGCCGGACCGGGGGATCCGGACCGGCCTCGCGACGGTTCAGTACTGCGGCGGCGCCGGGCGGGGAGCCCGGACGCCGTGGTGCGGTGTGATCAGGCGGTGCGGACCCGGGTGCGAGCCTGGCGCCGCTTGAGCGCGCGCCGCTCGTCCTCGGACAGCCCACCCCAGACGCCGGAGTCCTGACCCGAGCGCAGGGCCCAGTCCAGGCAGGACTCGACGACCGGGCAACGCCGGCACACACCCTTTGCCTGCTCGATCTGACCGAGGGCCGGACCGGTCGTCCCGATGGGGAAGAACAGCTCCGGGTCCTCGTCGCGGCAGAGCGCGCGGTGGCGCCAGTCCATGGCGGTGTTCTCCTCGATGTCGTCTACGGTGTGGTGCATCAGTCGCCGGCCTCGGACCGTTCCGCAGGCCGGCACCGGGATTGGCCAGCGCCATGGCACAGCGACTTCGTGCATTTGTTACCGACAGGTTGCTTTCCAGCCGCGATGTTTTCACGGCGTGGGGGCCTGTCAAGCAGATCGAGGGCTTCGGTCGACCCCTCGTGAGCAAGCTCACCACGGGCATGCTAGGTGCGCCACTCGACCTGACCATCCCGCGGTCTCGACGTTGACAACCCTCGCCCGGCGTGCCTGAAGACGCAGGTCACACCGGCAATTCCGAGAACGGCCGGTTCAGGCGACGTCGTTCACCGGTCGCCTCCCGCCCCCGGTCCGCTCCTCGCTCGCCGGCGCTCGCTGCGATGCTCCCGGCGGCGTCAGGCGACGACGCGCAGGGCGGACGGGACGCTGCACACGCGCAGCCCCGTCGCCGTCCCCAGGTGGTCGCCGTCGACCTGCCACCCCTGCGGCCGCTGCGCGGTGACGGTCAGCCCCGCCAGGTCGTGCCGTCGGTGCACGCCGCGCCCGCGGGCGTCGGGCCGGGCGGCGAGCACCTGGCGCACGTGGTGCAGCATCCGGAGCACCCCCATGCGGCCCATGGCGAAGACGTCCAGCCCGGTGTCGAAGGAGGCCTCCGGGCTCGGGTTCACCGCCCGCGCGCCGAGGTAGGTCCACGGCGAGACGTTGGAGACCAGGCAGAGGAACACCTCGTCCAGGGGCGGTTCCCCGGGGAGCTCGAGGGTCATCGGCGGACGCCGCCGCTCCCGCCCCAGGACGAACGCGCTGGTCGCCTCCACCACGTACAGCGCGCCGGTGGACCGCCGTCCCCGCGCCCGGTGCGCCTCCACCCGGCCGATGACGTCGGCGTCGAAGCCCAGGCCGGCGCTGAAGGCGAACCAGCGGGGCTCGGACCACCCCGGGTGGGCCGCGGCCCCCGCATCGGCGGCCCGCTGCGCCTGCGCGGGGTCGGGCAGCGCGACCGGTGCGCCGGTGGCGCCGCGGGCGCTGGCGGTTCCCAGGGAGATGCGGCGGGTGCGCCCGGCCCGCAGGGAGGCGGTGACCTCCGCAGCCGCCGTCACCGGGTCGCGGGAGCGCCCCAGGGCGCGTGAGAAGACGTTCGTCGAGCCGCCCGGGACGACGGCGAGCGGCGGCAGGTCATCGCCCGGCCCGTCGTGCAGGAGGCCGTTGACGACCTCGTTGACCGTGCCGTCCCCGCCGAGGGCGACGACGACGTCGACGCCGTCGGCGCAGGCCTGCCGGCCCAGTTCGGTCCCGTGGCCGCGGTGGGTCGTCTCGGCCAGATCCACCTTGAGGTCGCCGCCGAGGACGCCGAGGACGTCGTCGCGGACGCTGCGGTTGGTCGTCGTCGCCGCGGGGTTGGCCACCACGAGCGCACGCATGACCGCCAGGTTAGCCAGGCCCGCGCCGGCTCCCCGGCAGGCGCAGGCCGACGCGGCAGGCGAGGGGGCCGCCCGGCCGCGGCGCGTACCCTCGCGGCCGTGACGGAGGAGGCGGGAGCGCGGCCCCCGAGACAGCACCGGCTGGCCGAGCGGCTGCTCGGCGGGGCCGCGGAGCCGTCGGCGCCGCGCCCGGCCCGGCGGACCGAGGCGCCGGGAGCCGTCCGACGCGCGGCACTGGTCGTCGCCGTGGAGGCCGCCGCGCTCGGCGTCGTCGCGCTGGTGCTGCTCTACCTGACGGCCACCTCGGACCCCGACAGCGTGGGCCGGGCCCTCGCCGAGGTGGTCTACGTCGGCTTCTTCGCCGTCCTGCTCGGCGCGGCGGCCATCGGGCTGTGGCGGGTGTCGGGCTGGGCCCGCGGGCCGGTGGTGGCGCTCCAGGTGCTGCTGGGCCTGTTCGGGTACTTCTCGGCGTTCGAGTGGGGCGGCCCGTGGGTGGGCGTCCCGCTGCTGGTCCTCGTCGCGCTCGAGCTGTGGCTGCTGGCCACGCCGGAGGCGCGGCTGGCCTTCTCCGACCGCTGAGGGTCAGACCAGGTCGACGACGTCGGCGATCGAGTCCAGGACCCGCCCCGGCCGGAACGGGAACCGCGCCACGTCGGTGGCCCGGGTGGAGCCGGTGAGCACCAGGATCGTCTCCAGCCCGGCCTCGATGCCGGCGACGACGTCGGTGTCCATGCGGTCGCCGATCATCACCGTCGACTCCGAGTGCGCGGCGATCCGGTTCATCGCGCTGCGAAACATCATCGGGTTCGGCTTGCCGACGAAGTAGGGCTCCGCCCCGGTCGCCTTGGTGATCATCGCCGCCACCGAGCCCGTGGCCGGCAGCGGGCCCTCGGGGGAGGGGCCGGTGACGTCGGGGTTGGTCGCGATGAAGCGCGCGCCGCGCCCCACCAGCCGGATGGCCCGGGTGATCGCCTCGAAGGAGTAGGTGCGGGTCTCCCCGAGGACGACGTAGTCGGGGTCGGTGTCGGTGAGGGTGTAGCCGGCCTCGTACAGCGCCGTGGTCAGCCCGGCCTCGCCGATGACGTAGGCCGACCCGCCGGGCAGCTGGGTGGCGAGGAAGTCGGCCGTCGCCAGTGCCGAGGTCCAGATGGACTCCTCGGGCACGTCCAGGCCGGAGCGGGAGAGCCGGGCCGCCAGGTCGCGCGGGGTGAAGATCGAGTTGTTGGTGAGGACGAGGAAGCGGCGTCCCCGCTCGACCAGCCGCTGCAGGAACTCCGCGGCGCCGGGCAGCGCGTTGCCCTCGTGCACCAGGACGCCGTCCATGTCGGTGAGCCAGCACTCGGCCGGCCGGCGCTCGGTGGCCGGGTGGGCGCGGGTGTCGGCCGGCCCGCTCACCGCAGCCGCCGGTCGGCGGCGAACCCGGAGAGGGCCTCGTCGGTGAGCCGGAAGACCGTCCACTCGTCCATGGGAACCGCGCCGGCACCCTTGTAGAAGTCGATCGACGGGGTGTTCCAGTCCAGCACCGACCACTCCAGCCGGCTGTAGCCGCGCTCGACGCACACCTCGGCGAGGGTGCGCAGCAGTTCGCGCCCCAGGCCGCTGCCGCGGTGCTGCGGCTGGACGTAGAGGTCCTCGAGGTAGATGCCGTGCGTGCCGCGCCAGGTGGAGAAGTTGAGGAACCACAGCGCCATGCCGACGACCTGGCCGCCGGCCTCGGCGACGTGGCCGGACAGCCGCGGGGAGTCGCCGAACAGGGCGGCGGTCAGCTGCTCCTCGGTCAGCCGGACCTCGTGCGCGGCCTTCTCGTACTCGGCGAGCTCCCGGACCAGGCCGACCACGGCCGGGACGTCGTCGGGGCGGATGGGCCGCACGCTCATGTGAGGAGCTCCTTGAGGCGGGTGGGCACGAGGCGGGACAGCGGGGACAGCAGCGGCACGAGGACCGGCGCCAGCAGGTAGCCGTAGGCCAGCACGCAGCCGGTGACCACGGGCGCCAGGGCGAAGCCGACGACGATCGCCAGCGCGGCGGCGACCAGCCCGTAGGGCTTCCCGCTCTTCGGGCTGACCAGCGAGCGGAACGAGCGGAACCGGATGTTGCTCACCATGAGCAGCGCCGGCACGGCGACGATGAGCAGCACCCACAGCCGGTCGCGGCCGTTCATCTGGTCACCGAAGGCGAACACCGAGGCCAGGACGACGCCGGCGGCACCGGGGCTGGGCATGCCGGTGAAGTACCGCTTGTCGGCGGTGGGGTCGATCGTCGTGTTGAAGCGGGCCAGCCGGATGGCGGCGCAGGCCACCCACAGGAAGCAGACGATCCAACCGAGGGGGTCCCACTCGTCGCGGCCCTCGGAGAACAGCGTGAACGCCAGCAGGGCGGGGGCCAGGCCGAAGGAGACGAGGTCGGCCAGCGAGTCGAACTGCAGGCCGAAGGGGGTGACCGCGCCGACCAGCCGGGCCACCGCGCCGTCGGTGATGTCGAAGACCACCGACAGGCCGACCAGGACCGCCGCGAGGGTGTACTGCCCGCGGATCGACACCAGGATCGCGGCGAAGCCGCACATCATGTTGGCGAGGGTGAACAGGCTGGGCAGGGTGGCCAGGGCCCGACGACGGGTGCCGCGCACCGAGCCGCGGACGAACTCGACGGTGGCCGTGCGCCGGGTCTGCGGAGGCCGGTGGCCGGACGCTGAGCTGGGCATGGGGCGACTCCTCAGCCGGCCGCGGGCCACCGGGCGATGACGGTCTCGCCGCCCCGCACCCGCTGCCCCGTGCGGACGGTGATCGTGCACTCCCGCGGGACGAAGACGTCCATCCGGGAGCCGAACTTCATCAGACCCATCCGCTCGCCGGTCGCCAGCCGCTGCCCGACGCCGGTGCGGGTCACGATGCGCCGGGCGAGGACCCCGACGATCTGCCGGAACACCACGGTGCGGTCGCCGTCGCGCAGCCACAGCTCGCTGCGCTCGTTCCGGTGCGCGGACTCCTTGCGGTAGGCGGCGAGGAAGCTGCCCTTGCGGTAGGAGCTCTCCACGACCTCCCCGCGGTACGGGGAGCGGTTCACGTGCACGTCGACGACCGACAGGAAGACGCTGACCTGCTGCCAGTCCCCGTCGGGCGCGACGCCCTCCTGCGGCTCCCCGGCGACCATCACCACGCCGTCGGCGGGCGAGACGACGTCGTCGGGGTCCGGCGGCCGGACGTCGCAGCGCCGGTCGGGGTCGCGGAAGAACAGGGCCATGTAGGCGGCCAGAACGACCAGCGGCCAGGCCGCGACCCGGAGCCCGCGTCGTCCGGTGGCCCGCCCCGCGGCGGTGAGCAGGGCGGCGGGGGCCAGTGGCCCGGTGATGAAGGGCCACCCGGCCGGGTCGATGCGCATCGTGGTCAAACGGTACCGGGACGCACCCGGCGTCACCCGGGGGCGGCAGGAGGGGAGACGCGCGCGGGATCGGCGCCGTGCTCGCTGCTGCGCGCCCGGAGCGGGCCGCCGTACCAGTCCAGGCACAGCATCGTCGCGTCGTCCTTCAGGTCGTGACCCGTGGCGCCGAGGACGGCGGCGCCCAGGGCGTGCACGACCTCCCGCGGGTGCAGGTCGGCGGTGGCGGCGAGCGTGGCGGCGACGTCGAGGCTGGCGGCGTTGCGCTCCTGCATGCCGTCGGTGAGGAAGACGATGCGGTCACCCGGCTCCAGCGGGAGGGGCTGGACGGTGAACGACCCGCCCGGCTGGACGCCGAACGGCGGGTCGATCGCCAGCGGGACCTCGCTGACCCGGCCGTTGCGCAGCCGGAGCGGGAAGGGGTGGCCGGCGTTGACGATGCGGGCGGTGCCGGTGTGCAGGTCCACGCGCACCAGCTGCCCGGTGACGAACTGGCCGGGGGCGGCGTTCTCGGCCAGCGAGTCGCTGGCGTACCGGGCCTGCTCGGCCAGGTCCAGGCCGCGACGCCGGCCGTTGCGCAGGCCGCCGACCAGCAGCGTGGCGAGGAGGGCCGCCGGCACCTGGTGGCCCACGGCGTCGGTGATCGACAGCTGCAGGACGTCGCGGTCGAGGGTGTAGTCGAAGGTGTCCCCGCCCACGGAGCTGGCCGGCTCCATCCAGCCGGCCAGGGTGAACTGCGCGGCCTCGCAGCTGTAGGCGGCCGGGAGCAGACGACGCTGGATCTCGGCGGCCAGGGTGAAGGGCGTGGAGCGCATGCCCCACTCGAAGACGTCGGTGTGCCGGCGGGCGGCGATGACGGCGTAGGCCAGCGCGTGCGCGGCGCTGCGAACCTGCCGCACGACCTGCGGTGTGGGCGCCTCGGGCAGGAGCAGCTCGACGAGGCCGATCGCGTCGCCGCGGTCGGTCACGGGGACCAGGGCCCGGTACAGCTCCCCCTCGAGGCGCACGTCGAGCTGCTGCGAGCGCAGCACCTGCTCGAAGACGCTGCCCTCGAGCGGCACGGTCTCGGCCCGCTCCGCCGCGTGGGTGCGAGCCCCGGCGACCGGCCCGGAGGAGGACAACCGGACCACGGCCCGGCCGCTGAAGTCGGCGATCAGGAAGCTGACCGCGGTCGCGCCCACCTGCTCGGCGAGGGCGTCGGCGACGGCCTCGACCGCCTCGATGGGTGCGGCGTCCTCGACCCGCTGGAGCAGTGCCCCGACGTCGATCGGAGACCTCCTCGTGTGACTCGTGCGGGGACCGTCGGGGTGGTGCCCCGTCATCGGACCGGCACCCGCCGGCGTGGGGTGGCAGACGGCAACGGCGCCGGCCGGCGGGGAAGCCCGTCGGTCGGCGCCGTTGCCCGGGGAGAGGTCAGGCCGCGGCCTTGGTCTCCCAGAAGATCTTGTCGATCTCGGCGATGTAGTCGAGCAGCTTCTGGCCCTCGGCGGGGTCCATGCTGCCCTTGCCGCCGGCGGCGCCGGCCTGCTTGGTCGCCTTGTTGAACAGCTCGTGCAGCTGCGGGTACTTCTCGAAGTGCGGGGGCTTGAAGTAGTCGGTCCACAGCACCCACAGGTGGTGCTTGACCAGGTCGGAGCGCTGCTCCTTGATCAGGATCGCCCGGGTGCGGAACGCCGGGTCCTCGTTGGCCTGGTACTTCTCCTGGATCGCCTTGACGGACTCCGCCTCGATGCGGGCCTGGGCCGGGTCGTACACGCCGCAGGGGAGGTCGCAGTGCGCGGTGGCCTCCACGGCGGAGAACATGCGGAAACGCATGGACTTGCCCTCCGGGTCTCGTGGGTCGTTTCGTCTGCGACCCTACTCCCGGTGAACGACGACGACAGGCCCGACGCCGGGCGCCCGGGCACGGTCCCGTCGCTGGTCACGCCCTGGGTCATGGCCCGCGTCGCCGGCCCGTCGATGTCCCCGACGGTGCGGCACGGCGACCGGCTGCTCGTGCGCCGCGTCGACGCCGCCGGCACGGTGGGCGCCGGCGACGTCGTCCTGGCCCGGTTCCCGTCCCGCCCGGAGCTCCTCGTGGTCAAGCGGGTGCGCCGGGAGGTGCCCGGCGGGCACTGGGTCGAGGGGGACAACCCGCTCGTCGCCGACGACAGCCGGGTGTTCGGTCCGGCGGTCGTCGTGGGCCGGGTCGTCGGCCGCCTGTGGCCGCGCCCGGGGCGGCTGGGGTCAGCGCCCGTCGCGTAGCTGCGCGTACCGCGCGGTGCACTCCTCCCAGGTCGGCAGCAGCCCCTGCTGGCGCGCCTGCTCCAGGGTGGGCGCCTGCTGGTCCTTGGCGGAGAGCTCGAACTCCACGTCGGCCGGCCAGGGCAGCCCCAGCGCCGGGTCGAGCGGGTGGATGCCGAACTCGCGGGCGGGGTCGTAGCCGCTGGACACCAGGTAGGTCACCGAGCTGGCGTCGGCGAGGGAGACGAAGGCGTGGCCGAGCCCCTCGGCCAGGTACACCGCCCGCGGCCGGTCGCTGTCCAGGACGACGGCGTCGTGCGCGCCGAACGTCGGGGAGCCGACCCGGACGTCGACGACGACGTCGAGCACCTGGCCCGCCGGGCAGTACACGTACTTGGCCTGCCCGGGCGGCACGAGCGCGAAGTGGACGCCGCGCAGCACCCCGCGGGCGGAGACGCTGTGGTTGGCCTGGGCGAGGTGCAGGCCGAACCCGAGGGTCCCGGAGAGGACGTCGGCGCGGTACCACTCGGTGAACCGGCCGCGGGCGTCCCCGTGGGGGACCAGGTCCAGGACGTAGGCGTCGCGCACGGCGAGTTCGCGGATCTGCACGGAGCGAACCGTAGTCATGCGGCGGACGGCGTCCGGTCTACGCTGCCGTGTCCATGGGCGGAACCCAGCATCCCGAGACCTCCGCTCCCCCCGCGGGGAGCCCCGACCGATTCGCCGACGACCCGGCGTTCGCGGTCCACGAGGGCGGGAAGCTGGCGGTACGCCCCACCCGGTCCATCGACTCCGTCGCGGACCTCGCGCTCACCTACACACCCGGCGTCGCCCGGGTCTCCAGCGCGATCGCCGTGGAGCCGGCGCTCGCGCGGCGGTTCACCTGGGCGCCGCGCGTGGTCGCCGTGGTCTCCGACGGCACCGCCGTCCTCGGCCTGGGCGACATCGGGCCGGCCGCCGCGCTGCCGGTCATGGAGGGCAAGGCCTGCCTGTTCAGCGAGTTCGCCGGGCTGTCGTCGGTGCCGGTGGTGCTGTCGACCACCGACGTCGACGCCATCGTCGAGACGGTGGCCGCGATCGCGCCGTCATTCGGGGGGATCAACCTCGAGGACATCAGCGCCCCGCGCTGCTTCGAGATCGAGGAGCGGCTGCGGGACCGGCTGGACATCCCGGTCATGCACGACGACCAGCACGGGACGGCGATCGTCGTCCTGGCCGCGCTGCGCAACGCAGCGCGCGTCGTCGGACGGGAGATCGGCGACCTGCGGGTCGTCGTCGCCGGGGCCGGGGCGGCCGGGATCGCCTGCACCAAGATCCTGCTCGAGGCCGGCATCGGCGACATCGCCGTGGCCGACTCCCGGGGGGTGCTGCACGTGGGCCGCGACGACCTCACGCCGATCAAGCGGTGGGTCGCGGAGAACACCAACCGCGCCGGCTACGCGGGCACGATGATCGGCGCGCTGGAAGGGGCCGACGTCTACCTGGGGCTGTCCGGCGGGTCGGTGCCGGAGTCGGCGATCGCCTCGATGGCCGACGGCTGCATCGTGTTCTCCCTGGCCAACCCGATCCCCGAGGTGGACCCGGAGATGGCGGCCCGGTACGCGGCGGTGGTCGCCACCGGGCGCAGCGGCGAGCCGAACCAGATCAACAACGTGCTCGCCTTCCCCGGCGTGTTCCGCGGGGCCATCGACGCGGGGGCCACCTCGATCACCGAGGAGATGAAGCTGGCGGCCGCGACCGCGATCGCCGACGTGGTGGGCGACGAGGTGCGCGCCGACTACGTCGTCCCCAGCCCGCTGGACCGGCGGGTCGCCGAGGCGGTGGCGGCCGCGGTGGCGGCCACCGCACGGGAGCAGGGCGTCACGCGCTGAGGGAGGGCCCCGTGCGGTCGTCCGCACGGGGGTCGCGCTCAGAGCAGTCCGCGCAGGTCCTGCAGCCAGGGGTCGACCGCCGTCCGGACGCCGGTGTTGGCATAGAGGCACCACAGCGTGACGACGACGAACGCCGGCGCCAGGACCGCCGTCTCCAGGAACGTCCCGGTGCGCAGCGGGGTCAGCGCCAGCCGGCAGCGCCGGACCAGCCACACCAGCGGCACGGGCACGCCCTGGGTGGTGATCGCGTCGCCGGCGATGTGGGTGAGCACGCCCAGGGCGACCGCCCACGGCAGCCAGGCCGGTTGTGGCATGTGCTCCAGCAGCAGCCAGGCCGCGCCCCAGGACAGCACCAGGTTGCCGACGACGGTGTTCTCCGCCCGGCCGGGGATGACGAAGTGCAGCGCCCGCAGCGCCAGCCCGACGGCCAGGCTCATGAGCAGCAGGCTGGACCAGAAGGCGTTGGCCGCGGCGAGCGCGAGAGCGCCGAACGCGACGGGGGCCAGGACGGCGTCGTGGGTGCCCCAGCGGTGGCCCTGGGCCAGCCGGCCGATCGCGCCCGAGGGCACGTCCGTGACCGGACCCCACATGTCCGACACCGTGGAGCCGCTGTGGTCCAGGTCGGGCAGCATCGACATCCCGCCGACGGCGGCGATCCACGCGACCTGGGCGACGGGGCCCTCCACCGGTGCCCACGGGAGTGTCGCGGCTCCGGCGGCCAGCCCGGACAGGGCGTGCGAGTGACCGAGCACGCACGAAGCGTGCCGCCGTCTGTGCCGTCAGCGGGGGATCCGGCCGCCCGGGCGTGTCGGTCGGGTCAGGGCTTCCAGGCCATCAGCACGGCCACGGCGACCAGGAGCAGGGAGACCACGCCCGAGCCGGCGGCGATGCGGCCGTAGAGCGCCGTGGCGGGCCGCCCCTGGGCGAGCTCGGCCGCCGCGCGGGTCAGCGACGGGACGACCAGCACGAGGCTTCCCACGAGGGCGAGCAGGTACAGCACGATCGACAGCCACAGCCAGGTCCGCGACAGCGGGATGCCCTCGACGCCGGAGACGCCGAAGCCGAACACGGCCACCGCCAGCGAGGCCCAGGTGAACACCTTCGTCGAACGGGTCAGCACTCCGACCGCGGGGGCGTTGCCGGCCCGCAGCGCGCGCAGGGCGGTCTGCGGGAGCAGGGCCATCGGCCCGATGAGGAAGACGGCGCTGACGACGTGCAGGACGGCGAGGACGGTGCCCATGCCCCCACGCTAGGAGACCCCGGCCGCCACTCCTCACGACACGGCCGTTGAGGAGCGATCAGTCGTCTTCGTCGTCGTCCGTGCCGCCGCGGGCCAGCCAGGTGGCCAGGCGCTCGACCGGCACCTCGAAGTCCGGGTGCTGGTCGACGAAGGCCTGCATCTGGTCCGCGAGCCAGGCGAGGGTGACCTGCTCCTCGCCCCGCCGGTCGGCGAGCTCCTCGAGACCCCGGTCGGTGAAGTACACGCAGCAGAACCTACGACGCCCGGCCACCGACTGGGTCGGCGGCCGGGCGTCGGCGGGGTACGGGGTGGCTCAGCGGGCGAAGGCGTCCGCGACGAGCTGCCGCTGCTCCGCCTCGTGGACCTTGGCCGAGCCGACGGCCGGGCTGGCCGAGGCGCGGCGGCTGACCCGCCGCAGGTTGCGGCCGGCCGGCAGGTGCTCGGGCAGGTTGACCGCCATGAACTGCCAGGCGCCCATGTTCGCCGGCTCCTCCTGCACCCAGACGACGTCCGAGGCGTTCGGGTACCGCTCCAGGGCCTGGGCGATCTGCTCGGCCGGCAGCGGGTAGAGCTGCTCGACCCGCACGACCGCGACGTCGGCAGTGCCCTCGGACTCACGCTGGGCGAGCAGGTCGTAGGCGACCTTGCCGCTGCACAGCAGCACCCGGCGGACGGCGGCGTCGTCGAGCGGGTCGCCCCCGACGCCCGGGTCGGGCAGCACCGGGCGGAAGGTCTCCTCGGTGAAGTCCGCGACCGGGCTGACGGCGGCCTTGGCCCGCAGCAGCGACTTCGGCGTGAACACGACCAGGGGCCGGTGCACGTCCGACAGCGCCTGGCGGCGCAGCAGGTGGAAGTAGTTCGCCGGCGTCGAGCAGTTGGCGACGGTCATGTTGTTCTCCGCCGACAGCTGCAGGAAGCGCTCGATGCGGCCGCTGGAGTGGTCCGGGCCCTGACCCTCGAGGCCGTGCGGCAGCAGCAGGACGACGCCGGACCGCTGGCCCCACTTGGCCTCGCCCGAGCTGATGTACTCGTCGATGACCATCTGGGCGCCGTTGACGAAGTCGCCGAACTGGGCCTCCCAGAGCACCAGTGCCTTCGGGTTGGCCAGCGAGTAGCCGTACTCGAAGCCCAGCGCCGCGTACTCGCTGAGCAGGGAGTCGTAGACGAAGAACTTCGCCTGCTCCTCGGACAGGTGGGCCAGCGGCGTGTACTCCGCGGCGGTCTCCCGGTCGATGAGCACCGAGTGGCGCTGCACGAAGGTGCCGCGGCGGGAGTCCTGGCCGGCCAGCCGGACCGGGATGCCCTGCATGAGCAGCGACCCGAAGCCGAGCAGCTCGCCCATGGCCCAGTCGATGCCGCCCTCGCTCACCATCGCCGCGCGCCGCTCCAGCAGCCGCTGGAGCTTCGGGTGGACGGTGAAGTCCTGGGGCAGCGAGACGTGCGCGTCGCCGATCGCCTTGAGCACCTCGGTGCTGATCGCGGTGGCGACGGTGCTCGACTCCTGGGCCGGCTGGTCCATGGCCGGCTGCGCCTTCGGGGTCTCCTGGGTGTCGTGGGTCTCGGCGAAGGCGCGCTCCAGCTGCCCGCGGTAGTCCTTGAGCGCCTCCTCGGCCTCGGCCAGCGTGATGTCCCCGCGGCCGATGAGCGCCTCGGTGTAGAGCTTCCGGACCGAGCGCTTGCGGTCGATGATGTCGTACATCAGCGGCTGGGTCATCGACGGGTCGTCGCCCTCGTTGTGCCCGCGACGGCGGTAGCACACCAGGTCGATGACGACGTCCTTCTTGAACTCCTGCCGGTACTCCACCGCCAGCCGGGCCACCCGCACGCAGGCCTCGGGGTCGTCGCCGTTCACGTGGAAGATGGGCGCGCCGATCATCCGCGCGACGTCGGTGGAGTAGAGGCTCGAGCGCGACTGGGCCGGGCTCGTGGTGAAGCCGACCTGGTTGTTGATGACGACGTGCACGGTGCCGCCGGTGCGGTAGCCACGCAGCTGCGAGAGGTTCAGCGTCTCGGCGACGACACCCTGACCGGCGAACGCCGCGTCACCGTGCAGCAGGACCGGCAGGACGGTGAAGCCCTGCTCGCCCTTGTCGATCATGTCCTGCTTGGCCCGCGCGATGCCCTCGAGGACGGGGTTGACCGTCTCCAGGTGCGACGGGTTGCTGGCCAGTGAGACGGCGATCTCGGCGTCCGGCCGGAACGGGTTGCTGAACCTGCCCTCGGCGCCGAGGTGGTACTTGACGTCGCCGGAGCCCTGGACGGTGCCGGGGTCGATGTTGCCCTCGAACTCGCCGAAGATCTTGGCGTAGCTCTTGCCCAGCACGTTGGCCAGCACGTTGAGGCGGCCGCGGTGGGCCATGCCGATCGCGACCTCGTCGAGCTCGTGGTCGGTGCCGGCGATGAGGACCTCGTCCAGCAGCGGGATGACCGACTCGCCCCCCTCGAGGCTGAACCGCTTCTGCCCGACGTACTTGGTCTGCAGGAAGGTCTCGAACGCCTCGGCGGCGTTCAGCCGGCCCAGGATGTGCTTCTGCTTGTCACGGTCGGGCTGGTCGGCCTTGAGCTCGACGCGCTTCTGGATCCACTCGCGCTCTTCGGGGTCGGTGATGTGCATGTACTCCACGCCGACGGTGCGGCAGTAGGAGTTGCGCAGCACGCCCAGCACGTCGCGCAGGGCCATGAGCTTCTCGCCGGCGAACCCGCCGACGGGGAACTTCCGGTCGAGGTCCCACAGCGTCAGGCCGTGCTGGAGGATGTCGAGGTCCGGGTGGCTGCGGACCTTGAACTCCAGCGGGTCCGTGTCGGCCATGAGGTGGCCGTTGCGCCGGTAGGCCTCGATGACCTCGATGACCCGGGCTTCCTTGTCGATCTGCCCCTCGCGGCTGACCCGCACGTCGGGCATCCAGCGCACCGGCTCGTACGGGATGCGCAGCGACCGGAAGACGCCGTCGTAGAAGCCGTCCTCGCCGAGCAGCAGCTGGTGCAGCCGGCGCAGGAAGTCACCGGACTGGGCGCCCTGGATGATCCGGTGGTCGTAGGTGGAGGTCAGCGTGATGATCTTGCTGACCGCCATCTCGGTGAGCGCCTCGGGGCTCATCCCCTGGAACTCCGCCGGGTACTCCATCGCGCCGACGCCGACGATCGTGCCCTGGCCGGCGGTCAGCCGCGGCACCGAGTGGTTGGTGCCGATCGTGCCCGGGTTGGTCAGGCTGATCGTGGTGCCGGAGTAGTCCTCGAGGGTCAACTTGCCGGCGCGGGCGCGGCGGATGACGTCCTCGTAGGCGGCCCAGAACTGGGCGAAGTCCATCTCCTCGGCGGCCTTGATCGAGGCGACGACGAGGGAGCGCGAGCCGTCGGGCTTGGGCAGGTCGATGGCCAGGCCGAAGTTCACGTGCTCGGGCTGCACCAGGGTCGGCTTGCCGTCGACCTCGGTGTAGGAGGCGTTCATCTCCGGGAAGTCGTCCAGGGCCCGGACCAGCGCGTAGCCGATCAGGTGGGTGAACGACACCTTGCCGCCGCGGGCGCGCGCCAGGTGGTTGTTGATGACGATGCGGTTGTCGACCAGCAGCTTCGCCGGCACCGCCCGCACGCTGGTCGCCGTCGGCACCGTCAGCGACGCGTTCATGTTCTTGACGATGCTGGCGGCCGCGCCGCGCAGCGGCGTGCGCTTGGGGCCCTCGCCGTCGGCGGGCTTCGGGGCCGTCTTGGCGGCGGGCTTCGGGGCGGGGGCGGCCGGCTGTTGCTGGGCGGTCCGCTCGGCGGCGCGGGTCACGACGGTGTCCTCGGTCTTGGGCTCGACGGAGGCCGCGCGGGACGGTGCGGCGCCCCCGGTGGCCGGCTGCTGCGGCTGGGGTGCCGGGGCCTGCGGCGCGGGGGTGGTCACCTCCTGCGACGGCGACGGGGTGGCGTAGGAGGTCGCCGGCGGCGTGGACCCGCCGTCGGGGGAGGCGGCGGGTGCTTCACGGTCGTCGCTGGCTGCCACGGGGCTCCCCGGCCGGTAGTCGGCGAAGAACTCGTGCCACGCCTGGTCCACGCTGGACGGGTCGGCGAGGTACTGCTGGTACATCTCCTCGACCAGCCACTCGTTCGTGCCGAACCCCGCCACCGGCGAGGAGGACGGATTGGCGGACGGCCGGGATGAGCTCACGCTTGACACGGGGTCGAGTGCCTTCTTCGTCGTCGGTGGACGTCTCTGGACCGGGCGGTCAGTCTACGCCCGTCCCGTGGCCCTGACCGGCCGTGCAGCCGCACGTCGGCAGGCCAGGGGCGGGAGCGGGGGCATCGGGGGAGGTGCTCAGTCGGTCGCGCCGCGGGCGACGAGGAGGTCGGCGACGGCGTCGTGGGCGGTCGCCTGACCTGCGTCGGCGCGCCGGTTGCGGGCCGCGGCCACCCGGCTGATGTCCAGGGCGCTCGCGCCGTCGTTGGTCGTCGCGTTGACGTCGGCGCCGGCGTCGAGGAGGGCCCGCACGACCTCGGGCGCGTCGCCGTCGACCCCGGCGGCCACCGCGGCGTGCAGCGGGGACCGGCCGGTGTCGGGGTCGCGGCGGTCGACGTCGGCGCCGGCCGCCACCAGCAGCCGGACCAGCTCCAGGTGGCCGCCGGCCGCGGCGGCGTGCAGGGCCCCGCCGTCGGCGTCGGCCCCCCGGTCGAGCAGCGCCAGCGCGGTGCCGGCCGCGCCGCCGGCCGCCGCCCAGGTCAGCAGGTGCACCCCGGTGACCGGGTCGGCCAGCGGGGTGCCGCGGTCGAGCTCGGCGGTGAGCTGGTCGACGTCGTCGAGGTGGGCCGCGCTCGGCGCGTCCAGCGGGGCGCCCAGCTCGCGCAGCACCGCCACCAGGTGCGGGGCGGACTCCAGTGCCACGTGCAGCGGCGTCCGGTCGTGCTCGGTGCGCGCGCCGAGGTCTGCGCCGGCGGCCACCAGCTCCCGGACCACCTCGATCTGCGCCTCGGCGACGGCCACGTGCAGCGGCGTCCACCCGCTCTGGCCGGCCCGCTCCAGGGGGGTGGACAGCAGTCGCGGCGAGTCGCCGACGGCCGTGCGGACGGCGGCGGTGTCGCCCTCGGCGATCAGCCGGCCCAGCCGCTGTGCGGTCATGCGGACGGTCATCGGGGGATCCCCGTTCGTGGTGTCGGGTGTGTGCGGGTGCGGCGGCGTCCCGCAGGTCAGGCGACGTCGCGCCGGACCGCCAGCAGGGTGCCCAGGAGGGCCGCCACGAGACCGTATCCGAGGAGCAGGACGGCGCCCTGCCAGGGCTCGAGGAGGTCGGGCCCCTGGAAGGTCGCCGTCATGGCCTCCAGCCCGCCGCCGGGCAGCCACTTGTAGGCCGGTGCCGTCGCGGGGATCGACCGGATGATCGGCTCGACCACGAACAGGTAGACTAGCCCGCCGACGATGGCGCCGACCTGGTTGCGCAGGAGCGCGCCCAGGCCGACGCCGATGACGGCGTAGATGACCAGCGCCAGCCCGCTGCTGGCCAGGATCCGCAGGTTGTCCCCGGTCAGCGACGGCGCCGAGCCCTCGGCCCCGGCGTGGACGAGCACCACCAGGTAGTTGACGGCCAGGACGGCGAGCGCGAAGGGCACCGCCGCCAGCGCGTAGCCGACCAGCTTGGCGACGACGACGGAACCGCGGCGGGGCGTGGTGAGGAACGTCGGGGTGGCGGTCCGGTGCCGGTACTCCTGGGTCATCCCGATGATCCCGAGGATGAGGAAGAGCACCGTCACGTTGGAGGCCGTGGCGAGGACGAGCTCCTCGTACTGCTCCGTGCCGACCGCGGGCAGCCCGCTCTCGGCGTCGCCGGCGAAGGAGGTGAACAGGATCGCGAAGCCGGCGACCATCACGCAGGCGCCGAGCAGCAGCCCCATCCACACGCGCGTGGTGAACAGCTTGGTCCACTCGGCGCGGACGAGCGCGGTCATCGTGACGCTCCCTGCGTGGTGGTGTCGGTCGAGGAGGCCGCGTACTGCTCCTGGCCGGCGGTGAGCCGGAAGTACAGCTCCTCCAGGCCGCTGGACTCCGCCCGCAGCTCGTGCAGCTCGAGGCCGGCCTGGAAGGCTCGGGCGCCGACCTCGGCCGGCGTCGCGCCGGTGACCGTCACCAGGCCGTCGTCGCCGCCCCGGACGCCGAGCCCCGCGGCCCCCAGGACCTCGGCCAGCCGCGCCACCTCCGGGCTGCGGACGAGCACCGCGCCCTCGCCCTGGGCGCCCGAGCGCAGCTCGGCGATCGAGCCCTCGCGGACCAGGCGCCCGGCGCCGACGATGACCACGCGGTCGGCGGTGTGCTCCATCTCCGACAGCAGGTGGCTGGAGACCAGCACCGTCCGGCCCTGGTCGTGGGCCAGGTGGCGGATGAAGCCGCGCAGCCACTGGATGCCCTCCGGGTCCAGCCCGTTGGCCGGCTCGTCGAGCACCAGGACCGACGGGTCGCCGAGGAGCGCGGTGGCCAGCGCCAGCCGCTGCCGCATGCCGAGCGAGTAGCCGCCCGCCCGGCGCCCGCCCGCGTCGGACAGGCCGACCTGGGCCAGCACGTCGTCGGCCCGCGACAGCGGGAGCCCCGCGGCGCGGCAGTACACGCGCAGGTGGTTGCGACCGGAGCGGGCCGGGTGGAAGGCCGTCTCGAGGACCGCGCCCACGGTGCGCACCGGGGTGGGCAGGGAGGTGTAGGGGGCGCCGTTGAAGGTCGCCGTCCCGGAGTCGGGGCGCTCGAGGCCGAGCACCATGCGCATCGTCGTGGTCTTGCCGGCCCCGTTGGGGCCGAGGAAGCCGGTGACCGAGGCGGGCTCGACGGTGAAGGTGAGGTCGTCGACGGCGCGGACGGCGCCGAAGGTCTTGGTGAGTCCGCGGACCTCGACCCGCACGGGATCGGGGCGGGCGGTGGTGCCGGGGTGGATGGCGCTCTCCTCGCGATCGGGGGGCCGGACGGCGCGTCCATCCAATCGCACGGGGACGGCGACACGGCAGTCCCGCCGGGCGTGGCGGACCCTGGTGACGCCGCGCACACACGGTGCTGAGCAGGTAGGTTGCCTGCCCGTGAGCGCCTATCGCACGGTGGTCGTCGGTACCGACGGGTCGGAGTCCTCCCTGCGCGCGGTGCGCCGCGCCGGCGCGCTGGCCGGGGCCTGCGCCGCCCGGCTGGTCATCGTCTGCGCCTACCTGCCTCCGCGGGTCGACGACCGCGAGCTCCAGGAGGCGAGGGACGTCTTCGGGGACGACGCCTACCAGGTGATCGGCTCGGGGCCGGCCGAGGAGAAGGTGCGGGTCGCGGCCGAGCGCGCGAAGGAGGCCGGCGCGACCGACGTCTACCCGATCTCCGTCGTCGGCTCGCCGGTGGAGACGCTGCTGGACGTCGTCGGCCGCGAGCAGGCCGACCTGCTCGTCGTGGGCAACCGCGGACTCAACAGCCTCAAGGGCCGGCTGCTGGGCTCGGTCCCCTCCGACGTGACCCGCCGTTCCCCGGTCGACGTGCTGGTCGTGCACACGACGGGCTGAGCGCTGCCCGACACCGGACCCGAGGGCGTCCCGGGCGTCCCGGACGCCCGCGAGGCGCTGGAACGGCTGCTGCTCGGCGGCCCGCGCCGCTACACGCGGCTCCAGGTGGCCGAGCAGGCCGGCATGCCGGCCCGGCGCACCCAGCGGCTGTGGCGGGCGCTGGGCTTCCCCGACGCCGCCGACGACGACCTGGTCTTCACCGACGCCGACGTCCAGGCGCTCGGGCTGCTGTCGTCCCTGATCGACGCCGGCTTCGTCGACGAGGGCACCGAGGCCTCCATCGCGCGGGCGATGGCGCAGTCGCTGGCCCGGCTGGCCGACTGGCAGACCGACATGCTCGCCGAGACCCTGACGCGCGAGGCCGGGGAGCAGGGCGCCGTCGACGTCGAGCGGGCCGCGGAGAGCACCCGGCGGCTGCTGCCCCTGCTGCGGGCCGTGCAGGACTACGTGTGGCGGCGGCACCTGGCGGCCAACGCCGAGCGGCTGCTGGGCGCCGCAGGCGCGGGCGATCGACGCGAGCTGTCGGTGGGTTTCGCCGACCTGGTCGGCTACACCACCCGCAGCCAGGGCATGAGCGCCCGCGAGCTCGGCGGGATGGTCGAGGACTTCGAGGCCATCGCGGCCGAGGTGATCGCCCGGCACCACGGCCGGGTGGTCAAGTCCGTCGGCGACGGCGTCCTCTACACGGCGGGGTCACCGGTCGACGCGGTGGAGATCGGGCTGGAGCTGCCCGAGGCCTGGCACGCGGAGGACCGGCCGCCGCTGCGGGTCGGCGCCGCCCACGGCACGGTGCTCACCCACCTCGGCGACGTCTACTCGCCGGTGGTCAACCTGGCCAGCCGGCTGACCTCGATCGCCCGCCCGGAGACGCTGCTGGTCGACCGCGAGCTGGCCCGGCGGCTGCACGCACAGCCGCGGTACCGGGTGCGCCCGCTGCGCCGGGTCTCGGTGCGGGGCTACGACGAGCTGCAGCCGTGGCTGGTCCGCCGGCGTCCGCCCGGCGAGGAGGACAACGCCCTGGAGGGCATGCTCGACGAGATGGCCGCCGACGTCCTGGGGGGTGGCCGGGAGGACGACGAGGGGCCCTGACGGCGCGGTGAGAGGGTGGGGTGCGTGAGTGCCACCCTCGTCGCCCGTGGGCTGGCCGCCGGCCACGGTGCCCGCGTCCTGTTCTCCGACCTCGACCTCGTCGTCGCACCCGGCGACGTGGTCGGGCTGGTCGGCGTCAACGGCGCTGGGAAGTCGACGCTGCTGCGCACCCTCGCCGGGGAGTTGCCCGCGGGGTCCGGCAGCGTGACGGTGAGCCCGCCGACGGCGACCCTCGGGTACCTGCCGCAGGAGCACGAGCGGCGTCCCGGGGAGACGGTGCGGGCCGCGCTGGCCCGCCGCACCGGGGTGGCGGCCGCGCAGGCCGCCCTCGACGCCGCCACCGAGGCCCTCACCGCAGGGGCGGCCGGTGCCGACGACGCCTACGGGGAGGCGCTGGAGCGCTGGCTGGCGCTCGGCGGCGCCGACGTCGACGAGCGGGCGGAGCTGGTGGTCGCCGAGGTGGCGCCGGGGGTGTCGCTGGAGGCGCCGATGACCGGCCTCTCCGGCGGGCAGGCCGCGCGGGTGGGGCTGGCCGCGCTGCTGCTGTCGCGCTACGACGTCCTCCTGCTCGACGAGCCGACCAACGACCTGGACCTCGTGGGCCTGGAGCAGCTGGAACGGTTCGTCGCCGATGCCCGCGGCGGGATCGTGGTGGTCAGCCACGACCGTGAGTTCCTGGCCCGCACCGTCACCCGGGTCGTCGAGCTCGACCTCGCCCAGCAGCTGGTGCGGGTGCACGACGGTGGCTACGAGGCCTACCTCGTCGAGCGGGAGGTCGCCCGCCGGCACGCCCGCGAGGAGTACGAGGAGTACGCCGAGACGAGGGCCGGGCTCGAGGGACGGGCCCGCATGCAGCGCAACTGGATGGCCAAGGGCGTGCGCAACGCGGTGCGCAAGGGCGATCCGGACAAGAACATCCGGGCCCACCAGCGGGCCACCGCGGAGAAGCAGGCGGCCAAGGCGCGCCAGACCGAGCGGCGGATCGAGCGGCTGGAGGTGGTCGAGGAGCCCCGCAAGGAGTGGGAGCTGCGCATGGAGATCGCCGCCGCACCCCGGGCCGGCGCCGTCGTGGCCACGCTGTCGGGCGCGGTGGTGCGGCGGGGGAGGTTCACCCTCGGGCCGGTGGACCTGCAGGTCGACTGGGGCGACCGGGTGGCGATCACCGGCCCCAACGGCGCGGGCAAGTCGACCCTGCTGGCCACGCTGCTGGGGCGGGTGCCCCTGGACGAGGGGCGGGCCGCGCTGGGGCCGTCGGTGCGGATCGGTGAGATCGACCAGGCCCGGCAGGCGTTCCTCGGGTCGGAGACGCTGCTCGAGGCGTTCTCCGCCGAGGTCCCCGACTGGCCGACCGCCGAGGTGCGCACCCTGCTGGCCAAGTTCGGGCTGACCGCCGAGCACGTGCTGCGCCCCGCCGACACCCTCTCCCCGGGGGAGCGGACCCGCGCCGGGCTGGCCCTCCTGCAGGCCCGCGGGGTGAACGTCCTGGTGCTCGACGAGCCGACCAACCACCTGGACCTGCCGGCGATCGAGCAGCTCGAGCAGGCGCTGGCCGGCTACGAGGGCACGCTGCTGCTGGTCACCCACGACCGGCGGATGCTCGACGCGGTCGCGACCACCCGCCGGATCGCGGTCGACGACGGGCGGGTCGTCGAGCGCTGAGGGCGCACGCCGGGTCACCACCACACGCCGGCCGACGACGCCGCGCCCGGCCGCGGGTCTGACCGCCGCCGGACGGGGTCGCCCCGGCCAACCACCGCACTACCGTCGGCGGCTCCGCACCGCACGTGGGGAGAGGCCATGACACACGGCGTCGCACTCGCAGAGATCCACCCGGCCCTCGAGGCCCGGCACAACGACCAGGACCTGGAGGGCCTCCTGGCGCTCTACGCGCCGGACGCCGCCCTGGTGGAGCTGGACGGCAGCACGGCCACCGGGCCCGAGGCGATCCGCGCGGCGTGGGCGGGGATCCTCGAGATGAAGGGCCGGATGACGGTCCGCAGCCGCTACGCCATCGAGGCGGGTGACCTGGCGATCCTCAGCAACGAGTGGACGCTCACCGTGGGCGACCAGTCGATGTCGGCCATCACCGCCGAGGTCGCCCGGCGGCAGCCCGACGGCAGCTGGCTGTACGTCGTCGACCACCCGTTCGCCAGCCTCGAGGCCGAGGAACGCGCCGCGCTGGCCGCCGCCGTCGCCGGCTGAGCCGGGCATCCTCAGCGCGGCCCGGGCACCGCCACCCGCACCGGGGGTCGAGGGCCGGCCTCCAGCTCGGCGGCCACCGCGTACTCGGCCAGGGTGGCGAGCTCGTCGGCGGTCGCGCCGGTCGAGCCGAGGGCGGGCAGGGGCTGCACCTCGACGACGACGTCCCGCGCGGTGCCGATCCAGCGCAGTGCCGCCAGCAGGGAGCGGCCACCGGGCGCCGGCGGCGGGGTGCCGCCGTCCCCCTGGTAGCGCAGCGCCACCGGGCACACCGGGGCGCCGGTGTCGGCGGCGGCGGCGAACAGCTCGGGGGAGAAGCGGCCCAGCGTCGCCCGCCCACCGGCCGGGAGCTCGGGGCGGACGAGGACCGACGTCCCGCGGGCCAGCGCGGCGCGGACCGCGGCGACGGTCGCCGGGACGGTGCGGACCGGCACCCCGGCCACCCGGTCCGCGCCCGCGACGAGGGCCCCCGGGACGGCGGTGAGCACCACCAGCGGGTCCAGCGGCGACACGGAGTTGGTCACCAGGAGAGCGCCCGGTCCGTGGCCGGTCCGCGGCCAGGCGACCGCCGGCGTCCGCACGGCGACCCGCACACCGAGGCCGGTCAGCAGCCGCGCGGCACCGCAGACCGCCCGGTGCCGGGCGCTGCCGGGGCGCAGCCGTTCCGCGGCGAGCACGGCACCGGAACGCAGCAGGCGGGAGCGGTCGGGCGGCAGCACGTCGGGTCGGGGCACCACGGACCTCCGGAGGGCTCAGGGCCCGGGCGGCCCCGCGTGCGCCGAGCGTGACCGGCCGAGGTGACCTGCCGATGACGGTCAGGGAGCGACCGGGGGTCGGTCCGGGGACGGTCGCGCTGCCACCCGCCCGGTGAGGGCGAGGGTGAGGGCGGCGAGGACGGCCAGGCCGGCGAGCAGGGCCGCGTACGGCACGAACGCCGCCAGCGCCGCGAGGACGACCGGGGCGGCGAACCCGAGGTAGGTCAGCGCGTAGTAGACGGCGGTCAGCCCGGCCAGCTCGCGGGGTGGGGCGACGCGCTGGGTCTCCAGCAGCCCGGCGACCAGGCAGAGGCCGTAGCCGCAGCCCAGCGTGACCGCGGCGAGCGCGACGAGCACCGGCTGCGTCCAGGCGGCGGCCAACGCCGCGACGAGCAGTCCGGCCACGACGGCGACCATCCCGAGCGCCGACGCCCGGCGGGTGTCGGCCGCCGCCAGCCGGCGGGCGAGGGGCTGGACCAGGACGCCGCTGCCGAGGGTGACGCCGGCGACGGCGGCGTTGAAGGCCACCGTCCAGCCAGCGGTCGACTCGCGCACCAGCCCCGGCAGGACGGCGATCGAGATCGTCGCCACGCCGAACACCCAGGGGGCCACGGGCGCCACGTGCCGGCGGAACCGGCGGTCGCGGGCCGACGGCACGCGCATCCGCGACCACAGGGAGCCGGTGTCCGGCCCGGCGTCGGCCACCGTCTCCGGCGCCCGCCACAGCGGCACGAGGACCGCGAGGACGACGGCCAGGTGCGGGAGGTAGGCCGTGACCAGCGGTGCGGGCGCCCACTGGCCGATCAGCCCCGCGACGACCGGGCCCAGACCGAAGCCGGCGGTGAGCGACATGGCCGCCCGGCGCGCGCCGGCGCCGACCGGGGCGGCTGGGTCCCAAGGCGAGGTCGACAGCTCCTCCACCCACGCGCTGCCCGCGGCGAACGCGGCGCCGCTGGCCAGGCCGGCGAGGAACCGGCCGGCGTAGAGCGCGGGCAGGCCCTCGAGCAGCAGCACCAGCGTCGCGACCAGCGAGACCAGCAGCGCGGCGCGCAGCACCGGTGCCCGCCCGTGCCGGTCGGAGACGGGGCCGAGGACCAGCAGCGCCGGGATCAGGCCGAGGGCGTAGACGCCGACCAGCGCGTCGACGGTGGCCACCGACAGCCCGCTGCGCTCCCGGTAGGCCACCAGCAGGCTGACGAACTGGTTGGCACCCCAGCCGATGGCGAACAGCGTCGCCGCGACCGGCACCCACGGACGGCCCGGCCGGCTCAGGGCGCGCCGTCCCCGAGGGTGTCGGTCAGGCCGACGGCATCCATGCCCGCCCAGGTGTCGCGGACGTGGTGGGCCAGCACCAGCAGGTCGCGCAGCTGCCCGTCGCGGTCCCGGATGTGGTCGACCAGCAGCGCCTCCCCGCTGAAGCCCAGGTCGGTGAAGAGCGCCAGCGCCGCGCCCTGCTCGGCGACGACCTCCACGACCAGCTTGGTGGCCCCGGACTCGACGGCCTGGGCCAGCGCGTGCCGGGCCAGGGCGCGGCCGAGCCCGGTGCCGCGGCTGTCCGGCGCGACGACCAGGCGCACCTCCCCGACGTGGTCGGACCAGCCCGGCAGTCGCAGCACCGCCACGTAGCCGGTCACCGCCGCGTCGGCGTCCAGGGCGACCCAGCGCCGGACGCCGGGGGTCCCGCCGGCCGCCCACCCGCGGACGACGTCGGGGTCGGTGACCTCTTCCCGGATGAACGTGCGGTCGCCCTCGGGCAGGCCGCCGAAGAACCGCAGCAGCGCGTCGCAGTGCGCGTCGGAGAGCTCCACGACCTCGGTCACCGCGCGGCCCCCACGGGTTCGCTGCGCCGGCGGAGGAAGTCGATGATCGTCGGCACCGTCGTCCGGGCCGCCGTCCGGCCGACGACGAGGCCCATGTGCCCGGCCGCCAGCCGCAGCTCGTGCTTGTCGGGGGAGCCGACCAGGCCGATCAGCGGCGCGGTCGCCTCGGGCGGCACGATGTGGTCGCGGTCGGCGCGCACGGTCAGGAACGGCACGCGGACGTCGGAGAGGTGGACGCGGTCGCCGCCGACGGTGAGCCGGTCGGTGACCATCCCGTTGTCGCGCACCAGCATCCGCACCGTCTCCTCCGCCGCGGCGCCCGGGAAGGGCACGTGGTCGTCCGACCAGCTGGTCATCGCCTGGTACGCGGCGACGTACTCGTCGTTCCAGAGCCGCTCCCACAGCGTCACGTACCGGGTCACCTCCGAGGTGGGGGTCAGCGCGCGGAAGCCCCGCAGCACCACCTGCGGCGGCACGTTGCCGGAGGCGTCGAGCACCGAGGAGACCTCCAGGCCACCGACCCGGAACAGGTCGGCCAGCGGGCCCATGTGCCGGAAGTCCACCGGGGTGGCCAGCACGGTGAGGCTGCGCAGCGGGGAGTCGGGGGAGTGCGCGGCGTGCAGCAGGGCGAGGTCGCCGCCGAAGCAGTAGCCGACCATCGTCACCTCGTCGGCGCCGGAGACCTGCCGCACCCGCTCGATGCCGGCGGGGATGTAGTCGTCGACGTAGTCCTCCAGCGTGTTGGCCGCGTCGCGCTCGTCGGGCTCGCCCCAGTCGAGCAGGTAGACGTCGAAGCCCGCGGCCAGCAGGTGCTCCACGAAGCTGTTGCCCGGCGTCAGGTCGAGGACGTAGCTGCGGCTGACCAGGCTGAACACGATCAGCAGCGGCGGGGAGTACCGCACGTCCTCGTTGCGGTAGTGCCACAGCTGGGTGCGGCCGCGCTGCCAGACGACGTCCTTGGGGGTCAGCCCGACGCCGGGCCGGTCCAGCCCGCCGACCAGCTTGAGCCCGTTACGGGCGCGGAGGGCGTTGCGTTCGACGTCCCGCCGGACGCGGTCGAGGACCGTCTGCGGGCTCGGCACTGTCGGCATGGCTCTCCTCGGACGGGCGGCGTCTCTCCGCCTCCAGCTGCAGGGTCAGCCGCCGGACCTCCCGGTCCAGCGCACCGACCTGCGCGCGCAGCCGGCTGACGTCGGTGCCGGCCGGCAGGTCCAGCAGGTGCCAGAAGCGGGTGGTGGCCCCGCGCGCGGAGCCCCGGGCCACGGTGGTGGCCCGGCGCAGCAGCGCGGCGCCGATGGAGAAGGCGTCGCTGCGGACGAACTCCTCGGCGCGCGGGGTCACCCGCCGCTCGGCGGCGTCGAAGGCCTGCCGCCACAGTGGCGGTCGGGCGTCGGCCACGGTTCCTCCCCGGTGGGTGGCTCAGGTGAAGGCGCCGACGCCGGTGATGTCGCGGCCGACGATGAGGGTCTGCACCGTCTCCGTGCCCTCGAAGGTGTGGATCGCCTCGATGTCGGCCATGTGCCGGATGACGTGGTTCTGCAGCAGGATGCCGTTGCCACCGAGCATGTCGCGGGCCTCGGCGAGGATGTGCCGCGCCGTCCGGGTGTTGTGCATCTTGGCCAGCCCGGCGACGGTGGGGGAGAGCCGCCCCGCCTCGGCCAGCCGGCCGATCTGCATGCAGTAGAGCTGCATGCCGGTGAGGTCGGCGAGCATCCGCACCAGCCGCTCCTGGATGATCTGGAAGCTGACCAGCGGCTTGCCGAACTGCCGGCGCTCCTTGGCATAGGTCAGCGCGGCCTCGTAGCCGGCGGTCGCGTGGCCCAGCGCCATCCACGCGCAGGCGCCGCGGGTGGTGGCCAGGATCCGCCCCGTGTCGGCGAAGCTGTGCGCCTCCTGCAGCCGGTTCTCCTCGGGCACCCGGACGCCACGCAGCTCGATCTGGGCCTGCCAGATCGACCGCAGCGACACCTTCCCCGTGATGACCGTCGCCTCGTACCCGTCGGCGGGCGTCTCGACGACGAAGCCCTTGACCTGGCCGTCGGCCGCGTCCCGCGCCCACACGACGACCAGGTCGGCCAGCGAGCCGTTGCCGATCCACCGCTTGGCGCCGTCGATCACCCAGGTGTCGCCCTCGCGGCGGGCGGTGGTCTCCAGGGCGACGGAGTCCGAGCCGTGCTGGGGCTCGGTCAGCGCGAACGCGCCGGTCTTCTCCAGCGTCGACATCCTCGGCAGCCAGCGGGCCTTCTGCTCCTCCGAGCCGCACATGTCGATCGACTGCATGGCCAGGCCGGCGTGCACGCCGACGAACGTGCCCAGGCTGCCGTCGCCGCGGTGCAGCTCCATCTGCACCAGCCCGGCGGCCATCGGGCTCAACTCCGCCGCGCCGTAGCCCTTGATGCTGCCGCCGACGATGCCGAGCTCGGGCAGCCGGCGGATCAGCGGCCACGGCACCTCGGCGCGCTCCCAGTAGTCCCCGGCGACCGGCAGCACCTCGCGGTCGACGAACCGGCGGACGGTGATGAACTTCTCCCACTGCTCCTCGGTGAACTGCTCGCGCACCGAGAAGAAGTCGGTGCCCAGGGCCTCGCCCAGGTGGCTGGTGTCCAGCTGCTGCGTCACTTCACGACCTCCTGGGGGACCTCGACGGCGCGGCGCAGGATCTTGCCGGTCGGGCCCTTGGGCAGGGTCTCGACCAGCCAGACGTGCCGCGGGTACTTGTAGGCGGCGACCCGCTCCTTCACCCAGGCCTGCAGCTCGGCGGGGTCGGCCTGCGCGCCCGGCTTGAGCGCGACGGCGGCGGCCACCTCCTCACCCAGCTCGGGGTGCGGGACGCCGACGCACGCGGCCTCGGCGACCGCCGGGTGCTCGTAGAGCGCCTCCTCGATCTCCCGCGGGTACACGTTGTAGCCGCCGCGGATGATCATCTCCTTCTTGCGGTCGACGATGGCGTAGTAGCCGTCGGCGTCCCGGCGGGCGAGGTCGCCGGTGCGAAACCAGCCGTCGGGGATGGCCTTCGCGGTCTCCTCGGGCCGGTTCCAGTAGCCCTTCATGACGTTCTCGCCGCGGATCGCGATCTCCCCGACGTCCCCCTCGCGGACGTCGCGGCCCTCGTCGTCGACCAGGCGCATCTCCACGCCGCGGATCGGGGTGCCGATCGTGCCCGGCTTGCGCTCGGCGTGCGGGTGGTTGAACGACGCCACCGGCGAGGTCTCCGACAGCCCGTACCCCTCGAGCACGATGCAGCCGAAGGTCTCCTCGAAGCTGCGCATCACCTCGACCGGCATCGCGGACCCGCCGGAGATGCACACCCGCAGGCTGGAGACGTCGGCGTGGCCGGCGTCGGGGGAGTGCAGCATCGCGGCGAACATCGTCGGCACGCCCTCGAACACCGTCACCCGGTCCCGCCCGATCACCTGCAGCGCCTTCGCGCCGTCGAACCGCGGCAGCAGGGTCAGGCACGACCCGGCCAGGACGGCGGCGTTGAGCGCGCAGGTCAGCCCGAAGACGTGGAACAGCGGCAGGCAGCCCATGACGACGTCGTCCGGCGTGCCCTCCAGCAGCGTCTCCTGCGTGGTGCGGGCGTTGCCGCGCAGGTTGGCGTGGGTGAGCTCGGCGCCCTTGGGCGGCCCGGTGGTGCCCGAGGTGTAGAGGATGACCGCCGCGTCGTCGTCGCCCCGGTCGACCACGTCGCCGTCCGGGGTGCCGCGCAGCGCCTCCCCGGGGCCGGCCGGCCCGACCGTCACCGCCTCGATCCCGACGACGCCCGCGGCCTCGGTCGCGGCGTCGGCGACGGAGTCCAGGGCGACGACCAGCCGGGCGCCGGAGTCGCGCAGGTAGTACTCGACCTCCCGGGCCTTGAGCAGCGGGTTCATCGGGACGACGGCGGCGCCGGCCAGGAGCGCCCCGTAGAAGACGACCGGGAAGCTCAGCACGTTGGGCAGGACCAGCCCGACGCGGTCGCCCGGTGCCACCCCGCGGTCGCGCAGGCCGGCGGCGACCGCGGCGGCGTCGTCGCGGAACTGCGCGTAGGTGAGGACGGCGTCGTCCATGCGCAGGGCGGTGCGGTCGCCGTGCGCCGAGGCCGTGTCGAGCAGGTGCTGCGCGAGGTTGGTCATCGGCGGGCTCCCTCTCCTGGGGCCGGGTGCTCGGCATGGGGGAGGGCCCCTACCCGGCTGGGATGTGGTCTACCCCACACCCCCGGCGAGGTGGCGCATCGGGGCTGCGACCGACAGGCTCGCGACCGGAAGGTCACCGACGACGGGAGCGCACGTGAGCGGCAGGACGATCCTCGACATGTTCCGGCTCGACGGCCGGGTGGCGATCGTGACGGGGGCGTCCTCCGGGCTGGGTGCCGTCTTCGCCCGGGCGCTGGCCGAGGCCGGCTGCGACGTCGCCCTCGGTGCCCGGCGCGAGGACCGGCTCGCCGGCACCCGGGAGGCGGTCGAGGCTGCCGGACGCCGGGCGATCACCGTGCGCACCGACGTCGCCCTGCCCGAGGACTGCCAGGGGCTCGTCGACGCCACCATGGCCGAGTTCGGGCGGGTCGACGTCCTGGTGAACAACGCCGGCGTCGGCACCGCCGTCCCGGCCACCCGCGAGACCCCGGAGCAGTTCCGGTCGGTCATCGACGTGAACCTCAACGGCTGCTACTGGATGGCGCAGGCCGCCGCGCGGGTCATGCAGCCGGGCAGCTCCATCGTCAACATCTCCAGCATCCTGGGCCTGACGACGGCGGGGCTGCCGCAGGCGGCCTACGCGGCCAGCAAGGCCGGCCTGATCGGGCTGACCCGGGACCTCGCCCAGCAGTGGACCGGCCGCCGGGGCATCCGGGTGAACGCGCTGGCGCCGGGCTTCTTCGAGTCGGAGATGACCGACCAGTACCCGGAGGGCTACATCGAGGGCCAGCTCTCGCGCGTGCTGGCCGGCCGCAAGGGCGACCCCGACGAGCTGGCCGCGGCGCTGGTGTTCCTGGTCAGCGACGCCGGCGGCTACGTCACCGGCACCACGCTGCCGGTCGAGGGCGGCCTGCTCACCAGCTGAGACGGCCGAGGCCCTGCCGGCACCGGGGGTTCCCGGGCCGGCAGGGCCTCGACGTGTCCTGCTGGAGTGCCCCCGGCAGGATTCGAACCTGCGCACCCGCCTCCGGAGGGCGGTGCTCTATCCCCTGAGCTACGGGGGCTCGCGGTGGGGCGAGGAAGAAGTTACCAGCCCGCCCCGGACCGGCCGACGGCGGCTCTCAGGGAGCCGGCAGCGGGGTGCCGCCGCGGGCGGTGAGCATCCGCGTCATCGTCGTCACCTCGGCGGTCTGGGTCTCGGCGATCGAGCGGCCCAGCGTCGCGACGGCGGGCACGGTGGCGTGCTCGGCGGTGTACTCCGCCATCTCCCTGCCGCCCTGGTGGTGGCGGATCATCAGCCGCAGGAACTGGACGTCGAACGCGGTGCCCGACAGGCCGCGCAGCTCGGCCAGCTCCTCCTCCGTGGCCATCCCGGGCATCAGCCCGCCCGCCGCGTCGTGGCCGTGCGCCATCGTCGGGTCGTCCATCCAGGCCATCGTGTCGCCGCCCGACGGCGGCAGCCCCCACAGCGACAGCCAGCCCTGCATCCGCCCCACCTGGTTGGTCTGCGTCGCGGAGATGTCGAAGGCCAGCTGCCGCACCTCCGGGTCGGTGCTGCGCTCCAGGGCCAGGTTGGCCATCTCCACCCCCTGCAGGTGGTGGCGCGCCATGTCGCGGGAGAAGCCGGCGTCCACGGAGTCCGCCGTGGGGGTGGCCGGGGTGTCGTCCCGGCCGATGCCCAGGGCGACCGCCACCCCGCCCCCCAGCAGCACCAGCCCGACGGCGATCACCGCCAGCAGCGCGCTCCGCAGCCCCCGGCCCCGCGAGGCAGGGCCGGCGGTCACGGGGTGCCGGTCTCGGCCCCGGCCTCCGGAGTGGTCGGGGCGTCGGTCGTCATGGCCTCGGTGCCGCGGCTGCCGTCGTCCACCGTCAGCGGGTCGCTGATGAACTGCGGGTTCTCGCAGCTCGCGCCCACCTCGGGGTAGAACTCGGCGTTGAAGGTCATGAAGTCGGCGTACTGCACGATCCGCGGGTCGGTCACCGAGTCGACCTTCAGCTGGTGGTTCCACGACTGCAGGCTGATCGCGGAGTCCTGGCCGGCGTAGGGCGACAGCATCCGGCCGGACTCCTCGGCCACGTCGGCCAGCGTGGCGACGTCGTCCGCGGAGAGGGCGTCGGGGTCGTAGGTGATCCAGACCGCGCCGTGCTCCATGCTGTGGACGGCGTTCTCGTGCCGGATGTCGACGTCGTAGACGGTGCCGGTGCAGTCGGCCCACTCGCCGTCGTGCGGACCGCCCACCGGCGGGGACTGCTCGTACTGCACGGGCGTGGTGACGTGCTCCTGCCCGGCGTCGTAGTCGAAGGTCTGCACGCCGGCGATCTCGTCCACCGAGTCCACCCGGGCCTCGTCGGCCTCGCGCACCTGCACCACCGCGTAGGTGATGACGGCGGCGGCGAACACCACGACGGCCACGGCCGCCGCGATCAGGCCCCACGGACGCTGCGGGCTGACCACATTGGTCACCGGGGGCCGGGTGCGACCGCCCTTGCCGCCGGCGCCCGGCCGGCCGCCGGTACCCGGCTTGCCGGACCCGCCGCGCGCGCGGCCGTCCTGGGGCTTGCGGTCGTTGGCCACGGCCTGCTCCTCGTGCTCGGTCCTCGGGGACCGCGCGATGCGTCCGGCCGGGCGCACCGCCCGCGCCGGACACCGGCCCCGGGGGATCGGGCCGTGTGCCCCTCCCCGGGAGGCCAGTCTAGGGCTGGGAGCTGGCAGTCCCCCGTGAGGCGAGGCCCGTGCCGGAGGTGACGCAGGTCGCCGCAGGGACGGCTCCGGGACACGCCGCGGCGGTCAGTACGCTCGTGCGGTGACACCGGAGCAGTTGCGCGACGTCGTCCGGACCGCCGTGGCCGCCGCCGTCGAGCGCGGCGCGCTGTCGGTCGAGGTCCCCGCCGACGTCCTCGTCGAGCGGCCGAAGAACCCCGAGCACGGCGACTACGCCACCAACGTGGCCCTGCGACTGGCCAAGCCCGCCGGCCGCCCGCCGCGCGAGGTCGCCGAGGTGCTCGCCGGGGAGCTGCGCGCCTCCGCGGGCATCGCGTCGGTCGACATCGCCGGCCCCGGCTTCCTGAACATCACCCTCGCCCAGGGCGCGCTCGGCCGGATCGCCGTCGACGCGGTGCGCGCGGGGGAGGCCTACGGCCGTACCGACGCCCTCGCCGGTCAGCGCCTCGACCTGGAGTTCGTCTCGGCCAACCCGACCGGGCCCGTGCACATCGGCGGCAGCCGGTGGGCGGCGGTCGGCGACGCGATCGGCCGCCTGCTGGAGACCAGCGGCGCCGAGGTGACGCGCGAGTACTACATCAACGACGCCGGCGCGCAGATCGACCGCTTCGCGCGCAGCCTGCTGGCCGCGGCGAGGGGCGAGCCGGTCCCCGAGGACGGCTACGGCGGCACCTACATCGCCGACATCGCCGCGCAGGTGCAGGCGCTCGAGCCCGACGTCCTCGGGCGGGACGACGCCGAGCAGCTGCAGGTCTTCCGCGACCGCGGCGTCGCGCTGATGCTCGACGAGATCCGCCGGTCCATGGAGGACTTCGGGGTCGACTTCGACGTCTGGTTCAGCGAGAAGTCGCTGTACGAGACCAGTGCGGTGGAGAAGGCGCTGGCGCGGCTGCGGGACCAGGGGCACGTCTACGAGGCCGACGGCGCGGTGTGGCTGCGCACCACCGACTTCGGCGACGACAAGGACCGCGTGCTGGTCAAGGCCGACGGCGAGACGACGTACTTCGCCTCCGACTGCGCCTACTACCTGGACAAGCGGGCCCGGGGCTTCGACCGGGTCGTGATCATGCTGGGCGCCGACCACTCCGGGTACGTCGGCCGCTACAAGGCCCTGGTGGCCGCCGCCGGGGACGACCCCGACACCCACCTCGAGATCCTCATCGGCCAGCTGGTCAACCTGCTGCAGGGCGGCGAGCCGGTGCGCATGAGCAAGCGCGCCGGCACGATCGTGCTGCTGTCGGACCTGGTCGACGCGATCGGTGTGGACGCCGCCCGGTACGCCCTGGCCCGGGCCTCGGTCGACCAGCAGATCGACATCGACGTCGACCTGTGGAGCCGGCAGACCAACGACAACCCGGTCTTCTACGTGCAGTACGCGCACGCCCGCATCTCCTCGGTGCTGCGCAACGCCGCCGACCTCGGCCTGGTACTCGGTGAGGCCGGGGACGTCGACGCCGCGCAGCTGACCCACGACCGGGAGAACGACCTGCTCCGGGCGATCGGGGAGTTCCCGCGGGTGCTGACCTCGGCCGCCGAGCTGCGCGCGCCGCACCGGGTGGCGCGCTACCTCGAGGAGCTGGCCGGCACCTACCACCGGTTCTACGACAACTGCCGGGTGCTGCCGCGCGGCGACGAGGAGCCGACGCCCCTGACCACCGCCCGGCTGTGGCTGTGCTCCGCGACCGCCGTCGTCCTGCGCAACGGCCTCGGCGTCCTCGGCGTGACCGCCCCGGAGCGGATGTGAGGGCGCACCCCGCCGGCCCGCTGCACGGCGGGCTGACCCCGCCGTCGGCGGCCGGCGCACCGCCGGAGGACCTCGGCGCGCTCGCGCCGGCGGTGTGGCCGCGCTCCGCGACCCGCGTCGACGGCGAGCTGCACCTGGGCGGCCGGCCGGTCACCGAGCTGGCCCGCGCGCACGGCACGCCGCTGTTCGTCCTCGACGAGGGCGACTTCCGGGGCCGGGCGGCCGACTTCGCCGCGGCCTTCGACGGCGCCGACGTCCACTACGCCTCCAAGGCGTTCCTCTGCGGCCAGGTGGCCCGCTGGATCGCCGCGGACGGCCTGCACCTGGACGCCTGCTCCGGCAACGAGCTGGCCCTCGCCCTGGCCGCCGGGTTCCCGGCCGAGCGGATCGCGCTGCACGGCAACAACAAGTCCGTCGTCGAGCTGCAGTTGGCCGTCGACTCCGGCATCGGGCACGTCGTCCTCGACTCCTTCGACGAGATCGAGCGGCTGGTCCCGCTCGCGGCCGCGCGCGTGGCCGCCGGCGGCGCGCCGGTGCCGGTGCTCATCCGGTCCACCGTCGGCATCGAGGCGCACACCCACGAGTTCATCGCCACCGCGCACGAGGACCAGAAGTTCGGTTTCTCGCTGGCCACCGGCGACGCGCTGACCGCCGCCGTGCGGGTGATCCGCGAACCCGCGCTGCGGCTGACCGGCCTGCACAGCCACATCGGCTCGCAGATCTTCGACACCGCCGGCTTCGAGGCCGCGGCGCACCGCGTCGTCGGGCTGATGGGGCAGGTGCACCAGGCCACCGGGCACGTCCTCGAGGAGCTCAACCTCGGCGGCGGCTTCGGGATCGCCTACCTCGCCGAGGACGACCCGGTCAGCCCCGCCGACGTCGCGCGGCGGCTGCGCGCCGTGGTCGAGGCCGAGTGCGCCATGGCCGGGCTGCCCGTGCCGCGGCTGGCCGTCGAGCCAGGCCGGGCCATCGCGGGGCCGGGCACGGTCACCCTCTACGAGATCGGCACCATCAAGCCCGTGCGGCTGGGCGCCAGCGGCACCCCGGGCGCGCCGCTGGTGCGCAACTACGTCTCCGTCGACGGCGGGATGAGCGACAACATCCGCACCGCCCTCTACGACGCCGCCTACACCTGCGTGCTCGCCAACCGCGTCTCCACCGCCCCGCCCGCGCTGTGCCGGGTGGTGGGCAAGCACTGCGAGAGCGGCGACGTCCTGGTCCGCGACCTGTGGCTGCCCTCGGACGTGCAGCCCGGCGACCTGCTGGCCGTCGCCGCCACCGGCGCGTACTGCTGGTCGATGGCCAGCAACTACAACTACCTGCTCAAGCCCCCGGTGGTCGCCGTGCGGGACGGCGTCGCCACGGAGGTGGTCCGGCGTCAGACACTGTCGGACGTGTTCGCCCTCGACGCCGTCCTCGCCGACGTGCCCGCGCCCTCGCCGGCGATCGACCAGCCCGCGCCCGAGCACCCGGCGGGGGTGACCTCGTGACCACCACGCCCCTGCGGGTCGCCCTCCTCGGCTGCGGCACCGTCGGCAGCGCCGTGCTCCGCCGGCTGGAGGACCAGGCCGAGGACCTCGCCGCCCGCATCGGCCGGCCGGTCGAGGTCGCCGGGGTCGCCGTGCGCCGTCCCGACCGGCACCCCGACGTCCCGGCGCACCTGCTCACCACCGACGGGCACGGGCTGGTGACCCGGCCCGACGTCGACCTCGTCGTCGAGGTGATCGGCGGCATCGAGCCGGTGCGTTCCCTGCTGCTGGCCGCCTTCGAGGCGGGCAAGTCGGTGGTCAGCGCCAACAAGGCGCTGCTCGCCGACGACGGCGTCGAGCTGCACGCCGCCGCCGCCAAGGCCGGCGTCGACCTCTACTACGAGGCCGCGGTGGCCGGCGCGATCCCGCTGCTGCGCCCGCTGCGCGAGTCCCTGGCCGGTGACCAGCTGCGCCGCGTGGTCGGCATCGTCAACGGGACGACGAACTACATCCTGTCCCGCATGGCCGAGACCGGGCACGGCTTCACCGAGGCGCTGGCCGAGGCGACCGAGCTCGGCTACGCCGAGGCCGACCCCACCGCCGACGTCGACGGGTTCGACGCCGCCGCGAAGGCCGCCATCCTCGCCTCGCTGGCCTTCCACACCGAGGTCACCGCCGCCGACGTCCACCGCGAGGGGATCTCCACGGTCACCGCGACCGACGTCGCCCGCGCCGCGGAGATCGGCTGCACGGTGAAGCTGCTGGCCATCTGCGAGCGGGTGCCGGGGGACGGCGGCGACTCGGTCGCCGTCCGCGTGCACCCGGCGATGATCCCGACGACGCACCCGCTGGCCGCCGTCGGCGGGGCGTTCAACGCCGTGTTCGTGGAGGCCGAGGCCGCCGGCCAGCTGATGTTCTACGGCCAGGGGGCCGGCGGCGACGCCACCGCCAGCGCCGTCCTCGGCGACCTGGTGGCCGTCGCGCGCAACCGCGTCGCCGGCGTGGCCGGGCCCGGGGTGACCACCTACGCGGGCCTGCCCGCGCGGCCGATCGCCGAGACCCCGACCCGCTACCACGTCAGCCTCGACGTCGCGGACAAGCCCGGCGTGCTCGCGACGGTGGCGCAGGAGTTCGCCCGCCACGGCGTCAGCATCGCCACCGTCCGCCAGGACGGGCACGGCGACGCCGCCACGCTGGTCATCGTCACCCACAGCGCCCCGGACGCCGCACTGTCGGCGACGGTGACCGCGCTGCGGGAGATGCCCGCGGTCCGCGGCGTGACCAGCATCCTGCGTGTGGAGGGACTCTCATGACGACCCAGCTGCCCGTCCGGGGCACCGTGTCGCCGCTGTGGCCGGGCCTGATCGAGGCCTACCGCTCGCGGCTGCCGGTCAGCGACACCACCCCGGTCGTGACGCTGCAGGAGGGCGCGACCCCGCTGGTCCCGGCGCAGGAGCTGTCCCGGCGCACCGGCTGCGAGGTCTTCCTCAAGGTCGAGGGCGCCAACCCGACCGGGTCGTTCAAGGACCGCGGGATGACGATGGCCATCACCAAGGCCGTCGAGGAGGGCTCGCAGGCGGTCATCTGCGCCTCCACCGGCAACACCAGCGCCAGCGCCGCCGCCTACGCCGCCCGCGCCGGGCTGGTCTGCGCCGTCCTCGTGCCCCAGGGCAAGATCGCGCTCGGCAAGCTGGCCCAGGCTCTCGTGCACGGCGCCAAACTGCTGCAGGTCGACGGCAACTTCGACGACTGCCTGGCGCTGGCCAGCAAGCTGGCGATCGACTACCCCGTCAGCCTGGTCAACAGCGTCAACCAGCACCGCATCGAGGGGCAGAAGACCGCCTCGTTCGAGATCGTCGACGTGCTCGGCGACGCCCCGGACATCCACTGCCTGCCGGTCGGCAACGCCGGCAACATCACCGCCTACTGGCAGGGCTACCGGGAGTACGCCGACGACGGCACCGCCACGAAGCGGCCCCGGATGTGGGGCTTCCAGGCCGCCGGCGCGGCGCCGATCGTCACCGGCCGGGTCGTCGAGCACCCGCAGACCATCGCCACCGCCATCCGCATCGGGAACCCGGCGTCGTGGACCAAGGCCCTGGCCGCCCGTGACGACTCCGGCGGGCTCATCGACAGCGTCACCGACCGAGAGATCCTCGCCGCCTACCGGCTGCTGGCCCGCACCGAGGCCGTCTTCGTCGAGCCGGCGTCGGCCGCGTCGGTCGCCGGGCTGCTCAAGGTGGCGCAGGCCGGCGGGCTGGAGCCCGGCCAGCGGGTGGTCTGCACGGTGACCGGCAACGGCCTCAAGGACCCGGAGTGGGCCATCTCCGGTGCCCCGGCGCCGGTGACCGTCCCGGTCGACGCGGCCGTCGCGGCGGCGCAGCTGGGCCTGTGAGCGCACCGGCCGACGCCTCGGTGCGGGTGCGCGTCCCCGCGACCAGCGCCAACCTGGGCCCGGCGTTCGACTGCGCCGGCCTGGCGCTGGCGCGCCACGACGTCCTCGACTTCACCTGCACCGCGGGCGGGCTGGAGGTCGTCATGACCGGCGAGGGTGCGCACAGCCTGCCCGCCGACGAGTCGCACCTCGTCGTCCGGGCGTTCCGCGCGGCCTGCGAGCGGCTCGGCTGGCGGCCCGCGGGTCTGCGCGTGGTCGCGGAGAACACCATCCCGCAGGGCCGGGGGATGGGGTCCTCGGCGGCCGCCGTCGTCGCCGGCATCGTCGGGGCCTGGGCGCTGTGCCCGGACGCCGAGTCGGTCGACCTCGCCGCAGCCCTCGACCTGGCCACCGAGATGGAGGGCCACCCCGACAACGTCGCGCCGTGCCTGCTGGGCGGGGCGACGCTGTCGTGGACGACGCCCAGCGGGGCGCGGGCCGAGCGGCTGGCGGTGCACGCCGACGTCGTGCCCGTCGTCCTCGTGCCGCAGGTGACGCTCTCGACGCACGTGGCCCGCAGCCTCCTGCCCGAGCTCGTGCCGCACGGGGACGCGGTGTTCAACGCCTCCCGGGCGGCCCTGCTCACCCACGCGCTGACCACCGCGCCGCACCTGCTGCTCGACGCGACCGACGACCGCCTGCACCAGCGCCAGCGCGCCGCGGCCATGCCCGACACCCTCACGCTGCTGGAGCGGCTGCGCTCCGCCGGGCACGCGGCCGTCGTCTCCGGCGCCGGGCCCAGCGTCTGCGTGCTGGCCCGCCGCGCCCCCGGTGAGACGGCGGAGGAGCCGGTCGCCGTGCGGGAGGTGGCCGATCTCACCCCATCGGGGTGGTCGGTGCTGCCGTTGGACGTCGACGCAGGTGGCGCCGCCGTCCTGGACCGGCCCGTTCAGGTATCGTCTCGGTAACGAGGAACACACCGGTACTCACCAGTGTTGTCGTGTCCGTGAGCGCGGTTTAGGCTCACGGCGTAGCCGCCCTCAGGGGCGAGCCTCGCGCGGGGCGTTGCAGACGAAATCCATTCCGTCGCCGCAGATTCCGCCTCGCACCTCATCGATCCCGTTCTCCGTGCTGTCCCGCTCCCGGGCCGGACCGAGGGGGAACCGGGTCACCCCCTGCGCTGGTAGGCGCAGGTCTCCGCAGGGAAGGACCTGTACGTGAGCGAGACCACCGACCTCGTCGCCGCGCCCCAGGGTGCCGGGACCGACGAGGCATCTGCCGCTTCTGGGACGGCGGGCCGGACCCGTCGCCGCGGCAGCGGGCTGTCCGGCATGCTGCTGCCCGAGTTGCAGCGGCTGGCGGCCGAGCTCGGCATCTCCGGCACCGGCCGGATGCGCAAGGGCGACCTGGTCGCCGCCATCTCCGCCCGCCAGGTCGGCGGCGAGGGCAGCGGCCCCGCCGCGTCGGCCGAGGGCCGGACCACCGGCATCCCCACGGCCCGCGGCACCGAGCGCGCCGCGTCCCCCGAGAGCAGGGCCACCGAGAGCCCCCAGGGCGCCGACGCCGCCCGCGGCGTCGCCGCCACGGCCGCGCCGCTCGAGGCGCCGGTCAGCGGCGGGGCCAACAGCGGTCCGGTGACCGCGCCGGCCGACACCCCGGCCGAGCCCGCCCCGCGGCGGCGTCGCGCGGCCAGCCGGCCCGCGGGTGCCCCCGCGGTCGACGCCGCGGCCCCGGCCACGGAGGCCTCGGCGACCGAGGCCCCGGCGACCGAGGCCCCGGCCCCGGCGGTCGAGCCGCGCGCCGAGGCGCCGGCTGCCGAGACGGCTGCTCCCGCCCCCGAGCGGACCGACGGCGAGCGCGCCGACGGGGACCGTCCGCAGCGCAACCGCGACCGCGGCGAGCGCGGCAACCGCAACCGCGGCGACCGCGACGGCGGCAACCGCGAGGGCGGCGACCGTGCCGAGCGCGGCAACCGCGAGAACCGCGACGGCAACCGCGAGGGCGGCGAGCGTGCCGAGCGCGGCAACCGCGAGAACCGCGACGGCAACCGTGGCCCCGACCGCGCCGAGCGCAACGACCGGGGCGGCCGGCCGGACAACCGCAACGACAACCGCGGCCGTGCCGACGACCGCAACGACGAGGACGACGACGACTTCGAGGGCGGCCGCGGCCGCCGCGGGCGTCGCTACCGGGACCGCAACCGCCGCGGCGCCAACGGCCGCGAGCGTTTCGACCAGGGCGAGCCCACCGTCAGCGAGGACGACGTCCTGCTGCCGGTCGCCGGCATCCTCGACGTCCTCGACAACTACGCCTTCGTCCGGACGTCGGGCTACCTGACCGGCCCGAACGACGTCTACGTGTCGCTGTCGCAGGTGCGCCGCTACGGCCTGCGCCGCGGTGACGCCATCACCGGCGCCGTCCGCCAGCCGCGCGAGGGCGAGCGCAAGGACAAGTACAACGCGCTGGTCCGGCTGGACACCGTCAACGGCCTGGAGCCCGAGCAGGCCCGGCAGCGTCCGGAGTTCACCAAGCTGACCCCGCTCTACCCGCAGGAGCGCCTGCGGCTGGAGACCGAGCCGCACCAGCTGACCACCCGGGTCATCGACCTGGTCATGCCGATCGGCAAGGGGCAGCGCGCGCTGATCGTCAGCCCGCCGAAGGCGGGCAAGACCATGGTGCTGCAGTCGCTCGCGAACGCGATCACGACGAACAACCCCGAGTGCCACCTCATGGTCGTCCTCGTCGACGAGCGGCCCGAGGAGGTCACCGACATGCAGCGCTCGGTGAAGGGCGAGGTCATCGCCTCGACCTTCGACCGGCCGCCGTCGGACCACACCACGGTCGCGGAGCTGTCCATCGAGCGGGCCAAGCGCCTGGTCGAGATGGGCCACGACGTCGTCGTGCTGCTGGACTCGATCACCCGCCTGGGCCGCGCCTACAACCTGGCGGCCCCCGCCAGCGGGCGCATCCTCTCCGGTGGTGTCGACTCCACGGCGCTCTACCCGCCCAAGCGTTTCCTCGGTGCCGCCCGCAACATCGAGAACGGCGGCTCGCTGACCATCATCGCCTCCGCGCTGGTGGAGACCGGGTCCACGATGGACACGGTCATCTTCGAGGAGTTCAAGGGCACCGGTAACGCGGAGATCAAGCTCGACCGCCGCCTGGCGGACAAGCGGGTCTTCCCGGCCGTCGACGTCAACGCGTCGGGCACGCGCAAGGAGGAGATCCTCATGTCGCCCGACGAGCTGGCCATCGTCATCAAGCTGCGCCGGGTGCTCGCCGCGCTCGAGCCCCAGCAGGCCCTCGAGCTGCTGCTGGACAAGCTCAAGAAGACGCGGAACAACATCGAGTTCCTCATGCAGATCCAGAAGACGACGCTGGGACCCGAGCGCGACTGAACGAGGGCCCCGTCCTCCCACGACGGGGCGGCCGCCGGCGGGGCTCGCGCATCAGGGATACTGAGCGACTGAGCCCCGCTGCGCGGCCGGAATGCCCGGCCGGCCGCCGGCGTTCGACAGACCAGTACGGCACAGACCCCGGAAGAGGCGAGATGAAGCCCGGAATCCACCCCGACTACCACACCACCACGGTGACCTGTGGCTGCGGGAACACCTTCACCACCCGCAGCACGGCGCCCGGCGGCACGCTGACCGTCGAGACCTGCTCCGCCTGCCACCCCTTCTACACGGGCAAGCAGCGGATCCTGGACACCGGTGGCCGCGTCGCCCGCTTCGAGAAGCGGTTCGGCAAGCGCACCGCCGGCAAGTAGCACCCCCGACGGCGCCCGTCCCACCTCGTGTGGGGCGGGCGCCGTCGTCGTGTCCAGCCCCACTCCCGCCGGTCCCCGCGGGGACCGCCCCCTCCCGGAGCCACCCCGTTGAGCAGCCCTCCCGAGACCGCGCCCGACCGTCTGTCCGGTCTGCTCGCCGAGCACGCCGCCCTGGAGATCGAGCTGGCCGATCCCGCCGTCCACGCCGACGCCGGCCGCGCCCGCCGGCTCGGCCGCCGCTACGCCCAGTTGGCGCCCCTGGTCGAGACCAAGCGCGGGCTGGACGCCGCCCGCGAGGACCTCACCGCCGCCCGTGAGCTGGCCGCCGAGGACGCCTCGTTCGCCGCGGAGGCGACGGCGCTGGAGCAGCGGATCGTCGAGCTGGAGGAGCGGCTGCGCGAGCAGCTGCTGCCCAAGGACCCCGACGACGACAAGGACGTCATCCTCGAGATCAAGGCGGGGGAGGGCGGTGCGGAGTCGGCGCTGTTCGCCGGCGACCTGCTGCGCATGTACCTGCGCTACGCCGAGCGCCGCGGCTGGTCGGCCGAGGTCATCGACGCCGTCGACGCCGACCTGGGCGGGTTCAAGGACGTGTCGGTCGCCATCAAGTCCCGCACGGACGACGGGATCTGGTCGCGGCTGAAGTTCGAGGGCGGTGTGCACCGGGTGCAGCGGGTGCCGGTCACCGAGAGCCAGGGCCGCATCCACACCTCCGCGGCCGGCGTCCTCGTGCTGCCCGAGGCCGAGGAGGTCGACGTCACCGTCGACCCGAACGACCTGCGCATCGACGTCTTCCGCTCGTCCGGTCCCGGCGGGCAGAGCGTGAACACCACCGACTCCGCCGTCCGGATCACCCACCTGCCCACCGGCATCGTGGTCAGCTGCCAGAACGAGAAGAGCCAGCTGCAGAACCGCGAGTCGGCGCTGCGCATCCTGCGCTCCCGGCTGCTGGCCGCCGCCCGCGAGGAGGCCGCCGCCGCGGCCAGCGACCAGCGGCGCAGCCAGGTCCGCACCGTCGACCGCAGCGAGCGGGTGCGCACCTACAACTTCCCGGAGAACCGGATCTCCGACCACCGCGTGGGCTTCAAGGCGCACAACCTCGACGCCGTGCTCGACGGCGAGCTCGACCCGGTCATCGACGCGCTGACCCGCGCGCACACCGCCGAGCTGCTGGCGGCCGGCTCCTGAACGCGCGCAGCCTCCTGGCCGACGCCGCCCGCCGGCTGGCCGACGCCGGCGTCGAGTCCCCGCGGGTGGACGCCGAACTGCTGCTGGCCCACGTCGTCGGCGTTCCCCGCACCGGCCTGCTGACCCTCGACGCGGTCCCGGACGACGCGGCGACCCGGTTCGACGGGCTGCTGGACCTGCGCGCCAGCCGGGTGCCGCTGCAGCACCTGACCGGCCGCGCCCCGTTCCGGCACCTGGAGCTCGCCGTCGGTCCGGGGGTGTTCGTCCCGCGGCCGGAGACCGAGCTGCTGGTCGAGTGGGCCCTCGGGCGACTGGCCGGTGTCGTGGAGCCCCTCGTCGTCGACCTCGGCGCCGGCTCGGGCGCCATCGCGCTGTCCATCGCCCACGAGCACCGCACCGCCCGCGTCCTCGCCGTCGAGCGCGACGCCGGCGCCATCGAGTGGACCCGCCACAACGCCGCCGCCCGGGCCGCCGCCGGGGACCCCCCGGTCGAGGTGCTCGGGGGCGACATGACCTCCCCGCAGCTGCTGACCGACCTGGACGGGCGCGTCGACCTCGTCGTCTCCAACCCGCCGTACGTGCCCGACGACGCCCGCGTGCCGCGCGAGGTCGCCGACCACGACCCGCCGCTGGCGCTGTGGGGCGGCCCCGACGGGCTCGACGTCGTCCGCGGCCTGCTGCGCACCGCCGCGCGGCTGCTGCGGCCCGGTGGCCACCTGGGCATCGAGCACGCCGACCAGCAGGGGAGTGCGCTGCCCGCGCTGGTCCGCGCGCAGGGCGGCTTCGACGACGTCGCCGACCACGGCGACCTCGCCGGCCGCCCCCGGTTCACCACCGCCCGCCGCACGGCGGGATGACAGACTGCGGACTCGTGGCCTCACCTTCGACCCCGGCGACCTACGACTGCTCCGACCCCGACGCCCGCACTGCCGGGCTGGACGCCGCCGCGGCGGCGATCGGGCGCGGCGAGCTGGTGCTGCTGCCCACCGACACCGTCTACGGCGTGGCCGCCGACGCGTTCGACCCGTCGGCGGTGATGGCCCTGCTCGCCGCGAAGAACCGGGGGCGCACGATGCCGGTCCCGGTCCTCGTCGGGGAGGCGTCGACCCTGGCCGGCCTGGTGCTCACCGTCCCCGAGGCCGCCCAGAAGCTCGCGGAGGCGTTCTGGCCCGGGGGGCTCACCCTCGTCCTCGAGCACGCGCCGTCCCTGGCCTGGGACCTCGGGGACGCCGAGGGGACCGTCGCCGTCCGCCTGCCCGACGACGAGGTCGCCCGCGACCTGCTGCGCCGCACCGGGCCCCTGGCGGTGTCCAGCGCCAACCGCTCCGGCCGGCCGGCCGCCACCACCGCCGACGAGGCGGTCGCCCAGCTGGGCACCCGCGCGGCCGTGGTCCTCGACGGTGGTCCCCGTGCGGACTCCGCCCCCAGCACGATCGTCGACTGCACCGCCCCCGTGCCCCGCGTGCTCCGCATCGGCGCCGTCCCGCTCGACCGGCTGCGCGAGGTCGTGCCCGACCTGGCCGACTGAGGGAGGACCCGTCCGCCGCGGACGGGCCACGGGGCACGCGGGTGCCGGTGGTGGGCAGGCCGGAGAGATACCGTTGGGCGACCGTCCGTCGCCGAGCCCCGGGAGATCCGCCGCGATGAGCACGACCTCCTGCGGCTCCTCCGCCGGCCGGACGGGCGTCGCCGCTCCCGGACCCGCCTGACCGATGCGCGAGTACGTCGTCGTCCTGCTCACCGCGGGGCTGGTCACCTTCCTGGCCACCCCGGTGGTGCGGATGGCGGCGATCCGGCTGCGGATGATGGCCGCCCCGCGCGAGCGCGACGTGCACGTCATCCCGACCCCGCGCGGGGGAGGGGTCGCCATGTACCTGGGCGTCGCGGCCGCGATCCTGGTCGCCACCCGGCTTCCCGCGCTGCAGAGGACCTTCGAGGACTCCCAGACCGCCGCCGTGCTGGCCGCCGGCGGGCTGATCTGTGCGCTCGGCGTGCTCGACGACAAGTTCGGCCTCGACGCGCTCACGAAGCTCACCGGCCAGATCGCCGCGGCCGGCGTCATGGTGCTGCTCGGCGTGCAGCTGGCGTTCGTGTTCCTGCCGGTCGCCGACATCGGGACGCTGTCGCTGGGCCCCTCCATCGGGGTCCCGCTGACGATCCTGCTGACCGTCCTCACCGTGAACGCGCTGAACTTCATCGACGGCCTCGACGGGCTGGCCGCGGGTGTCTCGGCCGTGGCCGCGCTGGCCTTCTTCGCCTACAGCTACAACCTCGGCCTGGTGGGCTACGACGAGGTGGCCAGCGCCCCGGCCCTCATCACCGCCGTCCTGGCCGGGGCGTGCCTGGGCTTCCTGCCGCACAACTTCAGCCCGGCGCGCATCTTCATGGGCGACTCCGGGTCGATGCTGGTCGGCCTCATGCTGTCGGCGGCCGCGGTCACGGCGACCGGCCGGGTGGACCCGCAGTCGTTCGACTCCGCGGCCAACCTGCTGCCGCTGGCGCTGCCGCTGCTCGTGCCGGTCGCCGTCCTGGCCATCCCGTTCATCGACCTGGTCCTGGCCGTGATCCGCCGCAGCCTGCGGGGCCAGTCGCCGTTCTCGCCGGACAAGATGCACCTGCACCACCGGCTGCTGGCGATCGGCCACTCGCACCGGCGTGCGGTGCTCGTCATGTACTTCTGGGCGGCGCTGCTGTCCTTCGGCGCGGTCGCGCTGTCGATCACCGGGGGCCGGGCCGAGCTGCTCGTCGCGATCGGCGTCCTGCTGGTCGTGGGCGTCGTCGTCGTCCTCAGCCCCCGGGCCCGCCGAGCCGCGCGGGAGGCCCGCGCCGCGGAGCTCGCGGCCCAACGCCGGCGCAGCCGCGCCGACCACCCGACGGCGCGGGCCTCCCGCGCCGCCACCTCGACCACCTCCGGCCGCCCCGACGTGGCCGACGAGCCGTCCCCGCATGCCGCCGGGGCGGGGCAGGGAGTCCGATGACCGGCACCGACCCTCAGCGGGAGGCCCCCTGGGACCTCTCCTTCCTCCGGGTGGGGACGGCGGTCACCGCGGCGCTCACCGTCGTCGCCGCCCCCGTCGCCGGGCTGCTCGGCGGGTGGGACGACGCACTGGCGGTGCTGCTCGGTGCCGCCGTGGTCACCGCCTTCTTCGCGCTGTCCGGGCTGGTCATCGCGTGGGCCGGCCGGCACGGCGACGCCTTCACGCTGCCCGCCGCGATGGGCTCGTTCCTCGTGAAGATCGTGGTCCTGGCCGCGGTCCTGCAGTCGCTGCCGGCCGAGGGCTGGCTCGACCGGCGCACCTTCGCATGGGTCGTCGTCGTGGGCGCGCTGCTGTGGAGCGTCGTCCAGCAGAGGTGGGTCTGGACCCGCCGTCTGTACTACGTCCAGCCCCCCGCGCCACCCACGTCCGGGCGTATCTCCAGTGCACCGGGAGGCGCCCCGACACGCGGCTGATAGTGTCCGGGCCGATGGCCGAGGACAGCTCCGCTCGCGGGGTCTCTCGGCCCCGACCTGCACCGCCCGCCGAACGTCACCCCAGTGGGGCCGACATCGGCTGGGGGATCACCGGGACCATGCTGTCCGGGATGATCGTGTGGGGCGGGGCCGGGCTGCTGCTCGACCGCTGGCTGGGCACCAACTTCATCGCCCTGATCGGCGTGCTCCTCGGTCTCACGGTGGCCATCTACCTGGTGGTCGTCAAGTACGGCGCCGTGCCCCCGGCCGAGGGGGCCGGGCGCACCGGCTCCACCCGGGGCGGGCGACGCAGCCCACCCAGGACGCAGAAGGGACAACGGTGACCTCCAGCGCCCTCGCGCTCGCAGACGTGCTCGCCGCAGCCGAAGGTGGCGAGGACACCGGCTTCCAGGCTCCGAGCATCGAGGAGTTCTACCCGGAGCCGATCGCCTCGTTCTCCCTGCTGGGCATCGACTTCGAGATCACCCGCATCACGATCATCCTCTGGATCGCCACCCTGGCGATCACGGCCCTGCTGGTCGCGGCGGTGCGCAAGCCCTCCATCGTGCCGGGCAAGCTGCAGTACCTCGGCGAGAGCGGCTACTCCCTCGTCCGCGACGGCATGGCCCGCGACGTCATCGGCCCCAAGGGCCTGCCGTTCGCGCCGTTCCTCGCGTCGCTGTTCTTCTTCATCCTCGCGAACAACGCGATGAGCATCATCCCGTTCGCGCAGATCTCCCCGAACTCCAAGTTCGCGATCCCGCTGGTCCTCGCGGTGATCGTCTGGGTGCTCTACAACTGGGTCGGCATCCGTGAGCAGGGCGCGGCCAAGTACTTCAAGGACGCCGCCATCCCGCCGGGTGTGCCGGTCGGCGCGCTGATCCTCGTGACGCCGATCGAACTGCTGCAGGTCTTCGTGATCCGGCCGTTCACCCTCGCCGTCCGACTCTTCGCGAACATGTTCGCCGGCCACATGCTGCTGGTCGTCTTCTCGCTGGGCGCGACCTACCTGCTCTTCGTGGGCAACTTCTCGGTGATCTTCAGCCCGCTCTCGTTCCTCATGGCGATCGTCATGACCTTCTTCGAGGTCCTCGTGATCGTCCTGCAGGCCTACGTCTTCACCATCCTCACGGCGACCTACCTCAACGGCGCCGTCGAGCCTGCCCACTGACCGCTCCACCCCCGCCAGCCGCCCGGGACGACCCGGGCGACCGACACAGGAGGAATCCTCAGCAATGGACGTTCTGGCAGAACTGACCGGCAGCATCGGCTCGGTTGGTTACGGCCTCGCCGCCATCGGCCCCGGCATCGGCGTGGGCATCGTCTGGGCCGCCTACATCCAGGCGACCGCCCGGCAGCCCGAGTCCGCCGGCCTGACCCGGACCTACGCCTTCCTCGGCGCCGCCCTCTCCGAGGCGCTGGCGCTGATCGGCCTGGTCGTCCCCTTCATCTTCGGTCAGTGACCCCGGGCCTCACCGGTTCGGACACCGCTGACGTAGGGACGTGCAGATCATGAGCATCCTGGCTGCGGAATCACACAACCCGCTCCTCCCGCCCGTGGGCGAGATCGTCGTCGGGTTGATCGCCTTCGCGCTCGTCTTCTTCGTGTTCGCGAAGTACGTCGCCCCGCGCTTCGAGCAGGTCTTCCGGGCCCGCCGCGAGGCGATCGAGGGCGGCATCGAGCGGGCCGAGGCCATGCAGGTCGAGGCCAAGACGGCGCTGGAGCAGTACCGGGCGCAGCTGGCCGAGGCCCGCACCGAGGCGGCGCAGATCCGCGACCAGGCGCGCGCCGAGGGCCAGCAGATCCTCGAGGAGCTGCGGGCCCAGGCCCAGCAGGAGTCCGCGCGGATCCTGGCCCGTGGCGAGGAGCAGCTGGCGGCGTCCCGTCAGCAGGTCGTCAACGAGCTGCGTGGCCACATCGGCGCGCTCGCCGTCGACCTGGCCGGCCGCGTGGTCGGGGAGTCCCTGGAGGACGACGCGCGTCGCCGCGGCACCGTCGACCGGTTCCTCGACCAGCTCGACGGCATGGCCGCCGGTTCGCCCGACGGGCGCACCGGCAGCTCGGTGTACGCGCCGGAGGGCAACCGCTGATGGACGCCTCCAGCCGGGCGGCGCTCGCGCAGGTGCGCGAGCGCCTGACCGACCGGACCAGCGGCGCCACCGGGAACGCCCTCGTCGGCCTGGCCGACGAGCTGTTCGCCGTGGCCCGCCTGCTCGACGGTCAGATCGGGCTGCGCCGGGCGCTGTCGGACCCGTCCGGCTCGCCGGCGGAGCGGGCGGGCCTGGCCCGCCGGCTCCTCGGCGGCAAGGTCTCCGAGGCCGCCGTCGACGTGGTGGAGACCGTCGCCCGGCAGCGCTGGTCGCGGCCGCTGGACCTGGTCGAGGCCACCGAGACCGTCGCGACGGAGGCGGCGCTGGACGCGGCCGCCGCGCGGGGCGAGCTGGACGGCGTGGAGGACGAGCTCTTCCGCTTCGGCCGGATCATCGGCGGGGACGCCGAGCTCTCCCGCATCCTCAGCGACCGCTCGGCCCCGGCCGAGGGGAAGAGCGCCCTCGTCGAGCGGCTGCTGGCCGGGCGGGTCAGCCCGATCACCGTCCTGCTGCTGCGCAACCACCTCACCGGCCGCAACGTCGGCAACGCCGCGACGGTCGTCGAGCGGCTCTCCGAGGTGGCCTCCGGCCGTCGTGGCCACTCCGTGGCCCGCGTGACCACCGCCGTCCCGCTCACCGTCGCGCAGGAGCGCCGACTGACCGACGTGCTCAGCCGCCTCTACGGCCGGGCGATGGGGCTGCAGGTGACCGTGGACCCCGCCGTCCTCGGTGGCCTGGTGGTCCGGGTCGGTGACGAGGTCATCGACGGCAGCATCACCCACCGCCTCGAGGCCGCCGGCCGACGGCTGGTCGGCTGACCGGCGTCGTCACTCCGCAGCCCCCAGTCCAGCAGACAGACACCACCCCAGCAGGGAAGAGGACGCAGACCATGGCCGAGCTGACGATCTCCGCAGACGAGATCCGCAGTGCCATCCAGACTTACGTCACCGACTACACCCCGGACGTGTCCCGGGAAGAGGTCGGGATCGTCACCGAGGCCGGCGACGGCATCGCCCGGGTCGAGGGCCTGCCCTCGGTCATGACCAACGAGCTGCTCGAGTTCGAGAGCGGCGTCCGCGGCCTGGCCCTGAACCTCGACGTGCGCGAGGTCGGCGTGGTCGTGCTCGGCGACTACGCCGGCATCGAGGAGGGCCAGCAGGTCCGCCGCACCGGCGAGGTGCTCTCGGTGCCGGTCGGCGACGGCTACCTCGGTCGCGTCGTCGACCCGCTGGGCAACCCGATCGACGGCGCCGGCCCGATCGCCACCACCGGCCGTCGCGCCCTCGAGCTCCAGGCCCCCACCGTGGTGCAGCGGCAGTCGGTGCACGAGCCGATGCAGACCGGCATCAAGGCCATCGACGCCATGACGCCGATCGGCCGCGGCCAGCGGCAGCTGGTCATCGGTGACCGCCAGACCGGAAAGACGGCGATCGTCACCGACACGATCATCAACCAGAAGCAGGCCTGGGCCACCGGCGACCCGAAGCAGCAGGTCCGCTGCATCTACGTCGCGGTCGGCCAGAAGGGCTCCACGATCGCCGCCATCCGCGCCGCCCTCGAGGAGGCCGGCGCGATGGAGTACACGACCATCGTCGCCGCGCCGGCGTCGGAGGCCGCGGGCTTCAAGTACATCGCCCCCTACACCGGCTCGGCCATCGGCCAGCACTGGATGTACGAGGGCAAGCACGTCCTGATCGTCTTCGACGACCTGTCCAAGCAGGCCGAGGCCTACCGCGCGGTGTCCCTCCTGCTGCGCCGTCCGCCGGGCCGCGAGGCCTACCCCGGCGACGTCTTCTACTTGCACTCCCGGCTGCTCGAGCGCTGCGCCAAGCTCTCCGACGAGCTCGGTGCCGGCTCGATGACCGGCCTGCCGCTGATCGAGACCAAGGGCAACGACGTGTCGGCGTACATCCCGACCAACGTCATCTCGATCACCGACGGGCAGATCTTCCTCGAGACGGGTCTGTTCAACTCCGGCGTCCGCCCGGCCATCAACGTCGGCATCTCGGTGTCCCGCGTCGGTGGCTCGGCGCAGATCAAGGCGATGAAGTCCGTCGCCGGCCGCCTGCGGCTGGACCTGGCCCAGTACCGCGAGCTCGAGGCCTTCGCCTCGTTCTCCTCGGACCTCGACGCCTCCAGCCGGGCCACCCTGGACCGCGGTCAGCGTCTGGTCGAGCTGCTCAAGCAGGGCCAGTACCAGCCCTACCCCGTCGAGCGCGAGGTCGTCTCCATCTGGCTGGGCACCACCGGCAAGCTGGACAAGGTCCCGGTGCCGGAGGTCCGCCGCTTCGAGTCCGAGTTCCTCGACTTCATCGGTCGCGGTGACAACGGCATCTACGACGAGATCCGCCAGACCAAGGCGCTGGGCGACGACGCGGTCCGCAGCCTGGAGGCCGCGGTCGAGGAGTTCTACCGGCAGTTCCAGACCTCCGACGGCGGCACCCTGCACATCAACGAGCCCGAGGCCGAGGCGATGGACGCGTCCGAGCGCGGCCAGGAGCGCGTCCAGGTCAAGCGGGGCAGCTGACCGTGGCCGGCAACCTCCGCGCGCTGCGGCGCCGCATCCGCTCCACGCAGTCGACGAAGAAGATCTTCTCGGCGCAGGAGCTGATCGCCGGTGCCCGCATCGTGCGTGCCCAGGCCCGGGTGGAGGCGTCCAAGCCCTACGCCCGGGAGATCACGCGGGTCCTGTCGGCGCTGGCCTCCTCGGCGTCGCTGGACCACCCGCTGCTCACCGAGCGGCAGAACGCGCGCCGGGCCGCGGTCCTCGTGATCACCTCCGACCGCGGGTTCGCCGGCTCGTACAACGTCAACGTCCTGCGCCGCACCGAGGAGCTGCTGTCGCTGCTCCGCCAGGAGGGCAAGCAGCCGCTGCTGTACGTGGTCGGCCGGAAGGGGGAGACCTACTACTCCTTCCGCAACCGCGAGATGGCCGACACCTTCACCGGTTTCTCCGAGCAGCCGAACTACACCGACGCCCAGCGCGTGGGGGAGGCGCTCATCACCGCCTTCACCGCCGGTGAGGACGACGACGAGACCGGTGCCGGCGCCGACGGCATCCTCGGGGTCGACGAGCTGCACATCGTCTACACCGAGTTCCGCTCGCTGCTCTCCCAGGTCCCGGTCGCCAAGCGGATGGCCCCGCTGGAGGTCGAGGAGGTCGAGGAGTTCGACTACGAGCGGGAAGACCGCGAGCACGGGATCACCGGCGACAGCGGCGTCCCGACCTCGTACGAGTTCGAGCCGTCGGCCGAGGCCCTGCTCGACGCCCTGCTGCCGAAGTACGTGACGACGCGGATCTTCGCGGCGATGCTCGAGTCCGCGGCGTCGGAGTCGGCATCCCGGCGGCGGGCGATGAAGTCGGCGTCGGACAACGCCGAGGAACTGGCGAAGAACCTCTCGCGGCAGGCCAACCAGGCCCGCCAGGCCGAGATCACCCAGGAGATCAGCGAGATCGTCGGCGGCGCCGACGCGCTCGTGTCGGCCGGCGCCGACGACTGACCCCGTCCCCGCCACGGCGGGGACACCCACGACGCGGATCCAACCGAGCCCGAGGGCAGGAGAGCAGTACAGATGACCGTCACCGAGGACCGTCCGACCACCCAGACGACCGGCCGCGTCGTCCGGGTCACCGGCCCGGTCGTCGACGTCGAGTTCCCGCGCGACGCGATGCCCGACCTGTTCAACGCCCTGAAGGTGGAGGTCACCCTCGCCGACCTGGGCAAGACGCTGACCCTCGAGGTCGCCCAGCACCTGGGTGACAACGTGGTCCGCACCATCTCGATGCAGCCGACCGACGGCCTGATCCGCGGCGCCGAGGTCCGGGACACCGGTGCGGCGATCTCGGTGCCCGTCGGCGACGTGACCACCGGCCACGTCTGGAACGCCCTCGGCGAGTGCCTGGACGAGCCGGGCTACGGCCGCGACGCCGACCGCTGGGAGATCCACCGGCACGCGCCGCGGTTCGACCAGCTCGAGGGCCGCACCGAGATGCTGGAGACCGGCATCAAGGTCATCGACCTGCTCACGCCCTACGTGGCCGGCGGGAAGATCGGCCTGTTCGGCGGCGCCGGCGTGGGCAAGACGGTGCTCATCCAGGAGATGATCCGCCGCGTCGCCCAGGAGTTCGGTGGCGTGTCGGTGTTCGCCGGCGTCGGCGAGCGCACCCGTGAGGGCAACGACCTCATCACGGAGATGACCGAGTCCGGCGTCATCAACTCGACCGCGCTGGTCTTCGGCCAGATGGACGAGCCGCCGGGCACCCGCCTGCGGGTCGCGCTGTCGGCCCTGACGATGGCGGAGTACTTCCGCGACGAGAAGAACCAGGACGTCCTGCTCTTCATCGACAACATCTTCCGGTTCACGCAGGCCGGGTCCGAGGTCTCCACGCTGCTCGGCCGCATGCCGTCCGCGGTGGGTTACCAGCCCACCCTGGCCGACGAGATGGGCGAGCTGCAGGAGCGGATCACCTCGACCCGCGGCCACTCGATCACCTCGATGCAGGCGATCTACGTGCCCGCCGACGACATCACCGACCCTGCGCCGCACACCACGTTCGCCCACCTCGACGCGACGACGGTGCTCTCCCGGCCGATCTCGGAGAAGGGCATCTACCCGGCCGTGGACCCGCTGGACTCCACCAGCCGGATCCTCGACCCGCAGTACGTGGGCCAGGAGCACTACACGATCGCCCGTGAGGTGCAGCGGATCCTGCAGCGCTACCAGGAGCTGCAGGACATCATCGCCATCCTCGGCATCGACGAGCTCGGTGAGGAGGACAAGGTCACCGTCAACCGGGCCCGGCGCATCGAGCGGTTCCTCTCGCAGAACATGTTCGTGGCGGAGGCGTTCACCGGTCAGCCGGGGTCCTTCGTCCCGCTGGCGGAGACGCTGCAGGCGTTCAAGGCGCTGACCGAGGGCGAGTACGACCACGTCCCCGAGCAGGCGTTCTTCATGTGCGGTGGCCTCGAGGACCTCGAGCGCAACGCCGACAAGCTCAAGAAGGGCTGAGTTCCGCACCCAGCCCGCCGGAACGGCCGGGTCCCCGCTGGGGGCCCGGCCGTTCCGCGTCCCGGGCCCGGGCGGTGTCGCCGGGACGTGACGAAGAGCCCTGGTGCGCGGGTCTCAAGCGCGGCAGGCTCCGTGCCGATCACCCGAGCAGGGGTCCCGGACGGTCCGGGCGGGGTGCAGGAGACGACAGTGGACGGGACGAGCAGGCCGGACGGCGCCGACTGGAGCTGGCCACCCTCGGCGGCGGTCCCGTACATCGGCGGCCGGCACTTCGTCACCGAGCGGTGGGCGCCGGCGTCCACCGTGCGCCGTCCGTGGGTCCGCGTCGGTCGCTGGACGCTGCTGTACCGCCGCGCCGCCTGACGCCCCGGTCGCGCTGTCACCGCCGGCTCCCGTGCCGGTCGGGTCCCGGCGTGGCCCGAAGGGGTGGTCCCGGGGATCGCCGGGAGGCCCGGGCATCCGGGCCGATAGAGTGGGGCCCGAACCGTCGCCGTGTCCACCCGGACGAGGCGACCCCGCACCGCCCGGCGGTGGACCCCGAGGAGTGTCGTGGCGACCCTGCAGGTCGAGTTGGTGGCCGTCGAGCGGATGATCTGGTCGGGCGAGGCCAGCATGGTCATCGCGCGCACCACGGAGGGCGAGCTGGGTGTCCTGCCCGGCCACGCGCCGCTGCTCGGGGAGCTCGCGCCCGGCGGCGTGGTCCGCATCCGGACCACCGAGGGCCAGGACATGGTCGTGGCCGCGCACGGCGGCTTCCTGTCGGTGACCGACCGGGGCGTGTCCATCCTCGCCGAGACCGCGGAGATCTCCTCCGAGATCGACGTCGAGCGTGCCCGTGAGGCGCTGCGCCGCGCCGAGGGCGCCGGCGACGACCCCGAGGCCCTGGCCGCTGCCCGCCGCGCCCAGTCGCGCCTGCGGGCCGCCGGTCAGGAAGCCTGAGGCCCGGCCGACCGGCACCCCGATGAGCCTGCCGGCAGGATGACCACCGCACTGCTGGTCCTGGCCGGGCTGCTCCTCGTCGTGGTGGTGGTCGCCTTCCTGCTGCGCCGCCGGTTCCTGCTCTCCGGCCTGGGCGCGGTCACCATGTGGCTGCGTCCGGGCGGGTCGTCGCGCTGGTCCGTGGGCGTGGCCTGGTACGGCGGGGACGCGCTGCTCTGGTATCGCGCGCTGTCGCTGTCGGTGCGGCCCCAGCAACGGCTGTGCCGCGCCGAGTTCCTGGTCGAGGGACGCCGCGGCGCCGGCCCCGAGGACGTCGCACTGCCGCCGGACGTCGTCGTCCTCTCCTGCGTCACCGCCGCGGGACGCCGGGAGCTGGCGATGGACCCCTCGACGGTGACCGGCTTCCTCTCCTGGGTGGAGTCCGCCCCGCCCGTCCGCTGAGCGCGGCCCGGGATCAGTGCTCGGGGGTGGACGCTTCCCGCTGGGCGTGGGCGCCACTGTGCGCGCCCGGCTCCCACAGCACGTCGCCGCCGGGGTTGGCCACCCGCGCCAGGATGAACAGCAGATCCGACAGCCGGTTCAGGTAGCGGGCCGTCTCGGCGTTGGTGCGGTCGGCGTCGGCCTCCAGCAGCGCCCACACGCTGCGCTCCGCGCGCCGGGTGACCACCCGGGCCTGGTGCAGCAGCGCGGCCAGCGGCGTGCCGCCGGGGAGGATGAAGCTGGCCAGCTTGGGCAGGGTCTCGTTGTACGTGTCGCAGGCCGCCTCGAGCCGCTCGGTGTAGGCGGCGGTGACCCGCAGCGGCGGGAACTCCGGGTCCGGGGCGATCGGCGTGCACAGGTCGGCGCCCACGTCGAACAGGTCGTTCTGCACGCTGCGCAGCAGGTCGGCCAGCTCCGCGGGGGGCGAGCCGAGTGCCAGGGCGACACCGAGCACGCTGTTGGCCTCGTCGACGTCGGCGTAGGCCACGAGGCGCGCGTCGGTCTTCGCCACGCGGCTCATGTCGCCGAGGTGGGTCTGCCCGGCGTCACCGGTCTTCGTGTAGATGCGGGTCAGCCGAACGGTCATGCCTGCGCAGCCTAGGCGCTGCCGTCGGCGGGTTCCCGGCGCGCCGTAGGGTGGTCGGGTGGAGTGCTTCGAGGTCACCGGCGGCACGGCTCTGCGGGGCCAGGTCCGGGTGACCGGTGCGAAGAACAGTGCCCTCAAGCTCATGGCCGCTGCGCTGCTGGCGTCCGGGCGGACCACCATCGAGGAGGTCCCCGACATCCTCGACGTGGCGATCATGAGCGAGGTGCTGCGGCGCCTGGGCTGCGACGTCACCTACGAGCGCCACCCGCACGGCGGGGGCGGCGGCCGGGTCGTCGTCGACGTGCCGGAGGAGCCGGCCACCGAGACCGACTACGACCTGGTGCGCAAGATGCGCGCCTCGATCAGCGTGCTGGGCCCGCTGGTGGCCCGCTGCGGGTCGGCGAAGGTCGCGCTGCCCGGCGGTGACGCCATCGGCTCCCGCGGGCTGGACATGCACATCTCCGGCCTGGAGCGGCTGGGCGCCACCATCGAGAGCGAGCACGGCTTCCTCGTCGCGACCGCTCCGCGGCTGACCGGCACGAGCATCTGGCTGGACTTCCCCTCGGTCGGGGCCACGGAGAACCTCGTGATGGCCGCCGTCCTCGCCGAGGGCACCACGGTGATCGACAACGCCGCCCGCGAGCCGGAGATCGCCGACCTGTGCGCGATGCTCACCGCGATGGGCGCGGTCATCGACGGCGCCGGCACCTCCACCATCACCGTCGAGGGCGTCTCCACCCTCAAGCCGGTCACCTACACGACCGTGCCCGACCGGATCGTGGCCGGCACCTGGGCGATCGGCGCGGTCATGACCCGCGGGGACGTCGTGATCGAGCGGGCCGTGGCCGACCACCTCACCGTCGCCCTGGACAAGCTCGCCGATGCCGGCGCGCACGTCGAGCCGCTGGACGGCGGGCTGCGCGTGGCGATGGACGGGCGGCCGCGCTGCGTCGACGTCGTCACGCTGCCGTACCCGGGCTTCCCGACCGACCTGCAGCCGATGGCGGTGGCGCTGGCGTCGGTCTCCACCGGCACCGCGCTGATCACCGAGAACGTGTTCGAGGGCCGGTTCATGTTCGTCAACGAGCTGGTGCGGCTGGGCGCCTCGGTGCGCATCGACGGGCACCACGCCGTCGTCCGCGGCCGGGAGCGGCTCTCCAGCGCCCCGGTGCTGGCCACCGACATCCGGGCCGGCGCCGGGCTGGTGCTGGCCGGGCTGGTCTCCGACGGCGTCACCGAGGTCCAGGACGTGCACCACGTCGACCGCGGCTACCCCGACTTCGTCGAGCAGCTGCGTGGGCTCGGCGTCCAGATCGAGCGGGTGCAGCGCCCGGACTGAGAGGGCCCTCGCTCGACCAGGGCTGTCCTCAGCCCGCGGGGAACGAGCTGGCCAGCCGGCGGGCCCGGTCGGCGTCCTCGGGGAAGACGAGCACCTCGGCGCGGTGGGCGGCGGGGAGGCGGATCGTCGAGCGGATCCCGGCGTCGGAGAGGACGGCGCGCAGCGCCAGCGCGGACTCCCGCGTGGACAGGGTGGCGACGAGCGCGAGCAGGCCGTCGTCCGGCGGGGGACGGCGACGGTCGTCGGAGCCGAACGCCCAGCGCAGGAACAGCGCGAGCAGGGCCATGACGGCGAACGCGATCGCCGGACCCACCAGGAAGTGCAGGCTGCTGCCCGCCCCGATCGGCATCGGCGACCTCCTCCCTCGTGCCCTGCGAGTGTGCCACCGGAGCCCTCCGGAGGGGGTCCTGCTACCGACCGGTAACCGTCCTACACTCCGCGGGCATGCCCTTCCCGCACACGCCGGACGAGCGCGACCGCCCCTGGGTCATGCGCACCTACGCCGGGCACTCCTCGCCGGCGGAGTCCAACGCGCTGTACCGGCGGAACCTGGCGAAGGGACAGACCGGGCTGTCGGTGGCGTTCGACCTGCCCACGCAGACCGGCTACGACCCGGACGACGAGCTCGCGGTCGGTGAGGTCGGCAAGGTCGGCGTCCCGGTGACGCACCTCGGCGACATGCGTGCGCTGTTCGACGGGATCCCGCTCGGCGAGATGAACACGTCGATGACGATCAACGCGACCGCGATGTGGCTGCTCGCGCTCTACCAGGTGGTGGCGGAGGAGCAGGGGGCCGACGTCGCGCAGCTGGCCGGGACGACGCAGAACGACATCATCAAGGAGTACCTGTCGCGGGGGACGTACGTGTTCCCCCCGGGGCCGAGTCTGCGGCTGACCACCGACATGGTCGCCTACACCGTCTCGGCGCTGCCGCGGTGGAACCCGGTCAACATCTGCAGCTACCACCTGCAGGAGGCGGGTGCGACGCCGGTGCAGGAGATCGCCTACGCGATGAGCACCGCCGTCGCCGTCCTCGACTCGGTGCGCGACTCCGGGCAGGTGCCGCCGGAGCGCTTCGGCGAGGTGGTCGCGCGCATCTCCTTCTTCGTCAACGCGGGCGTGCGCTTCGTCGAGGAGATGTGCAAGATGCGCGCGTTCACCGAGCTCTGGGACGAGCTGACCCGCGAGCGCTACGGCGTCCAGGACCCCGCGCACCGCCGGTTCCGCTACGGCGTGCAGGTCAACTCGCTGGGCCTGACCGAGGCGCAGCCGGAGAACAACGTGCAGCGGATCGTCCTGGAGATGCTGGCGGTGACGCTGTCCCGCGACGCGCGCGCCCGGGCGGTCCAGCTGCCGGCGTGGAACGAGGCGCTGGGCCTGCCCCGCCCCTGGGACCAGCAGTGGTCGCTGCGGCTGCAGCAGGTGCTGGCCTACGAGACCGACCTGCTGGAGTACGAGGACCTCTTCACCGGCTCGGTGGTCGTCGAGCGGAAGGTCGCCGAGCTCGTCGAGGGCGCCCGCGCGGAGATGGCGCGGGTGCAGGAGATGGGCGGCGCGGTCGCGGCCGTCGAGTCCGGCTACATGAAGGGCCGGCTGGTGGCCTCGCTGGCGCAGCGGCGGCGGCGGATCGAGAGCGGCGAGGACGTCGTCGTCGGGGTCAACCGCTTCGAGGGCACCGAGCCCAACCCGCTGCTGGCCGACCTCGACACCGCGATCCAGACCGTCGACCCGGCGGTGGAGGCGGCGGCCTACGCGTCGGTCCGACAGTGGCGGGCCGACCGCGACCCCGAGCCGGTCCGGCGCGCGCTGGACGCGCTGCGCGTCGCCGCAGGCGGCGCGGAGAACCTCGTGCCGGCGACCCTGGAGTGCGCCCGCGCCGGCGTGACGACGGGGGAGTGGGCCGGCGTGCTCCGCGAGGTGTTCGGCGAGTACCGGGCACCCACCGGCGTCGCCGCGGCCACCGGCGGGGCGGCGGACGCGACGCTGGCCGGGGTCCGCGAGCGGGTCCGGGTCACGGGGGAGGAGCTCGGCGGCCGGCTGCGCCTGCTCGTCGGCAAGCCGGGGCTGGACGGGCACTCCAACGGTGCCGAGCAGATCGCCGTCCGGGCCCGGGACGCCGGCTTCGAGGTCGTCTACCAGGGCATCCGGCTCACCCCGGCGCAGATCGTCTCCGCCGCGGTCGAGGAGGACGTGCACGTCGTCGGCCTGTCGGTGCTGTCCGGCTCGCACCTGCAGGTCGTGCCTGCGGTGCTGCAGGGACTGCGCGACGCCGGGTTGGACGACGTCCCGGTCGTGGTCGGCGGGATCGTGCCCGACGGCGACGCCCGGCGGCTGCGGGAGCAGGGCGTCGCCCGGGTCTTCACCCCCAAGGACGTCGGGCTGACCGACATCATGGGCCAGATCGTCGACGTGGTGCGGGCGGCGAACGGGCTGGACCGGGCGGTGCCGGCCCCTACGGCGTGACGACGGCGCCGTCGGTGGCGCTGCGGCGGGCGGCGTCCAGCACGGTGGCGGTGGCCACGGCGTCCCGCGGGTCGACCGGCACCGGCCCCTGCCCCCGGACGGCGGCGGCGAAGGCCGGGTAGAAGGTGTCCCAGCGCCCGCGCTCGGTGGGCACCGTCTCGGCGTCGTCCCCGCGGCGCAGCCGGCCCCAGCGCTCCTGCGGCTCGGCGCCCCAGCGGTCGCCGAGGGTCGCCGGGGTCTGGCCGGCCAGCAGCAGCCCCTCCTGCCCGTCCATCGGTCCGCCGACGACGTAGGCGCCCTCGGTGCCGGCCACCCGGAAGCGGTCACCGGGCGCCCCCTGGCTCCAGCTGCCCCACAGGTGGGAGCGGGCGCCACCGGCGTGGGTGAGCGCGACGAAGACGTCGTCGTCCAGACCGCTGTCGCGCCGCCGCCACTCGGCGTAGACGCCGGTCACCGGGCCGAGGAGCACCAGCGCCTGGTCGACCAGGTGGCTGCCGAAGTCCAGCAGCGTGCCGCCGCCGGCCGCGGGCGGGCCCGGCTCGGGGGCGAACCGCTCGAACCGCGACTCGAAGCGGGTGACGGTGCCCAGCCGGCCGGCGTCGACGAGCGCCCGGACGGTGCGGAAGTCGGAGTCCCAGCGGCGGTTCTGGTACGGCGCCAGGGGGAGGCCGAGCTCCTCGGCCAGCCGCACGGTGCCGCGGGCGGCCTCCGCGTCGAGCGCGAACGGCTTGTCGCACACCACGGCCAGCCCGAGCCGCAGCGCCTCCTCGGTCAGCGCGGTGTGGGTGCCGGCCGGGGTCGAGACGGCCACGGCCTCGGCACCGGCGTCGGCCAGCTCCGCCAGCGAGGCGAAGGTGCGCAGGCCCGGGTGCTCGGCGGCCACCTGCGCCCGCCGCTCGGCCGAGGTGGTGACCACGCCCAGCAGGTCGCACTCGGGGGCGGCGGCCAGCAGGGGCGCGTGGAAGTACCGGCCGCCGAAGCCGTACCCCACCAGTCCGAAGCGCACGGGATCCATGGGCCGATCATGCCCTGCACCGGTTCCGAGACCGGGCGTACCGCGGCACGCACAAGACGTGACCGACACCCGCTACGGTGCCGCGCGTGCTGAGCTCCTGCCCCGCCGTCGCCGACCCCGACCGGCTGGCCGCCCTCGCCAGCTACCGGCTCGGTGGCCACGCCGGGGACGCCGACCTCGACGCGGTCGTGGCCTACACGGCCCGCGCGCTGCACGCGCCGATCGCGGTGATCAACCTCGTCGGCCCGGACCTGCAGTGCTTCCCCGCCGAGATCGGGGTCGGCGCGCCGTTCTCCACCGTCCCCGACGAGCTGTCGTTCTGCGCCTACGTGGTGGCCATGCGGGAGCCCCTCGAGGTGCCCGACGCGCTCGCCCACCCCGTGTTCGCCGAGAACCCGGCGGTGGCGGCCGGCGCGATCCGGTCCTACCTCGGTGTCCCCCTGATCGACGAGGACGGCTTCGTGCTCGGCTCGCTCGGCGTCTTCGACGACGACGTCCGCAGCTTCTCCGGCGACGACCTCGACGTCCTGGAGATCCAGGTGCGCCTGGTGCGCAGCGTCCTCTCCCTGCGCCGCCAGGTGGCCGCCCACCGCTGGGACGCCCGGCTGCTCGCCCTGCAGGGCCGGGTGCTGGAGGCCGTCGCGACCGGCGCCCCGCTGGAGGACGTCCTCGACCTGCTCGCGGCCGCGGTCCGCGACCTGACGCCCGACGCGGACGCCGGGCAGCAGCTGGCGCTGACCGAGACCGTCGACCGGCTGACCACCGTGGCCGCCGAGGCCGACGGGTGGCGCCGGGCCATGACGCGGGTGGCGCGGCAGGACCCGCTCACCGGGCTGGCCAACCGCGCCCACCTGCTCGACGCCGGGCGGGCGGCCCTGGCCGGGGGCGGCGCGGTGCTGTTCATCGACGTCGACCGCTTCAAGGAGGTCAACGACCGCGGCGGCCACGCGGTGGGGGACCAGCTGCTCGTCCGGCTCGCCGACCGCCTCCGCGACCAGCTGGAGGAGGTGCCGGACGCGGTGGTCGGCCGGCTCGGCGGGGACGAGTTCGCCGCCGTCCTGCCCGGCCTGGACCGCGAGACGGCGGCAGCGGTCGGCGAGCGCCTGGCGGCCGCGCTGGTCGACGAGGTGGAGGTCGGCCGGCGCAGCGTCCGGGTCTCGGCCAGCATCGGGCTGGCCGTGGCGGAGCCGGGGACGGCGTTCGAGGACGTCCTGCAGGCGGCGGACCTCGCCATGTACGGGGCCAAGGAGCGCGGCCGCGGGCGGTTGCACGGCGGCACCTCGCCGGTCGAGGTCCGCTAGCGTCGGCTCATGAGTGCTGAGGGTGCGCCCCGGGTCGCCCGCGACGGCGACGTCGTCACCATCACGATGTGCCGCCCGGCCAAGCGCAACGCGCTGTCCCGCGAGCACCTCGGTCAGCTGCTGGCCGCGGTCACCGAGGTGGGGGAGAGCGACGCGGCCGGCATCGTGCTGGCCGCCGAGGGGCCGGTGTTCAGCGCCGGGCACGACTTCGCCGACGTCGCCGGCCGGCCGGTGACCGAGGTGCGCAGCCTGCTGCAGCTGTGCACCGAGCTCATGCAGACGCTCCAGGACGTGCCGCAGGTCGTGCTGGCCCGCGTGCACGCCTTGGCCACCGCGGCCGGCTGCCAGCTGGTCGCCTCCTGCGACCTCGCCGTCGCGGCGGAGTCGGCCGGCTTCGCCGCTCCCGGCGGCAAGGGCGGCTGGTTCTGCCACACGCCGATGGTGGCGATCGCCCGCAACGTGGGCCGCAAGCGGGCGATGGAGCTGGCGCTCACCGGCGACGTCATCGACGCGCGGACGGCGCTGGACTGGGGGCTGGTCAACCGGGTGGTGCCCGACGCCGAGCTCGACGACGCCGTCGCCGACCTGGTGGAGCGCGCCACCCGCGGCTCGCGGGCCAGCAAGGCGTGGGGCAAGCAGACGATGTACGCCCAGCTGGACCGCCCGGAGCGGGACGCCTACGCGACCGCGGTGGAGGTCATGGCCTCGGCCAGCCAGCTGCCCGGCGCCGTGGAGGGCATGACCTCCTTCCTGGAGAAGCGCCGCCCCGTCTGGCCCGACTGACGTGTGCGGTCCTCCCGGCTCGGGGTGGAGGCGCGGCCACCACGTCCAGCGGGGAAGGGCAGGACCAGCGCATGAGTGAGCAGACCCCCGAGCACGCCGAGGTCGAGGGGGGCGGGATGGACGAGCAGAGCGACGCCCCGCTCACCGAGACCGAGGTCGAGACGTCGAAGAAGCCCGAGGACCGCGACAGCGACGTCTGACGCGAGAGCGCCGGCGTCACCTCCCGGGAGACAGGGAGGTGACGCCGCACGCGGTGAGTCCGGACACACCGGGGATGGTGCGGAGCGCGCGGCGCCTTGACCCCTGCGTGCGCAACGTGTGGGGCCTGACCCGGCGGCGCGCGCTCGACTTCGGGCGGATGACGGCCGACGGCTGAGTGCGCATCCCGCGCCCCCGTCGTCCTCTCTCGAACTCCCCGGAAGGCACTCTCCCGTGCTCGCTCGTCTCCGCCGCGTCCCGTTCGCGGCGCAGGTCCTCCTGGGCCTCGTGCTCGGCATCGCCCTCGGGCTCGTCGCCCGAGACCTCGGCCCCGTCGCCGACGGCACCCCCAACTGGCTGACCAGCACCCTCCAGACCGTCGGCTCCACCTTCGTGACGCTGCTGAAGACCCTGGTCCCGCCGCTGATCGTCACCGCGGTGATCGTCAGCATCGCCAACCTCAAGCAGGTCTCCAACGCCGCCCGCCTGGCCGGCCAGACCCTGCTGTGGTTCGCCGTCACGGCGCTGATCGCCGTCTCCATCGGCATCGGTCTCGGCCTGCTCACCGAGCCCGGCCGCAACAGCTCCGTCGACGCGGCGGCGCAGACCGACCCCGGCACCACCGGCTCGTGGTGGGACTTCCTCAACGGCATCGTCCCCGGCAACGTCTTCGGTCTCCAGGCCGCCCCGGCCGACGACGGGACGATCGGGCTGTCGTTCAACGTGCTGCAGCTGATCGTCATCGCGGCCGCCGTCGGCATCGCCGCGCTCAAGGTCGGCGAGCCGGCCGAGCCGTTCCTCGGCCTGGTCCGCTCCGCGCTCGCGATCGTGCAGAAGGTGCTGTGGTGGGTGATCCTGCTCGCCCCGCTGGGCACCGTCGGCCTGATCGGCAACGCCGTCGCCACCTACGGCTGGGAGTCCCTCGGCTCGCTGGGCGTCTTCGCCGGTGCCGTCTACGCCGGCCTCGCGCTGGTGCTGTTCGTCGTCTACCCGGTGCTGCTGCGGCTGCACGGCCTCTCGCCGCTGCGGTACTTCGCCGGTGCCTGGCCGGCCATCCAGCTGGCCTTCGTCTCCCGGTCCTCGATCGGCACGCTGCCGGTGACCGAGCGGGTGACCGAGCAGAACCTGGGCGTCCCGCGCTCCTATGCGTCCTTCGCCGTCCCGCTGGGCGCGACCACGAAGATGGACGGCTGCGCGGCGATCTACCCGGCGCTGGCGGCGATCTTCGTCGCGCAGTTCTTCGGGGTGGACCTGTCGATCACCGACTACCTGCTGATCGCGCTGGTCTCCGTCATCGGCTCGGCGGCCACCGCCGGGGTCACCGGCGCGGTGGTCATGCTGACGCTGACCCTCTCCACGCTGGGCCTGCCGCTGGCCGGCGTCGGCCTGCTGCTGGCGATCGACCCGATCCTCGACATGGGCCGCACCGCGGTGAACGTGGCCGGCCAGGCGCTCGTGCCGACGATCGTGGCCAAGCGCGAGGGCATCCTCGACGTCGAGCGCTACCGGTCGACGTCGACGACCGACCCGCTGGCCCCCGCCGACGAGCGCGGCGGTGTGGACGTCGACCTCCGCGAGCCCGCCACCGTCTGAGCACACCCGCACTGCCGGCCGGCCCGGTCCTCCGCCTGGAGGGCCGGGCCGCCGTCATCCACGGGTACTCGACGGGCCGAGAGCCGACCGGTCCGGGCCATGAAGGCGCTCATGACTCCGCGCTCCGGCGGCCGACTCCGACTCATGCCCTTCGAGCCTGCGTTCTGCACGGAGCTCAAGTCCTCCCGCTCGACCGACGCCGCGTCGTGGCTCGAGGGGTGGCGCGGTGGGCCCGGATCGCGTCATGGCCACTCCGCAGAACTTCCGGATGGTCGCCAGTCACACCGTCGGGCGGGATGGCACGCGACCCGAGAGTCCGGACGCTTTACGAGATCGTGACCCCGGCTGTTGAAGAACCGGTCGAATCCGGCCGATCACGGTCAGGAAAGTTCTGCACCTGCTGCGGGGAGTTTCGTTGGAACCGATGACTGATCCTGTGCCTCAGCCGGGCGGCCGAGCCGCTCCGTCTCATGAGGAACCCCCATCTACGGCGCGCGCCACGCACTCGATCGTCAAGAGCTGGCGGCTCTGGGCCGGAGTCGGCGCTCTGATCTTCGTGATCGGCGGTAGTGGTGCCGTCGGCTACACGCTTGGTCACAGCGCCGCGGAGTCGGACCAGGCAGCAGCGGACGCCGCAGCCGCGGCTGCTTCGGCTGCTGCGGCTGACTCCCGGCTGTCCGATGCTTATGGAACCTGTGTGAGCCGAGACGAGGACAACACCGTCGAACTCGGGGACGGCGGGGACAGCATCATCATCGACACCCGAAGCAAGTACACCAGCGTCGCCGGCGTGGCGTGCGTCCTGAACGACCTCGGCACGCCCGAGTCGATCGTTTCATCAATCGACCACACCACGGCGATGATGGGTTCGCGGGACGCCGAGCATGACGGTCTGACCTACACGTGGTCCTATCACCCGGACAACGGCGTGAACCTGGTCATCACGAACGAGGACTGAAGCCGCCCTCTGGTGCACTGCAGCGGCGCCTCGACCCCATCCGGAGGATGGGGTCGAGGCCACGCCGGTCGCGTCAGTGCTGCTGGAGGTCGGCGCAGCCGGTCTCGTGCGGCAGCAGCGGGCGCAGGGTGAGCGCCCAACGGCTGCCGTCGGCGGCCAGCCACGGCGTGAGGGCGTTGGCCCGGCCCGCCGCCTCGAGGACGGCGTCGGCCTCCGCGCCGCGGGCGACCACGCACGAGAGCCCGAGCCGCTCCTCCAGCCACTCGCCCGGAAGTGCCGGGCCGGGCCAGGTCGACTCCGGCTGGACCAGCTCCGGCTCCGGGGCGGCGGTGTACTCGGTCGCCACCGCGGCGACCGCGGCCGGCACGAAGGGCTCCGGACCCGCGGCGCCCAACGACGCGTCCGGCGAGTTCAGGACGTCGATCAGGCCCATCAGCTCACCGCGGACGGCGCGCTGCTCCAGGGTGAGGCCGCCGTCGTCGGGCAGCTCGAAGAGGGCCTGGACCTCGCGGACCGACGGGCCCTCCTCGGTGACCAGCGTGAAGCGGGTCGCCGGGGCGTCGGCGACCGGCGGGCTGCCCAGATCGCCGGTCTCGGGGACCCCGGCGGCCACGGCGCGGTCGACCACGGTCCGCACGCCGTCGGCGTCCAGCTGCCAGACCTGCACGTTGGGGAGCGCCGGCCCGGGGTAGATCGCCGGCACGGGGCCCTGGGTGAGCACCCGCCCGTCGGCGTACACGGCGACCAGCGGCAGCCGCCCGGCCAGCAGCTCCGGCGTCACGAAGCCGCCCACGTGCTCGACCAGCAGCACGGGCCGGCCCGGGTCGCCGGCGGCCGGGGCCTGGGGGGCGTGCGTGTCGCCCCCTCGCTGGGCGCACGCGCACAGCAGGAGGAGCAGGGCCAGGGCGACGGGCAGGGCTCTGGTCACGCCCGCCAGGATGCCGTGCGGCGCCCTGCCCGCCCCGGTCCGGCGACCCGTCGTTGCCGGTTCGGTACCGTCGGACCCCGTGCGCCTGGTCATCGCCCGTTGCTCGGTCGACTACATCGGGCGGCTCACCGCCCATCTCCCGATGGCGTCCCGCCTCCTGCTGGTCAAGGCGGACGGCTCGGTGTCGGTGCACGCCGACGACCGCGCCTACAAGCCGCTGAACTGGATGACGCCGCCGTGCTCGCTCAAGGAGGAGCTGACTGACGGGTCGGGCACCTGGACGGTCACGAACAAGGCCGGCGAGCAGCTGGTCATCACCATCGAGTCGGTCGAGCACGACTCCTCGCACGAGCTGGGCATCGACCCGGGCCTGCAGAAGGACGGCGTCGAGGCGGAGCTGCAGCGGCTGCTGGCGCTGCACGTGGAGACCTTCGGGGCCGGCTGGTCGCTGGTCCGGCGCGAGTACCCGACCGCGATCGGCCCGGTGGACCTGCTCTGCCGGGACGCCGACGGCGCCACCGTCGCCGTCGAGGTCAAGCGGCGAGGGGAGATCGACGGCGTCGAGCAGCTGACCCGCTACCTGGAGCTGCTCAACCGCGACCCGCTGCTCGCGCCGGTCCGCGGCGTGTTCGCCGCCCAGGAGATCAAGCCGCAGGCACGGGTGCTCGCCGGCGACCGCGGCATCGACTGCCTCACCGTCGACTACGCCGTCTTGAAGGGCACCGACGACCCGTCGCAGCGCCTGTTCTAGCGGCGAGCGGAGTCGCCCGAGCGCGGGAAGCGTCACCGAGAGACTCCGCTACCTTGGCAGCGTGGCCAGGGAACTGAACGAGGTCGGTGTCGTCGGGCTGGGCACCATGGGTGCCGGGATCGCCGAGGTGCTCGCCCGGGCGGGCCTGTCGGTGACCGCCGTGGACGTCGACGACGCGGCCGTGGCCCGTGGGCGAGAGCACCTGGAGCACTCCACCGGACGCGCGGTGCAGCGCGGCAAGCTGGACCCGGCCGAGCGCGACGCGATCGTGGAGCGGATCCGGTTCAGCACCTCGCTGGAGGACCTCGCGCACGCGGAGCTGGTGGTCGAGGCCGTGCCCGAGCGCATGGACCTCAAGTGCGAGATCTTCGGGAAGCTGGACAAGATCTGCCTCCCGGACACCATCCTGGCGACCAACACCTCCAGCCTGTCGGTCACCGAGATCTCCGTGGCCACCGGCCGGCCGAGCAAGGTCATCGGCATGCACTTCTTCAACCCGGCGCCGGTCATGAAGCTGGTCGAGGTCGTGCGCACCGTCGTCACCGAGCCGTCGGTGGTGGAGGACGTCGAGGCCCTGGCCACGCGGCTGGGCAAGGTCGACGTCACCATCGGCGACAAGGCCGGGTTCATCGCCAACGCGCTGCTGTTCGGCTACCTCAACCACGCCGTGTCGATGTACGAGAACCACTACGCCAGCCGCGAGGACATCGACGCAGCCATGCGGCTGGGCTGCGGCCTGCCCATGGGCCCGCTGGCGCTGATGGACCTCATCGGCATCGACACCGCCTACGAGATCCTCGACACCATGTACAAGCAGTCGCGCAACCGGCTGCACGCGCCCGCCCCGATCATCAAGCAGATGATGACCGCGGGGCTGCTGGGCCGGAAGACCGGCCGCGGCTTCTACACCTACGCCGACCGGGACTCCGCCCAGGTCGTCCCCGACGCCCTCACGCCGGCCGAGGGTGCCGCCGGCGCGGGCGCCCGGGCGGTGCGCCGGGTCGGTGTCGTCGGCTCGGGCACGATGGCGACCGGCATCGTGGAGGTGGCCGCCAAGGCCGGTCACGAGGTCGTCTTCGTCGCCCGCACCCTGGACAAGGTGGAGGCGGTGCAGGCCGCCCTGGGCCGCTCGCTGGACAAGCAGGTCGTCCGCGGCCGGCTGGAGGAGTCCGCCCGCGACGAGGCGCTGGGCCGGGTCACCGGCAGCGCGTCGCTGGACGACCTCGCCGACGTCGACCTGGTCATCGAGGCCGTGGTCGAGCACCTCGGCGTCAAGCGGGCGCTGTTCGCCAACCTCGGCGAGATCTGCAAGCCCGGGGCGGTGCTGGCCACGACGACCTCCAGCCTCCCGGTCATCGAGTGCGCCCAGGCCAGCGGCCGCCCGGCCGACGTCGTCGGCCTGCACTTCTTCAACCCCGCCCCGGTCATGAAGCTGGTGGAGGTCGTCTCCACGATCGCCACCGCGCCCGACGTCGCGGCCACCGCCCACGCGGTCTCGCAGACGCTGGGCAAGCACCCGGTCGCCTGCACCGACCGGGCCGGCTTCATCGTCAACGCGCTGCTGTTCCCGTACCTCAACGACGCGGTCCGGATGCTCGAGGCGCACTACGCGACCGCCGACGACATCGACGCGGCCATGAAGGTCGGCTGCGGCTACCCGATGGGCCCCTTCGAGCTGCTGGACGTCGTGGGTCTGGACGTCGCCCTGGCCATCGAGCGCGAGCTCTACGTCGAGTTCCGCGAGCCCGGTTTCGCCCCCGCCCCGCTGCTGGAGCACCTGGTCACCGCCGGCTACCTCGGCCGCAAGACCGGTCGCGGGTTCCGGGACCACGCGCGGGACTGAGCGCCAGGTGCCCCGCCGGAACGGCCGCAACGGGCCGCGCCCGGCCGCCCGCGATCCGTTCCGCCGTCCCGACCCCGTCGAGGAGGCCGCCGACGGGGACTGGGTGGTGCGGGCGGTGACCGGGGCGGCGACCGGCAAGACCTACCGCTGCCCGGGGTGCGACCAGGAGATCCGGCCCGGGGTGCCGCACGTCGTCACCTGGCCGGCCTACGCCCGCGACTCCGACCTCGACCCCTGGGACACCGGCTCGGCGGCCGACTCGCGCCGGCACTGGCACACCGCCTGCTGGCGCGCGCGGTCCCGGCGGCGCTAGGCGTCCTACAGCTGGGCGAGGACCGCCGTCACGACCACGTTGTCGGTGTAGCTGCGCCGGCCCCGGTCGAACTCCCCGCCACAGGTGACCAGCCGCAGCTCCGCGCGGGGCGTCGGGCCGTAGACCGCCGCGGTCGGGAACTCGTCCTTCGCGTACCGGCCGACCCCGGTGACCACGAAGCGGGCGGTCGTCCCGTCGCCGCGGTCCACGAGCACCTCGTCGCCGGCCGCGAGGTCGCGCAGCCGCCAGAAGACGGCCGGGCCCTCCCGCGAGTCGACGTGGCCGGCGACGACCGCCGGCCCCACGTCGCCGGGCGCCGCGGCGCCGGGGAACCACCCGGCCCGGTCGTACGCGGCGGGCGGCACCAGCGCGCCGGCCGCGTCCACCCCGAGCCGGACCAGGGGGCTGTCGACGCCGATGGCCGGCACGCGGACCCGCAGCGGCGCGGCCGACGGGGCGGCGGCGTCCTCGACGGCGACCGGCGTTCCCGCGGGCGCCGCCGGCGCGGGGGACAGCAGCGCCACGGCGCCGCCCACCAGCGCGGTGGCGGCCAGCAACCGGCGCACCACCGGCAGCACCGGACGCCGGGCCGCGCTCACCGGATCCGTGCCCGCAGCCGCAGCACGGTGAGGACGGCGGCGGCCAGCGCCGCACCGGCCACGACGGCGGGCAGGGGGGAGCGGCCCGCCGTCCCCCCGGCACCGGTCTCGATCCCGCCGGTGGGGACGACGGCCGCGCCGGCGGCGTCGAGCAGGACGCGGACGGTCAGCCCGCCGTCCGGCCGGTCGAGGACGAGCAGGCTGTAGAGGCTGCCGGCGGCCAGCTCGACCGGGACGTCGGCCGGCGCACCGCCGGACCGCAGCTGCAGCGCGGTCGCGCCCGCCGGCACCGCGACGTACGACCCGGCCTCGGGAGGACGCAGCCCGCCGGCGACCACGACGCCGTCGGCGGTGACGTCGAGGGACGGCGTCCCCGCGGCGGCGGCAACCACGCGGACGCGCGCCGCCCCGGCCGGGGGAGGCGTGCGGTCGTCGTCCAGGACCACGAGCCGCAGGTCGGCGAAGGAGCCCACCGCGGCCACCGTGCGGGCGGCGCCGGCGGGCAGCTCGACGGTCGACGACAGCACCGGCGGGCTGCCGGGCGCGGCACCGACGGCGCGGACGCTGACCGCGTAGGTGCCAGGAGGCACCTCCTGGTGCGTCGAGGCGTCGCCGTAGCCCAGCTCCTGGGGCGGGACGACCCCATCCGTGCCGCGGGCGGTCACCGAGAGGGTGACGGCCGGGGTGTCGGGAGAGAGGTGCGCGACCCGCAGCAGGGCCGTCTCCGCTGCCGCCGCGGGCAGGCCGGGGAGCACGGCGCCCGCGGCGAGCAGGACGACGACGAGGGCCCGCAGCGCGCGAGGGACGCCCCCGGCCGGGCGGGCGGCGCGCGCCGGGCGGGGGAGCAGGGAGCCGCTCAGCGGCGGCCGGGGGTCACCGGGCGGCTGCCGGTGTCGGGCTGGTCGGGCTTGACCGCCGGCTGGACCAGGGTCGGCGGGTCAACCCGGGCCCCGGTGGCCGTGCTGCCGGCCCCGACGGGTCGCAGCTGCTGGGTGGTCTGGGCCGACGGGTCCGGAGCGTCATTCCGGTCGTCCTCGTCCGACGGCGCCGAGGCCGGGGCCTGCTGCGACGGTGTCTCGTGCGCGGGCCCCTGCTGCCGTGCCCCAGGGGAGTCCGGCGCGGCCGGCTGCGCCGGCGGCCGGGTGGGCTGACGGGCCGCGGCCGCCTCCCCGGTGCCCGTGCGCGGCGGCTCGGCCGGGCGGGTGGCCGCCGGCTGCGGGGCCGTGGTGGGGCGGACGGCAGGCTGCTGGGCGGTCACCGGCCCGACGGGCTCCTGCGCCGCCGGGCGCGGCCCGGGCTGCGGCGCCGGCGACGGCTGCGGCGCAGGCGACGTCTGGGGTGCAGCGCCCTGCTGCGGCTGGCGGGGCGTCGGCGATGGCCGGTCCTGCCCGGGGACGGGCGGCCGCGGGCCGGTCGTGGGCTCGGGACGCCGGTCGCCGAGGTCGGGGAGCGTGTCCAGCACCCGCCGGGCCTCGGTCAGCCGGCCGACCAGCTCGTCGCGCACGGAGCGGACCGCCGCCGCGGCGGCCTCGGCCTCGCCGACCAGCCGGGCGGCGTGCTGCTCGGCCGCCGCGACCCGCTGCCGGGCGGCCTCGGCGGAGGCGTGGTCGCGCTCCTGGTCACGCTGGGCGGCCTCCTGCCGGCGGGCCCGCTGGGCGATCTCGAAGTCCTCCTCGACCTTCGTCCGCCGGGCCTGGGACTCGGCGTCGAGCCGGGCCACCTTCTCCTGGGCCTTGGCGACCAGCTCGTCGGCGCGGATCTGCGCCTTGGTGGCGATCTGCTCGGCGTTCTGACGGGCCTCGGCGATCATCCGCTCGACCTCGGCGCGGCCGGCGGCGTGCCGCTCGTGCATCGCCCGCTCCTCGGCGGCGGTCTGCTCGCGCAGCGCCTGCGCCTCCTCCTGGGCGGCCCGCCGGATGTCGGCGGCCTCCTCCTCGGCGAGCCGCAGCATGTGCGAGATGCGCTCGCTCATGTTCTCGAAGGTGGCCGGGCCCGCGGAGGCGGCCTTGCGGCGCAGCGCCTCGATCTCCCCGTGCATGGCCTGGAGCTGGCCGGCGAGGTCGGTGGAGCGGGCCATCGCGGCGTCCCGGTCGGCGTAGGCCACCCGGATGTCGGCCTCGAGGCGCTCGATCGTCTCGGCGACCTGGTGCCGGTCGAAACCCCGCAGCACGACGTCGAACGAGTGCTGGGCCTCACGCATGGGCAGCATGTCGCGGCGGGGGTCGCTCATACGTCCATCCTCGCAGAGTCGGGGTACGGGGTCCGGCGTGTCGCCGAGTCTCCCAGCAGACTGCCAGGGCCACCCTGCCCCGGAGCTACCCCGGCCCCGACCGGGGTGCGGGCGGGGCCGGGAGAGCGCGGCGGAGGGCGGCGTGGTCACACGCCCCGGAAGCGGTTGATCGCGGAGAGGTGCTTCGCCCGCTTCTCGTGGTCGGTGACCCCGAGGCCCTCCCGCGGGGCGAGGGTCAGGACGCCGACCTTGCCCTGGTGGGCGTTGTTCTTGACGTCGCAGGCGGCCTGGCCGACCTGCTCCATCGGGTAGACCTTCGACAGGGTCGGGTGGACCAGTCCGCGGTCGATGAGCCGGTTGGCCTCCCACGCCTCCTTGTAGTTGGCGAAGTGCGACCCGATGACCCGCTTGAGGTTCATCCAGAGGTAGCGGTTGTCGTACTGGTGCAGGAAACCGCTGGTGGATGCGCAGGTGACGATCGTGCCGCCCTTCTTCGCGACGTAGACCGACGCGCCGAAGGTCTCCCGGCCCGGGTGCTCGAAGACGATGTCGGGGTCGTCACCACCGGTCAGCTCGCGGATCCGCTTGCCGAACCGCTGCCACTCCCGCGGGTCCTGGGTGTCCTCGTCCTTCCAGAACGTGTAGCCCTCCGCGGAGCGGTCGATGACCAGCCCGGCGCCCATCGAGTGCACGATGGCGGCCTTCTCCGGGCTGGAGACGACGCAGACCGGGATGGCGCCGCCGTTGAGGGCCATCTGGGTGGCGTAGGAACCCAGGCCACCGGAGGCACCCCAGATGAGGACGACGTCCCCCTGCTTCATGGCCGCCCCGTTGTGGCTGACCAGCTGCCGGTAGGCGGTGGAGTTGACCAGCCCGGGGCCGGCGGCCTCCTCCCAGGTGAGGTGGGCCGGCTTGGGCATGAGCTGGTTGCTCTTGACCAGGGCCAGCTCGGCCAGGCCGCCGAAGTTGGTCTCGAAGCCCCAGATCCGCTGCTGCGGGTCGAGCATGGTGTCGTCGTGGCCGGCCGGGTCCTCCAGCTCCACCGACAGGCAGTGGGCGACCACCTCGTCGCCGGGCTGCCACTTGTGCACCCCCGGGCCCACCCGCAGGACGACGCCGGCCAGGTCGGACCCGACCACGTGGTAGGGCAGGTCGTGCCGCTTGGCCAGGTCGTGCAGCCGGCCGTAGCGCTCCAGGAAGCCGAAGGTGGAGACCGGCTCGAAGATCGACGTCCAGACGGTGTTGTAGTTCACCGACGAGGCCATCACCGCCACGATCGCCTCGCCCGGGCCGAGCTCCGGGGTCGGCACCTCCTCGACGTGCAGCGACTTGCGGGGGTCCTTGTCCTTGGTGGGCAGGCCCTCGAACATGTCCTGCTCGTCCTTGCGGACCAGCACGGCCCGGTAGGACTCCGGCACCGGCAGCCCGGCCAGGGCGTCGGTGTGCTCGGCGAGGATGGCGTCCCTGATCTCGAACACGTGCGTCTCCCGGGGCTTCGTCGACGAAGAACGGTGCCGTGGCGCGAGACGTTACCGGCGAGTAGCCGCGGCGGCAGGTCGCCGTCCCGAGGTGGGTCAGTGACCGTCGGCCGCCGGCTCGACGAGCTCCACGAGCACCCCGCCGGCGTCCTTGGGGTGGACGAAGTTGACCCGGCTGCCGGCCGTGCCGCGCTTGGGGCTGTCGTAGAGCAGCCGCATCCCGCGCTCGCGCAGGGTGGCGGCGGCGGCCTCGACGTCCTCCACCCGGAAGGCCAGCTGCTGCAGGCCCGGCCCCGAGCGGCCGATGAACTTCGCGATCGTCGAGTCGGGGGTGAGCGGCGCCAGCAGCTGGATCCGCGTCCCGCCGTCGCCGACGGCGAGCATCGCCTCGTGGACGCCCTGCTCCTCGTTGATCTCCTCGTGCACCGACCGGATGCCGAAGGCGAGGTCGTAGAAGGCGATCGCCTCGCGCAGGTCGGGCACGGCGATGCCGACGTGGTCGATGGTGGTGAACAGCCCGGCGGGCAGGCCGGAGGGTGCGTCAGTGGTCACGGCGGCATCCTCCCCGACGAGACGTCTCAGACGACAGTCGCCTGTGAGGGCGGTCACAGACGGCCGTCGGAGCCCCTTCCCGACCTATCCTGGCTGGAAGCCCGAAGGCCGCGCGCTCCGCGCGGTCAGCTCTGAGAACAGCCGCACCGCCACCGACGGCGGCGCGGCACTGGAGGCCCCCATGCCCCGTTCGGTCATCGTCAGCGGCGCCCGCACCCCGATGGGCCGCCTGCTCGGCTCGCTCAAGGACTTCTCCGCGGCCGACCTCGGTGCGGTCGCCATCAAGGCGGCCCTGGAGCGGGCCGGCCTCTCCGGCGACCAGGTCGACTACGTGATCATGGGTCAGGTGCTGCAGGCCGGCGCCGGGCAGAACCCGGCGCGGCCCGCGGCCGTGGCCGCCGGCATCCCGATGTCGGTGCCGTCGCTGACCATCAACAAGGTGTGCCTGTCGGGCATCGACGCGATCGCCCTGGCCGACCAGCTGATCCGGGCCGGCGAGTTCGACGTCGTCGTCGCCGGCGGCATGGAGTCGATGACGCAGGCCCCGCACCTGCTGGCCGACTCGCGCACCGGCACCAAGTACGGCGACACGAAGCTCGTCGACTCGATGGCCCACGACGGGCTGTCCGACACCTTCGACCAGATCGCCATGGGCGCCCTGACCGAGAAGGCCAACGACCGCTACGGCCTGACCCGCGAGGAGCAGGACGCCTTCGCCGCCGGCAGCCACCAGAAGGCCGCCGCGGCCCAGAAGAACGGCCTGTTCGACGACGAGATCACCCCGGTGCTGATCCCGCAGCGCAAGGGCGACCCGATCGAGTTCCGCGAGGACGAGGGCATCCGGGCCGACACGACGGCCGACAGCCTGTCCAAGCTCAAGCCCGCCTTCGCGAAGGACGGCACGATCACCGCCGGCTCGGCCTCGCAGATCTCCGACGGCGCCTGCGCGGTCGTGGTGATGTCCGCGGAGAAGGCCGCCGAGCTGGGGCTGACCCCGCTGGCCGAGATCGGTGCGCACGGCGTCGTCGCCGGTCCGGACGCCTCGCTGCAGAGCCAGCCGTCCCGGGCCATCCAGAAGGCCTGCGCCCGTGAGGGCATCGACCCGGCCGGCCTCGACCTGGTCGAGCTCAACGAGGCCTTCGCCGCCGTCGGCATCGTCTCCACCCGCGAGCTCGGCATCGACCCGGAGAAGGTGAACGTCAACGGCGGCGCGATCGCGCTGGGGCACCCGATCGGGATGAGCGGCGCCCGCATCGTGCTGCACCTGGCGCTCGAGCTCGGTCGCCGCGGCGGCGGGGTCGGTGCCGCGGCGCTGTGCGGCGGCGGTGGGCAGGGCGACGCGCTCGTCCTGCACGTGCCCGCCCGCGCGTGACCCCGGACGGCGCCGCCGTCCCACCGACCGGCCCCGCCGCCCCCCGTGGGCGGCGGGGCCGTCGCGCCGTCGACGTCGCCGACCTCGTCGCCCGTGCCCGTGACGGCGAGGCCCGCGCGGTGGCGCGGCTGGTCTCGCTGGTCGAGGACGCCGGCCCGGCCGTCCGCGAGGTCGCGGCGGCGCTGGCTCCACACACCGGGCACGCCCGGGTCATCGGCCTGACCGGCGCTCCCGGTGTCGGCAAGTCGACGACGACCGCCGCGCTCGTGCGCGCCCTCCGGCGGGCCGGGCAGCGGGTGGGTGTGCTCGCCGTCGACCCGTCGTCCCCCTTCTCCGGTGGGGCGCTGCTCGGCGACCGGATCCGCATGCAGGACTCCGCCGGGGACGCCGGCGTCTACATCCGCTCCATGGCCTCCCGCGGGCACCTCGGCGGGCTGGCCTGGGCCACGCCGCAGGCCCTGCGCGTGCTCGACGCCGCCGGGTGCGACGTCGTGCTGGTCGAGACCGTCGGCGTCGGGCAGTCCGAGGTGGAGGTCGCCGCGCTCGCCGACACCACGCTGGTGCTGGTGGCGCCGGGGGCGGGCGACGGCATCCAGGCGGCCAAGGCCGGGATCCTCGAGGTCGCCGACGTCCTCGTGGTCAACAAGGCCGACCGGGACGGCGCCGACCGCACCGTGCGCGACCTGCGCGCGGTGCTGGCGCTGGTCGAGCGTCCGGACGGCGCCTGGCGGCCCCCGGTCTGCCGGACCGTCGCCACCCGCGCGGACGACGAGGGCATCGGCACCCTCCTCGCGGCCGTCGACGAGCACCGCCGCTGGCTGGGGACGTCGGGGGAGGGCGCCCGCCGGCGGACGGCGCGGGCGGCCCGGGAGATCGAGGCGATCGCCCTGGCGGACCTGCGGGGGCGGATCGGCGAGGTGGGGGGCTCGACGGCGCTCGGAGCGCTCGCCGGCGCCGTGGTCGCGGGGGAGACCGACCCCTTCACCGCCGCCGACGCGCTCCTCGCGCAGTTGTGACCCGCTGAGGGCAGGATGGCGGGGTGAACGGGAAGCCGGACGCCGTCGTCGTCGGAGCCGGGCCGAACGGGCTGGCCGCGGCCCTGCGGCTGGCCGCCGCCGGCCTGCGGGTGCAGGTCGTCGAGGCGGCCGAGCGGCCCGGTGGCGGCATGCGCACCGAGGAGCTCATGCGGCCGGGCTACCGGCACGACGTCTGCTCGATCGTGCAGCCGATGGCCGCCGCGGCGCCGTTCTTCCGCGAGTTCGACCTCGCCGGTCGCGGCGTCCGGCTGGTCCAGCCCGAGGTCAACTACGCGCACCCCCTGGACGGCGGCCGCGCCTCGGTCGCGTACCGCTCGATCGAGGAGACCGCCGCGGGCCTCGGTGTGGACGGGCCGGCCTACCGCCGCCTGTTCGAGCCGCTCGTCGAGCACGGCACCGACGTCGTCGACTTCTTCCTGACCAGCCAGCTGCGCCGGCTGCCCACGCGCAGCGTCGGGGCGATCACGAAGTTCGGGCTCAACGGGCTGCCCAACGTGCGCTGGCTGGCCCACCGGTACTTCGAGACCGAGGAGGCCCGCGCCCTGCTCGGCGGGGCGGCCGCGCACGGCATGCTCGACCTGACCCAGCCGCTGACCTCCGCGCTGGGGATGCTGCTCACGATGCTGGGCCACCACGTCGGCTGGCCGCTGGTCGAGGGCGGCTCGCAGAACCTGGCCGACGCCATGGTGACCGCGCTCGAGCAGCAGGGCGGCGAGGTGGTCACCGGGCACCTGGTCACCGACCTGCGCGAGTTCGACGGCGTGCCGGCCGTGCTGCTGGACACCACGCCCGAGGCGTTCGTGGCGATGGCCGGCGACCGGGTGCACGAGGGCTACCGCCGGTGGGTGCGGCGCTACAAGCACGGGGCCGGCGTGTTCAAGGTCGACTGGATCCTGTCCGAGCCGGTGCCGTGGACCAACCCCGACGTCCGCCGGGCCGGGACGATCCACATCGCCGGCACGCTGGAGGAGACGATCGCGGGCGAGCGGGCGCCCAACCAGGGGCAGCTCACCGACCGCCCGTACGTCCTCGCCGTGCAGCCGACCGTCCACGACCCCACGCGGGCGCCGGAGGGCGGGCACGTCTTCTGGGCCTACGTGCACGTGCCGCACGGCGCCGACGTCGACATGACCGAGGCCATCGAGAACCAGGTGGAGCGCTTCGCGCCCGGGTTCAAGGACACCGTGGTCGAGCGGGTCACCAAGGACGCCGTCGCCATGGAGAAGTGGAACCCGGCCTACATCGGCGGCGACATCTCCAACGGCCAGGCGACGCTGCGGCAGATGCTGGCCCGGCCGGTGCCGCGCTGGAACACCTACAAGACGCCGGTGCCGGGCGTGTACCTCGCCTCGTCGGCCACACCACCGGGGCCGGCGGTGCACGGCGCCTGCGGCGACAACGCGGCGCGGGTGGCGCTCCGCGAGGTCTTCGGCGTGCGGCACGTGCCCCCGCTGCGCCCCGCCCCGCGGTAGTCCGGCCGGCCCGGAGGCCAGCCCGTAGCCTCGGGGCCATGGTCCGACCGCTGGGGTTGCCCTTCGATCCCATCGAACGCGCCGGGGACTCGTGGGAGCAGCACTTCGGTCCGGCCGCGACGATGCGCGCCGCGACGTCGGTCTTCCGCGTCCAGCAGATCCTGCTCGCCCGCTTCGACGAGGCGCTGCGGCCGCACGCGCTGACGTTCGCGCGCTACGAGGTGCTCGTCCTGCTGACCTTCAGCCGCACCGGCGAGCTGCCGCTGAAGGTGATCGGCAGCCGGCTGATGGTCCACCCCACGAGCGTCACCAACGCGATCGACCGGCTGGTCGCGGCCGGCTACGTCGACCGCCGGCCCAACCCGGCCGACGGCCGCGGCGTGCTCGCCGGCATCACCGAGCGCGGCCGGTCCGTGGTCGAGACGGCCACCGCCGCGCTGACCGCGCTCGACTTCGGCCTGGGCGACGTGCCCGAGGACGAGCTCCGGACCCTGTTCGACATCCTCAAGCGGGTCCGGCTCGGCGCCGGGGACGTGGCCGACGCCGAGGCCGCGGTCGGCTGAACACCCCCGGCGTCGCCGCGCCGGCGGTGGGATGATCGAGGTCATGCAGCCCTCCCGCCCCGGACGCCCAGACCCGCGCGCACAGGCCCAGCAGGCGCAGCTGGCCGCCTCACTCGCCGGCGCGGTCGACCTCGCCGCCGTCAAGGCCCGCTCCGAGGCCGCGGCACGGGCACAGGCCGCACCCCCGCCCGCGCCCGCCGCCCCCGGCGCCCCGGTCGGCGCCCCCGGCGGCGCGGTCGTCGACGTCACCGAGGCCACCTTCCAGACCGAGGTGCTCGACCGGTCGTTCCAGGTGCCGGTCGTGCTCGACCTGTGGGCCGAGTGGTGCGGGCCGTGCAAGCAGCTGTCCCCGGTGCTGGAGCGGCTGGCCGCGGAGGGCGGCGGGTCCTGGGTGCTGGCGAAGGTCGACGTCGACGCCAACCCGGCGCTGGCCCAGGGCCTGCGGGTGCAGGGCATCCCGGCGGTCAAGGCCGTCTGGCAGGGGCAGCTGGTCGCCGAGTTCACCGGCGCCATCCCCGAGGAGCAGGCCCGCGAGTTCGTCACCGAGCTGGTCCGCGCCACCACCGGCGGCGCCGTCCCGGGTGCCGAGCAGGGGGAGCCGGAGGACGACGACCCGCGCCTGGACGCCGCCGAGGCCGCCCTCGAGCGCGGCGACCTCGCCGCCGCGGAGGCCGCCTACCAGGCGATCGTCGACGCCGAGCCCGACCACCCGGTCGCCGGCCTCGCGCTGCGCCAGGTGCAGTTGTTCCGGCGCGCCGACGAGGCCGGCCCCGACGCCCTGGCCCGGGCCGACGCCGCCCCGGACGACGTGACCGCGCAGACCCGCGCCGCCGACTTCCTGCTCGGCACGGGGGACGTCGAGGGTGCGTTCGCCCGCCTGCTCGACGTCGTCCGCCGGACCGCGGGTGAGGAGCGCGACCAGGCCCGCAAGCACCTGGTGGAGCTCTTCGGGGTCGTCGGCGACCAGGACCCGCGGGTGGGCGCCGCCCGCCGCGAGCTCACCATCGCCCTGTACTGAGCCGGTCGGCTGGGCCGACCCCCACGGCGGGCCGGCTCAGCCGACGATGTCTGCTGGTCGGCTTCCGCGCCCTGGTCCGCTCCTCGCTCGCCGGCGCTCGCTGCGATGCTCCCAGTGCTGTCAGCCGACGCCGACGTCGCACGCGCGGGCGCCCTCGAGGAACCCGCTGCGGAAGAGGTCGACCAGCTGGAAGCCCGTGGCGTTCGTGTCGCCGAGCACCTGCGGGTCGTTGCCGTACTCGAGCAGGAACTGGACGCTCTCGTCCAGGTCGCCCGGCGAGATCAGGACGTTGGTGAGCTCGCCGTTGTAGACCTGCGCGCTGTACCAGCCGGCCAGGCAGACCGCCGAGCGCAGCGCCTCGTCCCCCTCGGCGGACAGCCCCAGCTGGTCGCGCGCGGCCAGGGCGTACGGGATGGCGACGGCGGTGGGGACGGCGTAGTCGCCCAGTGACTCGTACGCAGGGCCGGTGAGGTCCTGCTCGTCGTAGCCGACCAGCCCGCCGTCGCCCGTGCCGTCCCCGGGTGGGCAGTACACGAGGTCGACGTCGCCGGCCGCGCACTCCGGTGCCTGGCCGCTGAAGGGTGCGAGCTCCGGCGCGGTGAAGGTGCCGTCGAGCACCTCGGTGAAGGCGCGGTCCCAGAACTCCGGCAGGGAGGTCTCGACGATCTGCTGGATCGTCGAGTAGGGGGAGTTGCCGCCGCTCTCGAAGTCGCGGTCGGTGGTGAACTCGCCCTGGGTGAACACGCGGTCGGAGCCGAAGCGGTCGCGGCAGGCCACCGGGCCGTCGTCGAAGCCCTCCTGGAACGCCGCGACCCGGTCGAAGTAGGAGCCGTGCGCCTGCTCCTCGTCGGTGCCGGTCCCGACGGGGTCGCGCAGCAGCAGGTAGCCGCGCAGCAGCTCGTCGAGCTCGGGCTCGCGGATCTGCGAGTGCGAGGCCTCGCCGTCGGCGACCCACGCCGTCCAGGCGCCGCCGAAGCAGTCGGCCTGCGTCTCGGTGGCGATCGACGTCGGTGGCGAGCCGACCCGGCCCTGGACGGCGTGACCGAACTCGTGCGCCATCACCAGCGCGGGGATGAACCGCCCGTAGCCGTCGGCGAGCTCGGCGAGGAAGGCCCGGTCGTAGCTGATCGAGTCGGAGTTCGGCGCCTGCGGCGCCTGGCAGTAGAAGGCGTTGCCCTCGACCTCGCGCGGGTCGGCACCGCACCCGACGCCCTGCGGGTAGACCGCGGGGTCGACGTCCCCGGGGTCGACGCTGAAGTAGCCCCCGGCCAGCGGGCTGAAGCGGGCGCCGAACACGTCGGGGAACTGCTCGGCCCAGTAGTCCTCGAGGTCGGCGAGGGCGTTGCGGGCGAGCACGTCGATCGGCCCGTCGACCGCACCCACGACGTCCACCCGGCCCGGTTGGGCGTCGTCCGGCGGTGGGTCGGCGGCCCTCGGCCGGCCGGGGACGACGACCATGCAGCCGGACACCGCGAGCAGCGCGGTCACGGCCAGGAGGGCCGGGACGACCCGGCGCAGCAGAGCAGCAGGCATGTCCCCGGCATCGTCTCATCGCGGAGCCGGCCCCGCTGGGGGAGCGGCCGCGCCGTCTCGCGGCGGACGGCCGGTGCCCCGCGCGGCCGGACCGGTCGGCCCGGCCGCGCAGGGGTGCTGCTCAGCCCTCGTGCAGGAACCAGACGGTGCCCAGTGGCGGGGCCGACAGCGTGGCCGAGTAGGGCTGGCCGTGCCACGGCTCCTCGACGGCCTCGATGCCGCCCAGGTTGCCGACGCCGGAGCCGCCGTAGCCCTCGGCGTCGGTGTTGACCACCTCGCGCCAGAACCCGGGGCGGGGCAGCCCGATCCGGTACCCGTGGTGCGGGGTGCCGGCGAAGTTGACGACGCACGCCAGCGTCTGGCCGGCGCCGGTCGCCCCACCCTCGTCGGCCGTCCCGTCCCCGGCCGTCCCGCCGCCCGCGCCCGGCAGCCCGAAGCGGAGGAACGACAGCACGTTGCCCGACGCGTCGTTGGCGTCGATCCACTGGAACCCGGCCGGGTCGACGTCCTGCGACCACAGCGCCGGCAGCTCCTTGTAGCGGGCGTTGAGGTCGGTGACCAGCGACAGCACGCCGCGGTGGGCGGGGTCGTCGAGGTGCCACCAGTCCAGCGAGCGGCTCTCGGCCCACTCGGCGTCCTGGGCGAACTCCGAGCCCATGAACAGCAACTGCTTGCCGGGGTGCGCCCACATGTAGGCCAGGTAGGCGCGCAGGTTGGCCAGCTGCTGCCACCGGTCGCCGGGCATCTTCCGCAGCAGGGAGCCCTTGCCGTAGACGACCTCGTCGTGGCTGATCGGCAGCACGTAGTTCTCGGAGTAGGCGTACATCATCGAGAACGTCAGCTGCCCGTGGTGGTAGCTGCGGTACACCGGCTCACGCTGCACGTAGGCCAGCGAGTCGTGCATCCAGCCCATGTTCCACTTGAAGCCGAAGCCCAGGCCGCCGAGGTGGGTGGGCCGGGTGACCCCCGGCCAGGCCGTCGACTCCTCGGCGATGGTGACCACCCCGGGTACCTCACGGTAGACGGTCGCGTTCATCTCCTGCAGGAACGCCACCGCCTCGAGGTTCTCCCGCCCGCCGTACTTGTTGGGCACCCACTCGTCGCGGGAGTAGTCCAGGTACAGCATCGAGGCCACCGCGTCGACGCGGACGCCGTCGACGTGGAACTCCTTGCACCAGTAGAGGGCGTTGGCGACGAGGAAGTTGCGCACCTCGGAGCGGCCGAAGTCGAAGACGTAGGTGCCCCAGTCCAGCTGCTCGCCGCGGCGGGGGTCGCCGTGCTCGTACAGCGGGGTGCCGTCGAAGCGGGCCAGCGCCCAGTCGTCCTTGGGGAAGTGCGCGGGGACCCAGTCGACGATCACGCCGATGCCGGCCTGGTGCGCCTTGTCCACCAGGTAGCGGAAGTCGTCGGGGGTGCCGTAGCGGGCGGTGGGGGCGTAGTAGGAGGTGACCTGGTAGCCCCACGAGCCGCCGAACGGGTGCTCGGCGACCGGCATGAACTCGATGTGGGTGAAGCCGGCCGCCACGACGTAGTCGACCAGCTCGTCGGCGAGCTGGCGGTAGGACAGCCCCTGCCGCCACGAGCCGACGTGCACCTCGTAGACGCTCATCGGCCGCTGGTGCCAGCCGGCCTGGGCCCGGTCGGCCAGCCACTCGTCGTCGGCCCACTCGTGGGTGGACTCGGTGACGACCGAGGCGTTCAGCGGCGGCACCTCGGTGGCGAAGGCGAGCGGGTCGGACTTCTCCCGCCACACGCCGTCGCGGCCCAGCACGTGGTAGCGGTACCGCGTGCCCACCTGGACGCCGGGGACGAAGATCTCCCAGACGCCGGAGGAGCCCAGCGACCGCATCGGGTAGGCGCGGGCCTGCCAGTAGTCGAAGTCGCCGGTCACCTTCACGCCCTGCGCGTTGGGCGCCCAGACGGCGAAGGACACGCCCTCGACCGGGCCGCCCGGGGTGTCGTAGCGCCGGACGTGGGCGCCGAGCACGTCCCACAGCCGCTCGTGCCGGCCCTCGCGGATGAGGTGCTGGTCGAGCTCGCCGACGGTCGGCAGCCAGCGGTAGGGGTCGTCGACGGTGTAGGTGCTGGTCCCGCCCTGACCGTCGCCGTAGCTCACGTCGATCCGGTAGTCGCCGGGCTGCTGGGGGAGCCGCGCCTCGTAGATGCCGCCGCCGTGCAGCTGGCGGGCGTCGTACCGGGAGCCGTCCTGGTCGACGACGGTGACCGAGACCGCGTCGGGCCGCAGCGTGCGGACCACCCAGCCCTGCGCGGCCGGGTGCGGGCCGAGGACGCTGTGCGGCGCGTAGGACCAGCCCTCGACGATCGCGCGCAGCTGCTCCCCGGTGACCTCCTCGGCGGCCGGCCGCCCGTCGGGGACCGTGCCGGCGACGACCGTGTCCGCCGAGGCGGTGCCGGCCGGGGCGGTGTCCTCCGGCGCCTGCGGGGTGCTCGGCTCGGCCGGCTCGGGGCTCGGCGGCTCCGGCTGGGGAGCCGGCGCCCCGCTCGGGCTGCCCGGCTCGGCGATCGGCGCGGGGGCGACCACGGGTGTGGCGGTGCCGCCCTGCGCGAGGACGACGTCCTCCTGCGGGACGTCGGTGTCGCCGGCGGCCCGCGCGGCCGCGGCCTTCTTCGCCGCGGCCGTGCGGGGGGTGGTCTTCTTGGCCGCGGCCCGCTTGGCCGCCTTCTCGACCGGTGCCGCGTCGCCCTCGCCGCCCGCCACGGCGGCGGCGGTCTTCCTCGCCGCGGGGGCCTTCTTGGCGGCGGGGGCCTTCTTCGCCGCTGGTGCCTTCTTCGCCGCGGCGCGCTTGCGCGGCGCGGTCGGGTTCACCACCGGCTCGCTCTCGGCGGCCTCGGCCCGGGCCGCCTTCTCCTCGACGGCGGCCTGCAACTCCTCCTTGGTGGCCGGTGGGCGGCTGCCGGAGTCGATGGTGGGCTCGGGAGCACCGGTGGTGCCGTCGGTCGTCCCCTCGGGGGTCGTCATCGCGTCGCCGTCCTCTTCGGTGCGGGTGGTCGGTGGTCGGAGCTGCCCGCGCGTCAGTCCGCGGCGGTGAGCCGGGACAGCGACTGCAGCGGGATCATCAGCCAGTGCGGGCGGTTGCGCGCCTCGTAGACGCACTCGTAGACGGCCTTGTCCGCCTCGAAGGCCCGCAGCAGCGGTGAGTCGCCGCACGGGTCCAGGCCGCTGGCGGCCGAGTAGCCCGCGCAGAAGGCGCTGCGGTTGCGCTCTGCCCACTCCTGCGCCCGGTATGCCCGCTGCGGGTCCTCTGGCTGCTCGACGAGCATGTGACGTGCGGCGTAGTCGAAGCTGCGCAGCATGCCGGCGACGTCGCGCATGGGGCTGTCGAGCTCGCGGCGGGCGGCCAGCGGGCGGGCCGGCTCCCCCTCGAAGTCGAGCACGATCCACCCGGTGGCGGTGCGCAGCACCTGCCCGAGGTGCAGGTCGCCGTGCACCCGCTGGCGGACGACGGTCTCCTGGGTGTCGGCCACGGCGGCGTACACCGCGCGCAGGCCGTCGGCGTGCTCGGCCAGCTGCGGGACGACGGCGATCGCCGACTCCAGACGGGAGGTCATCTGCTCGGCCAGCGTCGCGAACCACTCCTGGTCGGCGGACTCGGTGGGCAGCACCTTGGCCATGTCGGCGTGCACCGACGCGGTCGCCGCACCGAGCCGCTCGCTGTCGGCGGCGAAGTCCCCGCCCACCTCGTCGGCGTGCAGGTCACCCTCGGCGTACAGGTCGCGGACGCTGGCGGTGGCCAGCCGCCACCCGTCGCTGGCGTTGGGCACGAACGTCTGCAGCATCGCCACCGTCGCCGGCTCCGCCGACGCGTCGGAGGAGTCGATCTCGATGTGCCCGAGCAGCGGCGCGATGTGCGGGTTCTGCGTCTTGCGCAGCGCGTCGTGCACCTCGACGTCCGGGTTGAGCCCGGGCTCGAGCCTCCGGAACAGCTTGAAGATCGCCTCCTGGCCGTAGACCAGCGAGGTGTTGCTCTGCTCGGTGGAGAGGATGTCGCCGGGCACGCCCTCGGGGATGTAGGCCACCCCGGCGGGGTGGAAGTGCATCGGCCCGATCGTCGAGGCGTTGACCAGGTGGCTCAGCCACGGGGTGGTGGCGTCCCGGTCGCGCATGGCGTCGTAGGCGTAGCTCTCCCGGTCACCGGAGGGCACCGCGCCGATGAACGCGGCGCTGAGGTCCTCGGCCGGGTGGTCCCGCCAGGACAGCGGCACGAGGTAGGTCTCGGTCGCGCCGTCGGTGTAGGAGACCCGGACCCGGTGCACCGAGAGCACCGGGTCGGCCTGGTCGAGCAGGAACCCCTCCTCGGTGATGTCCGCCCACTCCCGGCCCTTGCTCCCGAACCAGCGCTGGTGGGGCATCCACTCGCGGAGCAGGTCGGTCAGTGCGCTCATCGGTCGCCTCCGGGGCTGGGCGGGACGTCGTCTCCGGACCGGGTGTCGCTGTCGCCGGGGATCTCCGTCGCGGCGGAGACCACGCCGGCGGCCAGCAGGGACTCCGCGACCGCGCTGGAGGCGGTGCTCTCCCAGTCCTCGGTCTCCTCGGGCGCGGGCTCCGCCGGCTTGCTGAGCTCGAACCAGTAGAAGCCGTGGCCGGCCAGGGTGAGCATGTAGGGCAGGACGCCGATCTGCGGGAACTCCACCCGGCCGGTGAGCTCGATCGGGGTGTAGCCCTCGAACTGGCGGAGGTCGAGCTCCACCGGCTGCGGGAAGCGGGACAGGTTGTTCACGCACAGCACGACGTCGTCGCCGAACCGGCGGACGAACGAGAGCACCGTCGGGTTGCGCGACCCGACCTCCTCGTAGCTGCCCAGCCCGAAGGTCGGGTGCTCCTTGCGGACCCGGATCATCTGCCGGATCCAGTGCAGCATCGAGTTGGTGTTGCGCAGCTGCGACTCGACGTTGGTGACCTGGTAGCCGTAGACCGGGTCCTGGTTCAGGGGCAGGTACATCCGCTGGGGGTCGGCGGTGGAGAAGCCGCCGTTGCGGTCCGGCGTCCACTGCATCGGCGTGCGCACGCCGTCGCGGTCACCGAGCCAGATGTTGTCGCCCATCGCGATCTCGTCGCCGTAGTACAGGACCGGCGAGCCCGGCAGCGACAGCAGCAGCGCGTTGAACAGCTCGAGGGTGTCCATGTCGTTGTCCAGCAGCGGCGCCAGCCGGCGGCGGATGCCGATGTTGGCCTTCATGCGGGGGTCCTTGGCGTACTCCGCCCACATGTAGTCGCGCTCCTCGTCGGTGACCATCTCCAGGGTCAGCTCGTCGTGGTTGCGCAGGAAGATGCCCCACTGGCAGTTGTCGGGGATGTCCGGCGTCTGCGCCATGATCTCCGAGATCGGGAAGCGCTGCTCCCGCCGCACGGCCATGAACAGACGCGGCATCACGGGGAAGTGGAAGGCCATCTGGCACTCGTCGCCGTCCTCGCCGAAGTACTCGACGACGTCGGCCGGCCACTGGTTGGCCTCGCACAGCAGCACCCGGTCGGGGTAGTCGGCGTCGACGACCTTGCGGACGTGCTTGAGGAACTCGTGGGTCTTCGGCAGGTTCTCGCCGTTGGTGCCCTCCTCCTCGAACAGGTAGGGGACGGCGTCGAGCCGGAACCCGTCGATGCCCAGGTCCAGCCAGAAGCGCAGGGCGTCGAGGATCGCCTCCTGCACCCGCGGGTTCTCGAAGTTGAGGTCGGGCTGGTGGGAGAAGAACCGGTGCCAGAAGTACTGCTTGCGCACCGGGTCGAAGGTCCAGTTCGAGCTCTCGGTGTCGACGAAGATGATCCGTGCGTCGGCGTAACGGGTGTCGTCGTCGGACCACACGTAGAAGTCGCCGTAGGGCCCCTCGGGATCGCTGCGGCTGGCCTGGAACCAGGGGTGCTGGTCCGAGGTGTGGTTCATGACGAAGTCGATGATCACGCGCATGCCGCGGGCGTGGGCGGCGTCGAGGAACACCTTGAAGTCCTCGATGTCGCCGAACTCGGGCAGCACAGCGGTGTAGTCGCTGACGTCGTAGCCGCCGTCGCGCAGCGGCGAGGCGAAGAACGGCGGGAGCCAGAGGCAGTCGACGCCCAGCCACTGCAGGTAGTCGAGCTTGTCGAGCATGCCGCGCAGGTCGCCGACACCGTCGGCGTTGCTGTCGGCGAAGCCACGAACCAGCACCTCGTAGAAGACGGCGCGCTTGTACCACTCGGGGTCGGCGCCGGGGGCCGGCAGCGCCGACCGCGGGGAGTCGGGCCGGTCGTCGGGGAGGCCAGGGACGGGAACGGTCATCGCAGGAAGTCGCCCTCGGTTCTGCAGGGGAGGCGGGTGGGGGAGTTCGTGGCCGTCACGCCACCGGCGGCGGCACCTGGACCGTCCGCGGGTAGGTGACGGAGAAGACGTGCGCCGGCTCCCGGAAGGGGTCGAGCTCGAGGTAGTTGAACTGGCCCCAGTCGTAGCTGGCGCCGGTGAGCTCGTCGGTCACGGTGAACCGCTCGTACCAGTCGAGCCCGAGCGACGGCAGGTCCAGGGCCGTCGTCCCGATCTGGGTGTGGTGGCTGGCCAGGTTCACCACCGTGATGACGGCGTCCTGCGAGCCGGGGTCGGTCTTGGAGAAGCAGATCAGGTTCGGGTTGTCCACGGAGTGGAACCGCAGCGTGCGCAGCTGCTGCAGCGCCGGGTGGGCGCGGCGGATCTCGTTGAGCCGGCGCAGGTAGGGCGCGAGGCTGCGCCCGGACGCCTCGGCCCCGGCGAAGTCGCGGGGACGCAGGCGGTACTTCTCGCTGTCGTGGTACTCCTCGCTGCCCGGCCGGACGGCGACGTGCTCGAACAGCTCGAAGCCGGAGTAGACGCCCCAGGTGGGGCTCATCATCGCGGCGAGGACGGCGCGGATCTTGAACATCGCCGGCCCGCCGTACTGCAGGGACTCGTGGAGGATGTCCGGGGTGTTCACGAAGAAGTTCGGCCGCATGTAGTGGCTGTTGCTGGCCAGCTCGCGGCCGTACTCCTCGATCTCGCCGCGCTCGGTGCGCCACGTGAAGTACGTGTAGGACTGCGTGAACCCGATCCGGGCGAGCTGGTGCATCATCGCCGGCCGGGTGAAGGCCTCGGCGAGGAACAGCACGTCGGGATCGGTCTTCTTGACCTCCCAGATCAGCCAGTGCCAGAAGTCCAGCGGCTTGGTGTGCGGGTTGTCGACCCGGAAGATGCGCACCCCGGCGTCCATCCAGACGCGCACGACCCGCAGCACCTCGGCGTAGATGCCCTCGGGGTCGTTGTCGAAGTTGACCGGGTAGATGTCCTGGTACTTCTTCGGCGGGTTCTCCGCGTAGGCGATCGTGCCGTCGGGCTTGGTGGTGAACCACTCCGGGTGGCTCTTCACCCAGGGGTGGTCGGGCGCGGCCTGCAGCGCCAGGTCCAGCGCCACCTCCATGCCGAGCTCACCGGCCCGCCGGACGAACTCCTCGAAGTCCGCCATCGTGCCCAGCTCCGGGTGGACGGCGTCGTGCCCGCCCTCGTCGCTGCCGATGGCCCAGGGTGAGCCGACGTCGTCCGGCCCCACCTCGTGCGGGTTGCCGCCCGGGAACTGCGGGGTGTTCGGGCCCTTCCGGTTGACCTTGCCGATCGGGTGGATCGGCGGCAGGTAGACGACGTCGAAGCCCATCTCGGCGACCGCGGGCAGCCGGTCACCCGCGGTGGTGAAGGTGCCGTGGGTGGGCTTCCCGCCGACGACCGGTCCGGTCGAGCGCGGGAAGAACTCGTACCAGGAGCCGTAGAGGGCCCGCGGCCGGTCGACCCACACCTCGTACCGCGGGCCGCCGGTCACCAGCTCGCGGACGGGGTGCTCGTGCAGGTACTCCTGCAGCCCGGAGGCCAGGGCGGGGGCCACGCGCGCGGTGAGGTCACGCGTGGTGTCGCGCAGCGCGGCGGCGGCGTCGGTGACCCGTCCGCGCCACTCGTCGGAGGCCTCGGCGGCGACGCGGTCGAGCAGCCGGGCACCCTCCTCGAGGTCGTTGGCGAGCTCCTCGGGCCCCTGACCGGCCCCGATCTTCACCTCGACGGCGTGGTGCCAGGTGGCCAGCGGGTCGCTCCACGCCTCGACCTGGAAGGTCCACCGGCCCTCCCGGTCGGGGACGACCGTGGTGATCCACCGGTCCGGCTCGGACCCGAAGCGGGCCATGCGGCGCAGCGGCTGACCGGCGCCGTCCTCTCCGGGCGGGGTCCAGACGACGTTCGCCGCGACGGCGTCGTGGCCCTCGCGGAAGACGGTGGCGGTGATCGGCAGGTGCTCGCCGACCACGGCGCGGGCCGAGAAGGACCCGCAGGACACGACGGGGGCGACATCGGTGATGCCGAGGCGGAGGTCAGCGCGGCGAGTCATCCGGGCCACGCTATCGAGGTCCCGGCGTGCGGGCACGTCGGCGGATGGACCCCCGGGGAGAGGCTCGATGAGCACCGTGCTGCGGCCGTGTGAACCGCCCGCGACGCACTGTGGCGTGGCCCGGGTGCTGGTTAGTCTCGGCCGGTGCGCGCTCTCCGCCGGTTCACCGTCCGGGCATCGCTCCCCGAGGAGCTGATGCCGCTGTCCCAGCTGGTGACGAACCTCCGCTGGTCGTGGCACCCCGAGACCCGGGACCTGTTCGAGGCCCTCGACCCGAACCTGTGGGGCACCTGCACCGGCGACCCCGTGAAGGTGCTCGGCGAGGTGTCGGCGGAGCGGCTGGCGGCGCTGGCCCGGGACCGCCGCTTCGTCCGCCGCCTCCAGGACGTCGTCGACGACCTGCAGGACTACCTGTCGGGCCCGCACTGGTACCAGTCCCTGGGCCCGGAGGCGCCGGCGTCCATCGCGTACTTCTCCGCCGAGTTTGGCATCACCGAGGTGCTGCCGCAGTACTCCGGCGGCCTGGGCATCCTCGCCGGCGACCACCTCAAGGCCGCCTCCGACCTCGGCGTCCCGCTCATCGGGGTGGGGCTGCTGTACCGCGCCGGCTACTTCGAGCAGGGGCTGTCCGCCGACGGCTGGCAGCTCGAGCACTACCCCTCGCTGGACCCGCACGGGCTGCCGGTCAAGCTGCTGCGCCGGTCCGACGGCTCGGCGGTGGTCATCACCGTCCCGCTGCCGGAGGGGCGCACGCTGCACGCCCACGTCTGGCGGGCCCAGGTCGGCCGGGTCTCGCTGCTGCTGCTCGACAGCGACATCGAGGAGAACGCGCCCACCGAGCGGGGCGTCACCGACCGCCTCTACGGCGGCGACGAGGACCACCGGCTGCGCCAGGAGATGCTGCTGGGCATCGGCGGCGTCCGCGCCCTGCGCGCCTACTGCTCGCTCACCGGCACCCCGCAGCCGGAGGTCTTCCACGCCAACGAGGGGCACGCCGGCTTCCAGGGCGTGGAGCGGATCCGCGAGCTCACCGAGTCCCACGGGCTGTCGTTCGCCGAGGCCCTGCAGGCGGTGCGCGCCGGCACGGTGTTCACCACCCACACGCCCGTGCCGGCCGGCATCGACCGCTTCCCGCGGGCGCTCATCGAGCGCTACTTCGCCGGCTTCGGCGTCCCGCTGGACCAGCTCATCCCGCTGGGGGCCGAGCAGGACCCGAGCAAGTTCAACATGGCCCACATGGGGCTGCGGCTGGGCCAGCGCGCCAACGGCGTCAGCCGGCTGCACGGGCACGTCAGCCGGTCGATGTTCCGCAACCTGTGGCCCGGCTTCGACGAGGGCGACGTGCCGATCAGCTCGATCACCAACGGCGTGCACGCGCCCACCTGGACCGCCCGCGAGCTGGTCGACCTGGGCAGCCAGGCCAGCAGCCAGGGCGACCCGGTCGAGGTCGAGGGCACGGTCCACTTCGACGGCGTCGACCACATCTCGGCCGGCGACCTGTGGAGCACCCGCCGCCTGCTGCGCGGCCGGCTGGTCGAGGAGGTGCGCCGCCGGCTGCGCGAGACCGCGCTGTCGCGGGGGGCCGCGGAGTCGGAGGTCGGCTGGACCGCCTCCGCCTTCGACCCCGACGTCCTCACGATCGGCTTCGCCCGCCGCGTGCCCTCGTACAAGCGGCTGACCCTCATGCTGCGCGACCCGGAGCGGCTCAAGGCCCTCCTGCTGGACCCGGAGCGGCCGGTCCAGCTGGTGATCGCGGGCAAGAGCCACCCCGCGGACGACGGCGGCAAGCAGCTGATCCAGCAGATGGTGAAGTTCGCCGACGACCCCGAGATCCGGCACCGCATCGCGTTCCTGCCCGGCTACGACATCGGCATGGCCCGCTACCTCTACTGGGGCTGCGACGTCTGGCTGAACAACCCGCTGCGGCCGCTGGAGGCCTGCGGCACCTCGGGCATGAAGGCCGCGCTCAACGGCGGGCTGAACCTCTCCATCCGCGACGGGTGGTGGGACGAGTGGTTCGACGGCCAGAACGGCTGGGCCATCCCCACGGCCGACGGCGTCAGCGACGCCGACCGGCGTGACGAGATCGAGGCGCGGGCGATCTACGACCTGCTCGGCACCCAGGTGCTGCCGCGGTTCTACGAGACCGACCGCGACGGCATCCCGACCCGGTGGGTGGAGATGGTGCGCCACACGCTGCGCGAGACCGGCCCCAAGGTGCAGGCCACCCGCATGGTCCGCGACTACGTGCAGCAGCTGTACGTGCCGGCGGCCGGGTCGGCCCGGGCGATGGCCGAGTCCGGCTACGGGGCCGCCCGCACCGAGGCCGGCTGGCGGGCACACCTGCTCGACCACTGGAACTCCGTGCGGGTCGCCCACGTCGAGGCCACCGGCGCCGGGGACACCCCCGAGATCGGGTCGACGCTGGCGCTGCGCGCGGAGGTGGAGCTGCCCGGCCTGACCCCCTCCGACGTGCAGGTGCAGGCCGCCTACGGCCGGGTGGACGACGCCGACGGGCTGCACGAGGTGACGACGCTGCCCATGACGCACGAGCACACCGACGGGTCCCGGCACTGGTTCAGCGCGACCGTGCCGCTGGAGCGCACCGGGGCCTTCGGGTACACGGTCCGGGTGCTGCCGGACTCGCCGCACCTGGCCGATCCGGCGGAGCTGGGCGTGGTCGCCAGCGCTTGACGCGTGGCACACCAGCCACGGCGGTCGCACTCGTCCCGGGAGCGTCACGGCGTGTCGGCGTGGCGCGTCGCCGGTCCGCCTCCTGGTGCCTGCGGTCATTAGGCTTGCGCCATGCCCGACCGCTGTGAAGTCCTGCCCGGAGACTCCGTCGTCGCGCGACGCGGAGGCGGTCTGCTGTGGGTCGACGCGCCGGGCTCGCCGGCCCTCGTCGCCGCCCTGCACGCCTGCCTGGGCGTCTCCGGCCCCGGCGCCGAGCGGGTGCTCGGTGCGGTCGCCGGTCAGGTCGCCGCGCTCGGCGGCAGCTCGGTGTCCTTCGCGCTGGTCCTGGTCGACACCGCCGCGGGCGGCACGGGCACCGGCGTCGCGCTGTGGTGCGGCAAGGGCCAGCCCGCCGTCGACGGCGTCCCGGTGTCCGGCACGTCGGTGGACAACTGCACCCTCGCCTCCGGCTTCCAGCTGGGGCAGACCCTCTACGTGGGCCCCGGCCAGCCGGTCCCGTCGATGCCCCCGGGCGTCGCCTACGACCTGGTCGAGGGCACCGTCCCCGGGTCCGGGGCGATGCTGCAGCTCGCCGCCGCCGCGCACCCCTCGTCCGCCGCGGTGCCGTCGTCCCCGGCGCCGTCGTCGTTCACCGCCGGCTCCGACGCCGGCTTCGGCAGCGCCGGCTCCTCGGGCTACGGGGCCACGGCCACCGCGACCCCGGAGTCCGACGGCGGGGAGGCGACCGCCTTCTGGAAGCCCGAGCCGCCGGCGGCGCCCATCCTGCGCTTCGACGACGGCCTGGTCGTGACCGTCGACGAGGACCTCGTCCTCGGCCGGCGGCCCGACAACCACGAGCTGGTCACCGCGGGCTCGGCCCGGCCGGTGCCGATCGCCGACACCCAGAACGTGCTCTCCTCGGCCCACGCCGCGATCCAGCGCAACGGCCGGGAGGTCTCGCTGGTCGACCTCGGCTCGCTCAACGGCACCCACGTCGCCGGGCCGGAGGCCACCGAGTGGACCCAGCTCGAGCCCGGCGTCGCGCACCCGCTCTCCGACGGCGACCGGCTGCTGCTGGGCTGGACGGTCATCACCTTCGAGCAGGTCCAGGACTGAACAACCTCGTCGGCCTCCGGCCGACACCGCGGCCAGGGGCCGTCCCCGGCCGCCGCGGAGCCGCTGCCCGTGTCCCGGTCGGGAGGCCCTCCGGGCCCCCGCGACCGGTCCACCCGCGGCCAGGGGCGTCCCCGGCCGCCGCGGAGCCGCTGCGAGAGCCCCGATCCCACGGTGGATCGGGGCTCTCGCCGTTCTCGGCCACTGCGCACTGCCGGCGTTCCTCGGGCGTCGCCGGGCCCACAGGAACGGCACTGCACGAGAACCGCCCGCAACGGCTCAGCCGACCCTTGAGCCCGCGCTCCCGCGGTGTTGCGCCCGCTCCCGCGGTGTCGCAGCACCGCAGGAGGGCGGAGAACGCCGCAACAGCGACCCGTCAGGGGCGGCGGAGGACCCGCAGCAGCGCGAGGCTGCGCGCGGGCAGCTCCAGCGGGCCCGGCGCGACGATCGCCGGCCGCGGTGGCACGCCGGTCGGGAACTCCGTGGAGACGACGAACTCGTAGCCGTCCGACCACGGCGGCCCCGGCAGCCTGACGGTGACCGGCTCCGGCCCGGCGTGGACCTGCAGCAGGTACGAGTCGTCCTGCACGGGCCGGCCGCGCTCGTCCCGGTGCCGGATGCCGCGCCCGTCCAGGTACATGCCGATGGTCTGCAGCCCGGTGTCGAACCAGTCCGCGGTGGTCAGCTGCTCGCCCCCGGGGGCGAACCAGGCGAGGTCGCGGGTGCCGCCGGTGCCGGGGATCTCGTGGCCCTCGAAGAACGCCTCCTGCCGCAGCACGGGAGAGGACCGGCGCAGGGCGACGATGCGCGCGACGAAGGCGAGCAGGTCCTCGTCGACGGCGTCCCAGTCGATCCAGGAGATCTCGTTGTCCTGGCAGTAGGCGTTGTTGTTGCCCTGCTGGGTGCGGCCGAGCTCGTCGCCGGCGGTGAGCATCGGGACGCCGGTCGACAGCAGCAGCGTGGCCAGGTGGTTGCGCACCTGCCGGGCGCGGAGCTCGCGCACCTGCGGGTCGTCGGTGGGGCCCTCGACGCCGCAGTTCCAGTTCCGGTTGTGGCTCTCGCCGTCCCGGTTGTCCTCGCCGTTGGCCTCGTTGCGCTTGCGCTGGTAGGTGACCAGGTCGGCGAGGGTGAAGCCGTCGTGGGCGGTGACGAAGTTGATGCTGGCGAACGGCCGCCGGCCGTCGGAGCGGTAGAGGTCGGAGGAGCCGGTGAGCCGGTAGGCGAGGTCCCGCACCCCCACGTGCGCCCCCGACCACACGTCCCGCACGGTGTCGCGGTACTTGCCGTTCCACTCGGTCCACAGCGGCGGGAAGTTGCCGACCTGGTAGCCGCCCTCGCCGACGTCCCAGGGCTCGGCGATCAGCTTCACCCGGCTGACCACCGGGTCCTGGTGGACGACGTCGAAGAACGCCGACAGCCGGTCCACGTCGTGCATGGAGCGGGCCAGCGCCGCGGCGAGGTCGAACCGGAAGCCGTCGACGTGCATCTCGGTGACCCAGTAGCGCAGCGAGTCCATGAGCAGCGCCAGCACCGGCGGACGGCGGACGTCGAGGGTGTTCCCGCAGCCGGTGTAGTCGGTGTAGCGGGAGGGGTCCTCCCCGCCGAGCCGGTAGTAGCCGCCGTTGTCGATGCCCTTGAACGACAGGGTCGGGCCGGTGTGGTCGCCCTCGGCGGTGTGGTTGTAGACGACGTCGAGGATCACCTCGATGCCGGCGGCGTGCAGCGCCTTGACCATCGCCTTGAACTCGGTCACCTGCCGCCCGCCGGACCCGGCCGAGCTGTAGGCGGCGTGCGGGGCGAAGTAGCCGAGGGTGTTGTAGCCCCAGTAGTTGGTCAGCCCGCGGCGGAGCAGGTGCGGTTCGCTGACGAAGTGGTGCACCGGGAGCAGTTCGACGGCGGTCACCCCGAGGGCCTTCAGGTGCGCGACGAACGCCGGGTGTGCCAGGCCCGCGTAGGTGCCGCGCAGCGCCGGCGGCACGTCGGGGTGGCGCATGGTCGCGCCCTTGACGTGCACCTCGTAGATGACGGTGTCCGACCACGGCGTGGCCGGCGGCCGGTCGCCGTCCCACGGGAACGAGTCGTGGACGACGACCCCGCGGGGCACGTAGGGCGCGGAGTCGTGCGGGTCGGGGAGCGGCGTGTCGGGCGCGGACTCCACGTAGCCGAACAGGGCCGGGTGGAGCGTCAGGTCGCCGTCCACCGCGCGGGCGTAGGGGTCCAGCAGCAGCTTGGCCGGGTTGTACCGCGATCCCGAGCCGGGGTCGTAGCCGCCGTGGACGCGGTAGCCGTAGCGCCGGCCGGGGGCGATCCCTGGCAGCCGGCCGTGCCACACCTGGTGGGTGGTCTCCTGCAGCCGGTGGCGGTGCTCGGTGCCGTCGTCGTCGAACAGGCAGAGGTCCACCGCGTTCGCGCCGGCCGACCAGAGGGCGAAGTTGGTGCCGGTGCCGTCCCAGTGCGCCCCCAGCGGTGTGAAGGAGCCGGGCCAGACCTCCGCGTCGTCCGCGCTGCTGAGCACGGTGTGATGGTGCCAACTCGACGCCGTCAGCGGGTGGAGGGCGGTCGATCCGGGCGGGTTGGTTGGATGGGGGCGTGTCGAGCGAGCCGGTCGTCGAGATGCACGGGGTGGACGTCGTCCGGGGGCAGGCGTACCTGCTGCGCGGGATCGACTGGACGGTCGAGGCGGACCAGCGCTGGGTGGTGCTGGGCCCCAACGGCGCGGGGAAGACGACGCTGTTGCAGCTGGCCGCCGCCCACATGCACCCGACGCGGGGCACCGTGCAGCTGCTGGGGGAGACCCTCGGCGCGGTCGACGTCTTCGAGCTGCGGCCCCGGATCGGGCTGACCAGTGCCGCGCTGGCCCAGCGCATCTCGCCGACGGAACGGACCGGCGACATCGTCCTGTCCGCCGGGTACGCCGTGGTCGGCCGATGGCGGGAGCGCTACGACGTCCACGACCTGACCCGCGCGGCGCTGCTCATGCAGCAGTGGGGCGTCTCCCCGCTGGCGCACCGCCCGTTCGGCACCCTGAGCGAGGGCGAGCGCAAGCGGGTGCAGATCGCCCGCGCGCTCATGCCCGACCCCGAGCTGCTGCTGCTCGACGAGCCCGGCGCGGGGTTGGACCTCGGCGGCCGGGAGGACCTCGTCAGCCGGCTGGCCGACCTCGCCACGTACCTGTTCGCCCCGGCGCAGGTGCTGGTCACCCACCACGTCGAGGAGATCCCGCCCGGCTACACCCACGCCCTGCTGCTGCGCGGCGGCGAGGTCGTGGCCGGCGGGCCGGTCGAGCAGGTGCTGACCCGGCAGACGCTGTCGGACACCTTCGGGGTGGCACTGACGGTGGAGCGGTCCGACGGCCGCTGGACCGCCCGCCGCGCCGCCTGAGAGAGGGCGGGCAGGGGGTCCTCTAGGGTGCGGCGACGACGTCGTCCACCCCCTTGGAGGTCCGCCATGGCAGCGCCGGAGTTCGTGACCCTGCAGGTGGCGGACGGGGTGGGCACGATCCGCCTCGACCGTCCGAAGATGAACGCGATCGACGAGCAGCTGCACCGGGAGGTGCGCGCCGCCGCCATCGAGGCCGGCGCGCGCGAGGACGTCCGCGCGGTGGTGATCTACGGCGGGGAGAGGGTCTTCGCCGCCGGCGCCGACATCAAGGCCATGTCCCAGCTGGACGGCCGGGGCATGGTCGCGTGGGGCCGGGAGCTCACCGACTCGTTCACCACGGTGCAGCAGATCCCCAAGCCGGTCATCGCCGCGATCACCGGCTACGCCCTCGGCGGCGGCTACGAGCTCGCCCTGTGCGCCGACTTCCGGGTCATGGGCGCGGGGGCGAAGGTCGGCCAGCCGGAGATCCTGCTCGGCGTCATCCCCGGTGCGGGCGGCACCCAGCGGCTGGCGCGCCTGGTCGGCCCCGCGAAGGCCAAGGACCTCGTCTTCACCGGCCGGCACGTGGGGGCGGAGGAGGCGCTGGAGATCGGGCTCGCCGACGCCGTCGTCCCCGACGACGAGGTGTACTCCACCGCCGTGGCGATGGCCCGCAAGTTCGCCGCGGGGCCGCCGCTGGCGCTGGCCGCCGCCAAGCGCGCCATCGACGAGGGGCTGGACCGCACGCTCGCCGAGGGGCTGGCCCTGGAGAGCCAGCTGTTCGCCGGGCTCTTCGACACCGAGGACCAGAAGGCCGGCATGCGCTCCTTCCTCGAGAACGGCCCCGGCAAGGCGACGTTCACCGGCCGCTGAGCAGGGCCGACCCCGGCCGTTCCCCGGATCGACACCCGCCGTCGGCGTCCGCGACCGGCCCGGGCGGCCGCTGTCTGCCACCATCCCGGCAGGCCACGGATCCACCCCTGGAGGACAGCAGTGCAGCGCAGCGCCCCGAGCAGACGATCCACCGTGCGGACGGCGGCCACCCTGGCCACCGCCGCCCTGGTCCTGGCCGCGTGCGGGGGTGGCGACGAGGGCTCCGGCGGCGGCTCGGACAGCGACGCGGCGAGCGCCACCTCGCTGCAGGACTTCGGGGACCTCGACGCCCTGGTCGAGGCCGCGCAGGCCGAGGGCACGCTCAACGTCATCGCACTCCCGCCGGAGTGGGCCAACTACGGCGAGATGATCGACACCTTCAGCGAGAAGTACGACATCGAGGTCGTCAGCGCCCTGCCCGACGGCTCCAGCCAGGACGAGCTCAACGCGGTCACCAGCCAGCGCGGCCAGGACCGCGCGCCCGACGTGCTCGACCTGGGCACGGCCTTCGCCCGCCAGGCCCAGGCCCAGGACCTGCTCGCCCCGTACCGGGTGCAGACCTGGGACGACATCCCCGAGGACCAGAAGGACCCCGAGGGCCACTGGTACAACGACTACGGCGGCTACATCTCGATCGGCTGCAACGCCACCGTGGTCGCGCAGTGCCCGGCGACCTTCGCCGAGCTGCTGGACCCGCGGTACGCCGGCCAGGTGGCGCTCAACGGCAACCCGACGCAGGCCGCGGCCGCCTTCGCCGGGGTGTGGGCCGCCGCCCTGGCCAACGGCGGCGACCTCGACGACATCGGCCCGGGCATCGACTTCTTCGGCCAGGTGAAGGACGCCGGCAACTGGAACCCGGTCGAGATCACCCCGGCCACGATCCTCAGCGGCGAGACCCCGATCTCCATCGACTGGGACTACAACAACGCCGCCCTGACCGACGACCTCACCGCGCAGGGCGCCCAGTGGCAGGTCGCCGTCCCGACCGACGGGCTGTTCGGCGGCTACTACAGCCAGGCCATCAGCAGGTTCGCCCCGCACCCGGCCGCCGCGCGGCTGTGGCAGGAGTTCCTCTACAGCGACGAGGGGCAGAACATCTGGCTGAACGGCGGCGCCCGCCCGGTGCGCCTGCCCGTGATGCAGGAGGCCGGCACGGTCGACGCCGACGCCCTGTCGGCGCTGCCGCCGGTCGAGGGCACCGCGGAGTTCCCGACGCAGGAGCAGGAGACCGCCGCGCAGCAGGTGGTCGCCGAGCGGTGGAACGCGGAGATCTCCGGCTGAGCACCGCAGCGGACACCCCGGTCCGGGACGGCGGCGCGCGGGCCGCCGCCCCGGACCGGCCGCGCCGGGGCGGCCGCGGCCGCGGCGGGGTGCTGGTCTGGCTCGGCGCCGTCCCGTTCTTCCTGTACGTCGCGGTCTTCCTCGTGCTGCCGGTGGTCGTCCTGGGGGTGGAGGCGTTCCGGGTCACCGACCCGGTGACCTTCGAGGAGGACTGGTCGGCGGCCAACCTCGCCACGATCACCGGGGGCGCCTACCGGCGCGCCTACGTCGGCAGCCTGCAGCTGTCGGCGATCACCGCCGTGCTGGGCGCGGTCCTCGGGCTCGTCCTGGCGATCGCGGTGCTGCGGACCCGCCGCGGCCGCGTGCTGCGCCGGCTGGTGCTCACCGCCTCGGGCGTGCTGGCCAACTTCGGCGGCATCCCGCTGGCCTTCGCCTTCATCGCCACGATCGGCAACGCGGGGGTGGTGACGGCGCTGCTCACCGACACCCTGGGCCTGCCGGGCTTCTCGCTCTACTCGATGGCGGGGCTGGCGCTGGTCTACCTGTACTTCCTGGTGCCGCTCATGGTCCTGACCATCACCCCCGCGCTGGAGGCGCTGCGCCCGCAGTGGCGGGAGGCCGCGGACAACCTGGGGGCCAGCGGCTGGCAGTACTGGCGGTACGTCGGCGGACCGGTGCTCGCGCCACCGGTCATCGGCGCGACCATGCTGCTGTTCGCCTCGGCCTTCGCCGCCTACGCCACCGCCCGTGCGCTGGTGGGCAGCAGCATCCCGCTGGTCACCCTGCAGATCGCCGACGCCCTCTCCAGCAACGTCGTCGTCGGCTCGGAGAACCTCGGCAAGGCGCTGGCGCTGGGCATGGTCGTGCTCATCGGCCTGGTCATGGCGTTCTACGCCTGGGTGCAGCGCCGCACGCAGCGGTGGCTGTCGTGACCTCGCTGTCGACGGTGACCGGCGCGGGCGGTGTCGCGCCGGAGACGCCCGTCCGCCACGGCCGTCGTGGGGGCGGTGCCTGGCGCTGGGGAGTCCTCGCTCTCTCCGGCCTGTACTTCCTGGTGCCGATCGGCGCCTCGCTGTGGTTCACCGTCCGCGACCGCGGCACCGGTGGGCTGACGGCGGAGAACTACACGAGCATCCCGGGCGCCGAGGGGTTCGCCGAGACCTTCGGCCGCTCGCTGACCATCGCGGTGCTCACCGTGCTGCTGTCGCTGCTGCTCATGGTGCCGACCGTCGTCCTCGTCGAGCTGCGCCTGCCCCGCCTGCGGACGACGGTGGAGCTGCTCACCCTGCTGCCGCTGGTGCTGCCGCCGATCGCGCTGGTCGTCGGGGTGCGCAGCGTGCTGGCCTGGGCGCCCGACCACTTCTTCGGCACCCCGCTGGCCGAGGCGTTCTTCGCCCTCCAGCGCCCGTCGCTGCCGTGGATCCTCGTCCTCGTCTACGTCGTCCTGGCGCTGCCGTTCGTCTACCGCGCGCTGGACGCCGGCCTGCGCGGTACCGACCTGCGCACGCTCACCGAGGCCGCCCGCAACCTCGGCGCCTCGTGGCCGCGGGTGCTGGTGTCCGTCGTGCTGCCGGTGCTGCGCACGTCGGTGCTCAACGCCTCGTTCCTGACCCTCGCCCTGGTGCTGGGGGAGTTCACCATCGCCCAGATCCTGGGCTTCCGGACCTTCCCGACGTGGATCCTGGAGATCTCCGGGTCCCAGCCGCAGCTGTCGGTGGCGGTCTCGGTGCTCTCCCTGGTGCTGACCTGGGTGCTGTTGCTGCTGATCTCCGCGCTGGACCGCCGGCGGACGGGGAAGGAGTCCGCATGACGACCACCCCGGTCCCGGCCCGTGCCGCCGCGGCCCCGGCCGACCTGCGCGAGCGCCCCGGCGTCGCCGTCCGGCTCGACGGCATCACCCGCCGGTACGGCTCCGTCCTGGCCCTCGACGGGCTCGACCTCGACGTCCGCGGCGGGGAGTTCCTCGCCCTGCTGGGCCCGTCCGGGTGTGGCAAGACGACGGCGCTGCGGGCCATCGCCGGGTTCGAGCGGCCCGACGCCGGGCGGGTGCTGCTCGACGGCCGCGACGTCACCGGCGTCCCGGCCAGCAAGCGGGACACGGGGATGGTGTTCCAGGCCTACAGCCTGTTCCCCAACCTGACCGTGGCCGACAACGTCGGCTTCGGCCTGCGGGTGCGCCGGCGGGGCCGGGCCGAGCAGCGGCGGCGGGCCGCCGAGCTGCTCGAGCTCGTCGGGCTGGCCGACCGGGGGGGCCACTACCCGCACCAGCTGTCCGGCGGTCAGCAGCAGCGGGTGGCCCTGGCCCGGGCGCTGGCCGTCGCCCCGCAGGTGCTGCTGCTCGACGAGCCGCTGTCGGCCCTGGACGCGCAGGTGCGGGTGCAGCTGCGCGAGGAGATCCGCCGCATCCAGCTCGAGCTGGGGATCACCACCGTCTTCGTGACCCACGACCAGGCCGAGGCGCTGTCGGTGGCCGACCGCGTCGGGGTCCTGCGCCAGGGCCGGCTCGAGCAGGTGGCCTCGCCCGACGACCTCTACGAGCGGCCCGCGACGGCGTTCGTCGCCGAGTTCGTCGGCACGATGAACCGGGTGCCCGCCGAGCCGGTCGACGGGGCAGTGCGGCTGCTCGGCGTCCGGCGGCCGGTGTCCGGGGCACTGCCCGCGGCCCCGCTGGTCGCGCTGGTGCGGCCGGAGTCCCTCGCCGTCCGCGCCGACCCGTCCGGGGACGGCCGGGTCGTGACGCGCACGTTCTCCGGCGCCACCACGCGCCTGGCCGTCGCCCTGCCCGGGGACCTCGAGGTGGCGGTCGACGTGGCCAGCGCCGAGAGCGCCGACCTCGTCCCCGGCGCCACGGTCACGGTGACCCCGGCCGAGCGTCCGGTGCTCGTGGCCCCGATCGGTCCGGAGCTGTCGGACGACGCCTCCGGCGGCGAGCGGACGGCGTGACGGGGGTCACCGGAGCCAGGCAGGGCGTCTCCGTTACCCGGCGGTAACCTCCACTATCGGAGCGAGGCGGGCGCCGGCCCGCGACCCCTGACCCCAGCGCGGAGGTAGGTCTGACGATGAACATCGTCGTTCTGGTCAAGCAGGTCCCCGATTCCGGGAGCGAGCGCACCCTGGACCCGGCGGACAACACCGTCGCCCGGGGCAGTGCGGACAACGTGCTCAACGAGATCGACGAGTACGCCCTGGAGGAGGCCCTGCAGCTCAAGGAGGCCCAGGGCGGCGAGGTCACCGTCCTCACCGTGGGGCCGGACTCGGCCGCCGACGCCATCCGCAAGGCGCTGTCGATGGGCGCCGACCGGGCGGTGCACGTCTCCGACGAGGCGATCCACGGGTCGGACGCGGTGCAGACCTCCGCGGTGCTGGCCGCGGCGCTGTCGCAGCTGGAGTACGACCTCGTGCTGTGCGGGGCGGAGGCCACTGACAGCCAGATGTCGGTGATGCCGGCGCTGCTGGCCGAGCGGCTGGGCCTGCCGCAGCTGTCGGGTGCGCGCAAGCTCACCGTCGACGGCGGGGTGGCCAAGGTGGAGCGGCAGACCGACGGCGGCTACTGGGCGCTGGAGGCGCCGCTGCCGGCCATCGTGTCCACCTGGGACACCATCAACGAGCCGCGGTACCCCTCCTTCAAGGGGATCATGGCCGCGAAGAAGAAGCCGGTGGAGAAGAAGACGCTGGCCGACCTGGGCATCGACGCCGGCGCGGTGGGTGCGGGCTCGGCGACCAGCCAGGTGCTCGACTTCGCCGGCCGCCCGCCCAAGGGCGAGGGCGTGAAGGTCCCCGACGAGGGCGACGGCGGCCAGAAGCTGGTCGACTACCTCGCCGCCCAGAAGATCGTCTGACCCGGCCCAGACCGACACCCGCACGAGGAGACGAGAGCAGTCATGGCAGAGGTCCTGGTCCTGGTCGAGCTGAACCCGGCCGGCGGCGGCGTCCGCAAGACCACCCTGGAGGCGCTGACCGCGGCCCGCGCGCTCGGTGAGCCGTCGGCGGTCGTCGCCGGCGCCCCCGGCTCGGCGGCGGAGGCCAAGGCGCAGCTGGCCGAGTACGGCGCGGCGAAGGTCTACGTCGCCGAGTCCGACGAGATCGAGCAGTACCTCGTCGCGCCCAAGGCCGAGATCCTGGCGCAGCTGGTGGCGCAGGTGTCCCCGGCCGCCGTCGTCATCCCCTCCTCCCCGGAGGGCAAGGAGGTCGCCGCGCGGCTGGCGGTGAAGACCGGCAGCGGCTTCCTCACCGACGTCACCGAGATCGCGCCTGACGGCACCGCCACCCAGGCCGCGTTCGCCGGGGCCACGGTCGTGCACGCGCGCGTCACCGCCGGCACCCCGATCTACACGGTGCGCGGCAACTCGGTCACTCCGACCCCGGCGCCGGCGGCCGCCGCCGAGGAGACCGTGGCGGTGCAGCTGTCGGACGCGGCGCGGGCCACGCGCGTGGTGGACCGGGTGGTGGAGCAGAAGTCCTCGCGCCCGGAGCTGACCGAGGCCGCGATCGTGGTGTCCGGCGGCCGGGGTGTGGCCAGCGCGGAGAACTTCTCGATCATCGAGGGCCTGGCCGACTCGCTCGGCGCCGCCGTCGGTGCGTCGCGGGCCGCGGTGGACTCCGGCTTCTACCCGCACACCTTCCAGGTCGGGCAGACCGGCAAGACCGTCTCCCCGCAGCTCTACATCGCCGTCGGCATCTCGGGGGCCATCCAGCACCGGGCCGGCATGCAGACGTCGAAGACCATCGTCGCGGTCAACAAGGACCCCGAGGCCCCGATCTTCGAGCTGGCCGACTTCGGCATCGTGGGCGACCTGAACACCGTCGTCCCCGCGGCGACCGAGCTCATCACCGCCCGCAAGGGCTGAGAGAGGGCCCCGTCCTCACGCCTCGCTCCGCTCGGCGCGAGCCTCGGGACGGGACCGGTCGGGCGCCGACCCCTTCCCGGGGCCGGCGCCCGACGCGTGTCCGGAGTGGGAAGACGTCGCCGCGGGCGACGGTTGGCGGGGAGGTGGACGTGGCGGCGGCAGGGGCTGGGCTGTTCGACCGTCGGCACCGGCTGCCGACGTCCGGACTGCTCCTCCTGGTCACCCTGGTCGCGTTCGAGGCGATGGCCGTCGGGACGGCGATGCCCACCGTGGTCGCCGAGCTCGACGGGCTGGCCTGGTACGGCTGGCCGTTCAGTGCCTACCTCGTGGCCTCGGTCATCGGGATGGTCGTGGGCGGCGACCTCGGCGACCGGCGGGGCCCCCGCGCGGCGCTGGGCGCGGGCGTCGCGGTGTTCGGCGCCGGGCTGCTGGCCGCGGGCCTGGCCGGGACCATGGGGCTGCTGGTGGCCGCCCGGGCCGTGCAGGGTCTCGGCGGGGGGCTGATCGCGGTCTCGCTCTACGTCGTCGCCGGGCAGGCCTACGACGCGTCGCTGCGGCCCCGCCTGTTCGGTGCGATCTCGGCCGCCTGGGTGCTCCCGGCGCTGGTGGGACCGGTGGTCGCCGGGCTGGTCACCTCGCACGCCGGCTGGCGCTGGGTCTTCCTCGGGCTGCTGCCCCTGGTCACGGTCAGCGTGCTGCTGGTCCTGCCGGCGCTGCGCGGCCTGGGCGCGCCGACGTCGCCCGGGGCGCCCGGAGGGGTGGCGCGCCCGGCCTGGGCGGCGCTCGCCGGGCTCGGGATCGGCGCCCTGCAGGTGGCCGGCCAGCGGCTGGACCTCGCCGCCGTGGCCCTGGCCGGTGGTGGCCTGCTCGCGCTCGCGCTCGGCCTGCGGCGGCTGCTGCCCGCCGGGGTGGTACGCGCGCGGGCCGGGCTGCCGGCCGTCATCGGCGCCCGCGGGCTGCTGGCGGGGGCGTTCTTCGGGATGGACGTCCTGCTGCCCCTGGCCCTCACCCAGCTGCACGGCTTCACCCCGGCCGCCGCCGGCCTCCCGCTGACCGCCGGCGCCGTCGGCTGGGCCACCGCGTCCCACCTGCAGGGGCGCCACCCGGCGGTGTCCCGGGGCCGCCTCCTGCGGGTCGGCTTCGTGCTGCTGGCCGCGGGCGTCGGCGCCAGCGCGCTCGTCGCCGTCCCGGGGCTGGGCGGGTGGCCGGCCTACGCGACGTGGGCGGTGGCCGGGCTCGGCATGGGGCTGGGCATGCCCAGTGTCGGTGTGCTGCTGCTCGCGCAGTCGCCGGAGCACCGGCGGGGCGCGGACTCCGCGGCCTTCCAGATCGCCGACGTCACCGGGTCGGCCCTCTGCGTCGGGCTGGTCGGCGTGCTCGTCGCCGCGGCCACCGCGGCGCTGCTGCCGCTGCCCGGTGCGGTCGCCGTCGCCGCGGCGGTGCTCACCGGCCTGGCGCTGCTCGGCGCGGTCGTCGCCCCGCGGGCGGCCGCCCCCGCCGAGGAGGGCGCCGCCGCGCCCACGACTACATTGGCGGCGTCATGACCTACCTGGACCACGCGGCGACCACGCCGATGCTGCCCGAGGTCCTGGCTGCGATGACCGAGCAGCTGGGCCGGGTCGGCAACGCCTCCTCGCTGCACGCCAGCGGCCGCGCCGCGCGCCGCTCCGCGGAACAGGCCCGCGAGCGGCTGGCCGAGGCGCTCGGCGCCCGCCCCTCGGAGGTCCTGTTCACCGGCGGCGGCACCGAGAGCGACAACCTCGCCGTCAAGGGGCTGTTCTGGGCCCGCCGCGACGCCGACTCCCGCCGCCGGCGCATCGTGGTCAGCCCGGCCGAGCACCACGCCGTCCTCGACAGCGTCGAGTGGCTGGCCAAGCACGACGGCGCCGACATCACCTGGCTGCCGGTGGAGCCCACCGGCCGCGTCACCCCCGGCTCGCTGGGCGAAGCGCTCGGGACGGGGGAGGACGTCGCGCTGGCCAGCGTCATGTGGGCCAACAACGAGATCGGCGCGGTCAGCGACCTCACCGCCCTCGCCGAGGTGGCGCACGCCGTGGGGGTGCCGCTGCACACCGACGCCGTGCAGGCCGTCGGCCAGGTGCCGGTGGACTTCGCCGCCAGCGGCGTCGACGCGCTGACCATGACCGGCCACAAGCTGGGCGGCCCCATGGGTGCCGGGGTGCTCCTGCTGCGCCGGGACGCCGAGTGCACGCCGCTGCTGCACGGCGGCGGCCAGGAGCGCGACGTGCGGTCCGGCACGCTGGACGTGGCCGCGATCGTCGGCCTGCAGGTGGCGACGACGGCGGCCGTGGCGACCCGTGGAGAGCGGACCGCCCGCGTCGCGGCCCTGCGCGACCGGCTGGTCGCCGGGGTGATCGCGCAGGTGCCCGACGTCCAGCTCAACGGCCCCCCGCTCGACGACGTCGTCGCCGGCGGGCCCGGCCGCCTCCCGGGCAACGCGCACCTGTCCTTCCCCGGGGCCGAGGGCGACGCCCTGCTCATGCTGCTGGACGCGCGCGGCGTGGAGTGCTCCACCGGCTCGGCCTGCAGCGCCGGGGTGGCACGGCCCAGCCACGTGCTGCTCGCCGTGGGTGCCGACGCCGACCGCGCCCGCAGCTCGCTGCGGTTCTCCTTCGGCCACACCTCGGTGGACGCCGACGTCGACGCCGTGCTCGAGGTGATCGGGCCGGTGGTGGAGCGCGCCCGGCGGGCCGGGATGGGACGGCGGTAGTGCGCCTGCTCGCCGCCATGAGCGGCGGCGTGGACTCGGCGGTCGCCGCGGCGCTGGCCGTCGACGCCGGCCACGACGTCACCGGGGTGCACCTGGCGCTGTCCCCGGACCGGCAGACGCTGCGCAGCGGCGCCCGGGGCTGCTGCAGCGTCGAGGACGCCCACGACGCCCGCCGCGTCGCCGACGAGCTGGGCATCCCGTTCTACGTCTGGGACCTCGCCGAGCGGTTCACCGAGGACGTCGTCGAGGACTTCGTGGCCGAGTACGCGGCCGGCCGGACGCCGAACCCGTGCCTGCGCTGCAACGAGAAGATCAAGTTCGCCGCGGTGCTGGACCGGGCGCGGGCCCTGGGCTTCGACGCCGTCGTCACCGGCCACCACGCCCGGCTGGACGGCGGGCAGCTGCGGCGCTCCGTCGACGCGGCCAAGGACCAGTCCTACGTCCTCGCCGTCCTGACCGCGGAGCAGCTGGCCGGCGCGCGCTTCCCGCTCGGGTCGATGACCAAGCAGCGGGTCCGGGAGATCGCCGCGGAGCGGGGCTTCGCCGTCGCCACCAAGGCCGACTCGCACGACATCTGCTTCATCCCCGACGGGGACACCCGCGGCTTCCTGGCCCGGCGGCTCGGGCACCGGCCCGGGCCGGTCGTCGACGCCGCCACCGGGGCGACGGTGGGGGAGCACGGCGGCACCTACGGCTTCACCGTCGGGCAGCGCCGCGGCCTCGGTGTCGACGTCGGTGACTCCCGTCCGCGCTACGTGCTCGGCATCGAGCCGGTGACCCGCACGGTCACCATCGGGACCGCGGAGCTGACCGGTGTGACCGAGGTGCGCACCGCCGAACCCACCTGGGCCGGTCCGGCACCGCGGCTGCCGTTCGAGGCCGAGGTGCAGCTGCGTGCGCACGGCACCCCCGTGCCCTGCGTGGTGACCGCGGCCGAGGGTGGCGGGCTGGTGCTGCGGCTGGGCGCCGAGCAGCGCGGCGTGGCGCCGGGGCAGTCGGCGGTGCTGTACGCGCCCGACGCCGAGCGGGGCGACCTCGTGCTGGGCCAGGGGACCGTCGTCTCCGCCGGCCGGCCCGTCCTCGCCTGAGCGTCCCTGGACGCGGGGACGCCCCTGCGAGTCGCCGGCGCCCGCGCGACTAGCGTCGGTGCCGTGGCCTCGCCGACCGATCCCGCCTCGCCGAGCGACCCCACCCCGGATCCCGGGCCGCTGTCCTGGGGGCCGGCGACCGGGGTCGGCTCGCTGCCCGGCACCGACCCCGCCGAGGCGCTGCGCACGGTGACCGGTGAGCTCCCCGACTTCCCGCACCTGCCCGAGCTGCCCGGCCGCGGCGCCGGCGCGGACCTGGTCGGCCGCGGCGCCGCGCTGCTGGTGGAGATCGCCGTGGAGCTGACGCCGGCCGGCTGGCGGCTGGTCCCGCGCCCCGGCGTCGACCAGCGCCGGGCGGAGGAGTTCCTGGCCCGCGACCTGGACGCCCTGTACGACGTCGCCGAGGCCTACGAGGGGCCGTTCAAGCTGCAGGTGGCCGGTCCGTGGACGCTCGCCGCGGGGCTGGAGCGCACCCGCGGGGACCGCGCCGTCGTCGACCCCGGCGCCCGCCGCGACCTCGGGCAGTCGCTGGCCGAGGGGGTGACGCAGCACGTCGCCGCGGTCACCGCCCGGGTGCCCGGCGCGCGGGTCGTGGTGCAGCTCGACGAGCCCTTGGTGCCCGCCGTCCTGCAGGGGGCGCTGCCCACGGTCAGCGGCTTCGGCCGGCTGCCGGCGGTCGAGGCGGCCGTCGTCGAGCAGGAGCTCGCCGCCGTCATCGGCGCGCTGGACGTGCCCGTGGTCGTGCACTGCTGCGCCGACCGCGCGCCGCTGGAGCTGTTCCGGGCCGCCGGCGCCGACGCGGTCTCCTTCGACCTCGGTCTGGTCCAGGACCTCGACGCCATCGGCACCGCGGTCGAGGCCGGCACCCACCTCCTGCCCGGCGTCGTCCCCGGTACCGACGCGACGCTGCCCGCGCCGAGGGCGACCGCCTCCCGGCTGCAGGCGTGGTGGCGGGAGCTGGGCTTCCCGGTGGAGGGGCTGCACACCGCGGTCACGCTGACGCCGGCCTGCGGGCTGGCCGGGGCGACCCCCGGCTACGCGCGGTCGGTGATGACCCACGTGCGCGAGGCAGCCCGGTACCTGCTGCCAGAGTGACGCACACGGCCGGGTGAGCGCCGGTTCGCTGTCGGACCGGGCGGATACCGTTCGGTCGTGACCACCGAAGCCGAGCCGCTGGACGAGCCGCTGGTCGACGCGCCCGAGGTGGCTGCGGCCACCGACCGGGAGGACCTCACCGAGGTCCCCGACGAGGCGCGCACCCGCCACCGGGACCTCTCCGAGGAGCTCGACCGGTACGCCTTCGCCTACTACGTGCAGGACGCGCCGCTGGTCAGCGACGCCCGGTACGACGAGCTGATGGGGGAGCTCAAGGCCATCGAGGCCGGGCACCCGGCGCTGGTCACCCCCGACTCGCCCAGCCAGAAGGTCAACGGCGGCTTCACCGCGACCTTCGCCCCGGTCCAGCACCGGGAGCGGATGCAGAGCCTGGACAACGCGTTCAGCAGCGACGAGCTCTCCGCCTGGGCCGGGCGCATCGAGCGCGAGGTCGGCGACGCGGCGGCCTACCTGTGCGAGCTCAAGGTCGACGGCGTCGCGGTGGCGCTGCTGTACGAGCGCGGCCGGCTGGTCCGGGCGGCGACCCGCGGCGACGGCGTCACGGGCGAGGACGTCACGGCCAACGTCCGCACCATGGACGACGTCCCGCAGCAGCTCACCGGCGACGACGTGCCCGAGCTGCTGGAGGTCCGCGGCGAGATCTACTTCCCGGTCGCCGCGTTCGCCGACGTCAACGCGGGCATGGTCGAGGCCGGCAAGGCGCCGTTCGCCAACCCGCGCAACGCCGCCGCCGGCTCGCTGCGGCAGAAGGACCCGCGGGTCACCGCGTCCCGGCCGCTGCGGCTGGTCGTGCACGGCCTCGGCGCGCGCGAGGGGTTCACCCTCGAGCGCCAGTCGGCCGCCTACGACCGGCTGCGCGAGCTCGGCCTGCCGGTGAGCAACCGGTACGAGGTGGTCGACGACCTCGAGGGCGTGTGGGCCTACATCGAGCGGTACCGGGAGCAGCGGCACTCCGTCGAGCACGAGATCGACGGTGTCGTCGTCAAGGTCGACCAGGTCGCCCTGCAGCGGCGGCTCGGGTCCACCTCGCGCGCCCCGCGGTGGGCGATCGCGTTCAAGTACCCGCCGGAGGAGGCGACCACCAAGCTCCTCGACATCCGGGTCAACGTCGGGCGCACCGGGCGGGTCACCCCGTTCGCGTTCATGGAGCCGGTCAAGGTCGCCGGGTCGACGGTGCAGCTGGCCACGCTGCACAACGCCAGCGAGGTCAGGCGCAAGGGCGTGCTGATCGGCGACACCGTCGTCATCCGCAAGGCCGGCGACGTGATCCCCGAGGTGCTCGGCCCGGTGGCCGCCGCCCGCACCGGCGACGAGCGCGAGTTCGTCATGCCGACGCACTGCCCGGAGTGCGGCACCGAGCTGCGCCCGGAGAAGGAGGGGGACGCCGACATCCGCTGCCCCAACGCCCGGTCGTGCCCGGCGCAGCTGCGGGAGCGCGTGTTCCACGTCGCCGGCCGGGGTGCCTTCGACATCGAGGTGCTCGGGTACGAGGCGGCGATCGCGCTGCTGGAGAGCTGCCTCCTGCAGGACGAGGGCGACGTGTTCACCCTCGACGAGGAGGCGCTGTGCCGCACCGACTTCTTCACCAAGAAGGACGGCACCCTCTCGGCCAACGGCCGCAAGCTGCTGGCCAACCTGCAGACCCGCAAGGAGGTCCCGCTGTGGCGGGTGCTGGTCGCGCTGTCGATCCGGCACGTCGGCCCCACCGCGGCGCAGGCGCTGGCCCGCGACTTCCGTTCGCTGGACCGGATCGCGGAGGCCTCCGAGGAGGAGCTCGCGGCGGCCGACGGCGTGGGCCCCACCATCGCGCGGTCGGTGCGTGACTGGTTCGCCGTCGACTGGCACCGCGAGGTCGTCGAGAAGTGGCGGGCGGCCGGCGTCCGGATGGCCGACGAGGGCGAGGACGCCGGCCCCGGTCCGCTGACCGGGGTCACCGTCGTCGTCACCGGGTCGCTGCGCGACCTCAGCCGCGACCAGGCGATCGCGGCGATCCAGGAGCGCGGCGGCAAGGTGACCGGGTCGGTGAGCAAGAAGACCGGCTTCGTCGTCGTCGGTGCCGATCCCGGCAGCAAGTACGACAAGGCGGTGCAGGTCAAGGCGCCGATCCTGGACGACGACGGCTTCCGCGTGCTGCTGGAGGAGGGGCCCGAGGCGGCCCGCGCGGTGGCCACCACCGGCGACGGCAGCGAGCCGGCGGGGGAGGGCACCGATGCCTGAGCCGGTCGACGACGACCTCGCCGCGCTGGAGGAGCGGGGTTGGCAGGCGCTGTCGACCTCCCCGGAGCAGGCGCTGGCCTTCTACGACCGCGTGCTCGACGACGCCGTGGAGATGCTCCTGCCCGGCGGCATGCGGCTGGACGACCGCGCCACCGTGCTGGCCGCGATGGGCGGCCCGCCGTGGAGCTCGTACAGGCTCGAGGGCACGGTCGTCCGACGGCTGTCGCCCGACTCCGGACTGGTCACCTACGGGGTGGTCGCACGGCGGGAGGGCGTCCCGCCGTACTCCGCGCTGATCAGCAGCGTGTACGTCCGGCGGGACGGCGGCTGGAGGCTCGCGTTCCACCAGCAGACGCCACGCTGAGCGGCGTCAGAGCGGTGGCAGGTGGGCGACGCTGGCGGCGATCCCGGTCAGGTGCACCAGCCGCAGCAGCTCCGAGCGGCGGTAGGCCGGGCCGCCCGAGCGGCCCAGCACCACCGCCGTCCGCGGGCTGCCGAAGGGGGTCGCCATCATCTCGATGGCCATCTCCCGCCAGCGCGCGGGCAACCAGTCGTCCTCGCTCGGCAGCAGCCGGGGCGTGGGCAGCGGCAGCCACGGCAGTGGCATGCCCTCGAAGCTGGGGGCCGCGTCGGAGGCGGCGAGCACCTCGCACGGGCCTCCCTCGTCCTCACCGTGCAGCACGGCCGCCCAGCCGCTGTGGAAGACGCGGGGCAGCTCGGCCGCGAGCAGCTTGACCGCGAGGGTGGAGGGGGGATCGGTCGCCGCCCGGGCCAGCGACTCCAGCAGCTCCAACTCGCGGTGCGTGTCCAGCGGCCCGGCGAACGGCCGCAGCGACTCCACCTCGACGCCCTCCACCGCCTGCGCAGCGGTGATCAGGCTGTCGGGGAGGCGGCCGGGGGGCAGGTCCACCACGATGTCGTCGACCGCGACCCCGCCGCCGCGCTCCAGCACGTCGACCGAGACGATGTCGATCCCGGCCGTGCCGAGCGCGGTGGCCACGGCGCCGAGGATGCCGGGGCGGTCGGGGACGACCAGCCGCAGGAGATAGGACACGGGTCCCTCCGGTTCGAGGTACGGGCCGATCTCCGTCGATCGCGGGCGACCAGCTTCCCCCATCGACCCGTCGGCGGTCGAGACACCCCCGGGCGCGCCGCCGGCCGACGTCGCCGCCGGACGGTGCCGGAGGCGGCCCACGTACAGTGGCGGGGTTGGTTCCCTGGTCGCGAGCGGCCTCGGAAGGCACCACCGAAGTGGAGTCCCCACCGCAGTGAGCACCCCCTCCCCGCAGGAGTCCCTCGGGCGGCAGGACCTCGCGCACCTGGCGCGACTGGCCCGGCTGGCCCTCAGCGACGACGAGCTCGACCACTTCGCCGGGCAGCTGTCCGCGGTGCTCGACGCCGTGGCGCAGGTCGGCAAGGCCGACGTGGCCGACGTCCCGCCCATGACCCACGCGGTGCCGCTGACCAACGTCACGCGCCCCGACGTCGTCACCCCGTGCCTGCCGCGGGACGTCGTCCTCGCCCAGGCCCCGGCCGCGGAGGACGACCGCTTCCGGGTGCCGCAGATCCTCGGGGAGGAGGAGTGAGCGCCCCGGTGGACAGCGACCTCACCGCCCTCGACGCCACGGAGCTCGGCCGCCGGCTCGCCGCGGGTGAGCTCAGCTCGGTGGAGCTGACCGGCGCCTACCTCGACCGGATCGCCGCCGCCGACGGCGTACTGGGCGCCTACCTGCACGTCGACCCGGACGCCGCACTGGCCCGCGCCGGGGAGATCGACGCCGCCCGCGCCGCGGGGGAGGAGCTCGGCCCGCTGGCCGGCCTGCCCGTCGCGCTCAAGGACGTCTTCGTCACCGAGGGCGTGCCCACCACCAGCGGCTCGAAGATCCTCGAGGGCTGGCGGCCGCCGTACGACGCGACCGTCGCCGCGCGGCTCAAGGACGCCGGCACGGTGCTGCTCGGCAAGACCAACATGGACGAGTTCGCGATGGGCTCCTCCACGGAGAACTCCGCCTACCGGCCGACCCGCAACCCCTGGGACACCGACCGCATCCCGGGCGGCTCCTCGGGCGGCTCCTCCGCCGCGGTCGCCGGCGGCCTCGCCCCGTGGGCGCTGGGCACCGACACCGGCGGCTCGATCCGCCAGCCGGCCGCGGTGACCGGCCTGGTCGGGCACAAGCCCACCTACGGCGCGGTGTCGCGCTACGGCCTCATCGCCTTCTCCTCCAGCCTCGACCAGGCCGGCCCGATGGCGCGCACCGTGCTCGACGCAGCGCTGCTGCACGAGGCGATCGGCGGGCACGACCCGCGGGACTCCACGAGCATCGACGCGCCCGTCCCGGTGCTGGTGAAGGCCGCCACCGAGGGTGCCGGTGGCGAGCTGGCCGGGCTGCGGGTCGGCGTCGTCCGCGAGCTCGGCGGCGACGGGCACACCGACGGCTACGAGGCCGGCGTGCTGGCCCGGGTCCAGGAGACCGTGGCGCTGCTCGAGGGCATGGGCGCCGACGTCCGCGAGGTCTCCTGCCCGTCGTTCGACCTGGCCCTGCCGGCGTACTACCTCATCGCCCCCAGCGAGGCCTCGTCGAACCTGGCCCGCTTCGAGGGCATGCGGTTCGGCCTGCGGGTCGGCGACGACGGCGCCCACTCCCTCGACGAGGTCATGTCGCTGACGCGTGACCAGGGCTTCGGCGCGGAGGTCAAGCGCCGCATCATCCTGGGCACCTACGCGCTGTCGGCCGGCTACTACGACGCCTACTACGGGCAGGCGCAGAAGGTCCGCACGCTGATCACCCGCGACTTCACCGCCGCCTTCGACGACGTCGACGTGCTGGTCAGCCCGACGAGCCCGACCGTGGCGTGGCCCATCGGCGCCCGCGTCGACGACCCGCTGGCCATGTACGCCGCCGACCTGTGCACGCTGCCGGCCAGCCTCGCGGGGCTGCCGGCCATCTCGGTGCCCTGCGGGCTGTCCGACGGGCTGCCGGTCGGGTTCCAGGTCATGGCGCCGGCCCTGGCCGACGACCGCTGCTACCGGGTCGCCGCCGCCGTCGAGGCCGCCCTGGACGCCGCCCGCGGGCACCGGCTGCTCGACGAGCTGGCGCAGCGGACGACGACCGCGGGGGCCGAGGCGTGAACGGTCCCCTCAAGGCCGCCTGGGCCCTCACCGCGTTCGTCGTCCTCGTGGGCCTGATCGGCTGGATCGCGACCGGCGAGGCGTTCTTCGCCGTCTTCATCGTCCTGGGCCTGCTGACCGCGGTCGGTGCGTGGATGACCGGTCGCACCGGCCCGAAGGAGAACACCCCCTCATGACCGAGACCCTGGTGGACTACGACGAGGTCCTCACCCGCTACGAGCCGGTCATCGGCCTGGAGACCCACGTCGAGCTGGGCACCGCGTCGAAGATGTTCTGCGGCTGCGCCACCACCTTCGGCGCCGAGCCCAACACCCAGACCTGTCCCGTGTGCCTCGGCCTGCCCGGCTCGCTGCCGGTGGCCAACGCCGCCGCCATCGAGGCGACCATCCGCATCGGGCTGGCACTGGGCTGCCGGATCGCCGGCTGGTGCAGGTTCGCGCGGAAGAACTACTTCTACCCGGACATCCCCAAGGGCTTCCAGACCAGTCAGTACGACGAGCCGCTGTGCACCGCCGGGCACCTCGACGTCGAGGTCGACGGCGAGACCTACCGGGTCGAGATCGAACGGGTGCACCTCGAGGAGGACACCGGCAAGAACCTGCACGTCGGTGGCGCGACCGGGCGGATCCACGGTGCCGACTACTCGCTGGTCGACTTCAACCGCGCCGGCATCCCGCTGGTCGAGATCGTCACCCGGCCCATCCCCGGTGCCGGCGCCAAGGCCCCCGAGGTGGCCCGCGCGTACGTCACCGAGCTGCGCGACATCATCCAGACCCTCGGCGCCTCCGACGTCCGGATGGAGCAGGGCAGCCTGCGCTGCGACGTGAACACCTCGCTGGCGCCGATCGGCAGCCTGGAGTGGGGCACGCGCACCGAGACGAAGAACGTGAACTCGCTGCGGTCGGTGGAGCGCTCGGTGCGCTTCGAGATGCGCCGGCAGGCCGCCGTCCTCGACGCCGGCGGGCGGGTGCTGCAGGAGACCCGCCACTTCCACGAGGACACCGGCACCACCTCGGCCGGGCGGAGCAAGGAGGAGGCGACCGACTACCGGTACTTCCCCGAGCCCGACCTGGTCCCCGTCGCACCGGACGCGGAGTGGGTGGAGAAGCTCGCCGCCGAGCTGCCCGAGCTGCCGGCCGCCCGCCGCGCGCGGCTGCAGGAGGAGTGGGGGCTGTCGGCCACCGAGATGGGCTGGCTGACCGGCGCCGGTGCGCTGGGCCTGGTAGACGCCACCGTCGCCGCCGGTGCCACCCCGGCCGATGCCCGCAAGTGGTGGCTCGGCGAGCTGGCCCGCCGGGCCAACGACGCCGGCGTCGAGCTGTCGGAGCTGGCCATCACCCCCCGCCAGGTCGCGGAGCTGACGGGGCTGGTCTCCGCGGGCACCATCAACGACCAGCTGGCCCGGCAGGCGCTGGACGGCGTCCTGGCCGGCGAGGGCGACCCCGCGCAGGTGGTCGAGGCCCGCGGGCTGGCCGTCATGGGCGAGTCCGACGAGCTGGTCGCCGCGGTCGAGGCCGCGATCGCCGGCGCGCCGGACGTCGTCGCCAAGGTGCAGGGCGGCAAGGTGCAGGCCCTCGGCGCGCTGGTCGGCGCGGTCATGAAGGCCACCCGCGGCAAGGCGGACGCCGCCACCGTCAAGCGCATGCTCGAGGAGCGCGTCCTCCCCGGCTGACGCCGGAACGGCTCGGCGGCACGGGAACGGCGCCGGGCCGGGTCGTGGAGTGCCTCGGCAGCCGGGGACGGCACCCCACCGGGGTGGACCGGTCGCGGGGCCCGGAGGGTCTCCGACCGGGCCACGGGCAGCGGCTCCGCGTCCGCCGGGGACGGCAGGTGGCCGCGGTGCGGTCCGGAGGACCGCGGTGTCACGGTGTCGGCCGGTAGGCCGACGGTGTCAGAGCGTCACAGCGGGGAGTCGCCGGAGCCGCCGGGCGGGAGCACGCGGAGCACCCGGTCGTCCTGCTCGACGGGGGTGCCGATGCCGTCGCGGTTCGACGTGGTGATCCACAGCGCGCCGTCGGCGTCGAGGACGACGGTCCGCAGCCGGCCGTAGCGCTCGGCGAGGAAGTCGGTGGGCTGGTCGACGGGTGTGCCGCCGGCGTCCAGCTCGACCGCGTGCACCCGCCGGCCGTCGAGGGCGCCGAGGAAGACGGTGCGGCCGGACACCGCGCAGCCGCCCAGGCCGCCGTCGGGGCCGGGGATCTCCAGCACCGGCTCGCGGCTGTCCGGGCCGGGCTGCGGCCAGCCGGCGTCACCGCCCTCCGCGACCCGGTCGAACGCGTCGGGGCCGTCGACCGCGTCGTCGGTCGCGAACAGGCCCTCGGCGCCGTCGCTGCACAGGGCGGTGACGTTGCCGTGCCCGCTGCTGTACACCGGCCCGCCGCCGACCGGCTGCCCGAAGACGTCGACGTGCAGCACCTTGCCGCCCAGTGACGCCGGGTCCTGGGCCAGGGCGGCGTTGCCGGTGTCGCCGGTGCCCACGTAGAGGGTGCCGTCGGCGCCGAACAGCAGCCCGCCGCCGTTGCGGGTCTCGCCGCGGGGCAGGCCGGTGAGCACCGGGTTCGGCGTCCCGCCGAGGGGGAAGCGGACCACCCGGTTGTCGGTCGCGGTGGAGACGTAGGCGTAGAGCAGGCCGTCCTCGGCGAAGGTCGGCGACAGCGCCAGGCCCAGCAGGCCCCCGTCGCCCGCGGGGTCGATCCCGGTGACGGTCATGAGCTCCTGGGCGGGGGAGCGGTCGGGGAACACCTGGAACAGCCGGCCGCTGTCGCGCTCGCCGACGACCGCCGAGCCGTCGGGCAGCACCACCAGGCCGGTGGGCACGGTCAGGCCGGAGGCGACGACGTTCGGGTCGCCGCCCTGCTCGCCCGAGCCGGGGTCGGCCGGGTCGCCGGGGCCGCGTGGGGGTGTGGTCTCCGTGGGCGGGCCGACCTGCGGCGGCGGGTCCTCGGGCAGCGGGCGGAAGGGGCCCGCCGGCTCGTAACCGTCGCTCCCGCACCCGGCCAGGACGGCGGTCAGCAGCAGGGCACCGGCCAGCCGCCGTCCCCGCCTCCCGTGCCGCCGGCTCACCCCCAGCACAGTACGTGCGCCGGCTGGGCGTGGGCCTAGTGTCGGACCACGTGGCCCCCGAGATCACCGGTTCGTACGTCGTCGGCGAGGACGAGACGCTGCACGTGCTCGTCCCCTCCCGGGCGCTGGCCACCGCGGTCGAGGCGGTGTCCCCCCGCGTGCGCGCCCACCGGCTGGACCCGGGCGACGTGCCCAGCGGCGAGGCCGCCCAGGCTCAGGTGTGGGTGCCGCGCGGGGGCGGCGGAGCGGACCTGGAGCTCGCCGCGGCGCTGCCCCGCCTGCGGCTGGTGCAGCTGCTCAGCGCCGGCGCGGAGAAGTTCGTCGGCCGGCTGCCCGAGGGCGTCGCGCTGTGCAACGCGCGGGGCGCGCACACGCCGTCGACCGCGGAGTGGGTGGTGGCCGCGGTGCTGGCCGCCCAGCGCGGGCTGCCGCACTTCGTCCGCGAGCAGGACGCCGGCCGCTGGTCGCCCGCCGCGTTCGGCACCGTCGTCGGCGCACGGGTGCTCGTCGTCGGGGCGGGCGACATCGGGCGGGCCGTCGGGCGGATGCTCGCCGGCTTCGACGTCGAGCTGACCTACGTCGCCCGGACCGCGCGCGCCGGCGTCCACGGCACCGAGGAGCTGCCCCGGCTCCTGCCGCAGGCCGACGTCGTGGTGGTGATCGTGCCGGTCACGCCGGAGACCACCGGGCTGGTCGACGCGGACTTCCTCGCGGCGATGGCCGACGGCGCGCTGCTGGTGAACGCCGCGCGCGGGGTGGTCGTGGACACCGGCGCCCTGCTGGCCGCGCTGCGGTCCGGTCGGCTGCGGGCGGCGCTGGACGTCACCGACCCCGAGCCGCTGCCGGAGGGGCACCCGCTGTGGTCGGCGCCCGGGTTGCTGCTGACGCCGCACGTCGCCGGGAACGTGCCGGCGACCAACGAGCGTGCCGGCGTCGCCGTCGTCGACCAGATCGCCCGCGTGCTCGCCGGGGAACCGCTGGTCAACGTCGTCGACGCGTACTGAGGCGGGTCAGGCCGCCGGGTCGGGGGAGGGGATGCGCCCGCCGGAGAGGGCGGCCAGCCGCGGGAGGTCGCGGGTGCGCAGCACCGGCAGGCGCACCTCGGTGCCGCCGGTGGTGACCAGCCAGAGGTCGTTGCGGCGGCCCACCCGGATCCCGGCGAGCTCGGACCACGGCACCCGGCGCTGCCCGACCATCGAGCGCACGGTGACGGCGTCGTCGCTGACGTCGACACCGACGCGCAGCACCCAGGCGGCGACGAGGAGGGGCACGAGCAGGACGACGAGCGTCCAGGTCGCGGCGAAGGCCAGCGGGACGGCGCACACGAGGAGCAGGACGACCGGGAGCAACGCCGTCCGGCTCATCCGCATGCGGACGGGAGCAGCCACGTCTGCCGAGTGTCCCAGACCGGGTCAGCCGGTCATGGCGGCCAGCTTGGCGGCCGCGTCACTGCCCTCGGCCGCGGTGTAGACGACCAGCTGCAGCCCGGGGGCGTCGGCCGGGGTCAGCTGGTGGTGCTCCAGCAGCAGCGTCCCCACCTCCGGGTGCTCGAAGCGCCGTTCCCCGGAGCTGAACCGGTCGACGTCGTGGCTGGCCCACCCGGCGCGGAAGTGCGGGCTGGCCGCCTCCAGCCGCGCGACCAGGTCGACGACGTCGGGGTCGGCGAGGCGGGGGCCGACCTCGGCCCGGAACTGGGTGAGGAAGCGCCGGCTGTCGGTGGTCCAGTCGCCCAGCAGCGCGCGCACCGCGGGGTCGGTGAACACCAGCCACAGCAGGTTCCGGTCGGCGGCCGGCACGGCGGCCACCCCGGGGTAGAGCCGCTCGTAGGCGCGGTTCCAGCCGACGATCGACCAGCTCGCGGTGATCACGTAGGCGGGGGAGCTGCCCAGGGCGTCCACCAGCCGCTGCACGTGGGCCGGGATGCCGTGGGCTGCTGCCTCCGGCGCCGCGCCGCCGTGACCGGCCAGCCGCAGCACGTACTCGCGCTCGGCCGGGGACATGCGCAGCGTGCGGGCCAGCGCCTCGACCACCTGCCGGGACGCGCGGATGTCCCGGCCCTGCTCCAGCCACGTGTACCAGGTGTGGCTGACGCCGGACAGCAGCGCGACCTCCTCGCGGCGCAGCCCGGGGGTGCGCCGTGCGCCCCCGGCGGGCAGCCCGACCGCGCGGGGGTCGACCTGCCGACGGCGCGAGCGGAGGAAGTCGGCCAGCTCGCGGCGGGCGGACGGCGGCACGCGGTCTCCTGCGGCTCGGTGGTGGTGTCGGTACCAGTATCAATGGTGTCCTCGTCCACGTCGGTGCCGCGGCCTACGCTCGGCGGACGTGACGAGCGTCGAGGACCGCCCCACCACCACCGCAGACGTCAAGCCCCGCAGCCGCGAGGTGACCGACGGGATCACCAGGGCCCCTGCCCGCGCCATGCTCCGCGCGGTCGGCATGGGGGACGACGACTGGGACAAGCCGCAGATCGGCGTCGCGTCGTCGTGGAACGAGATCACCCCCTGCAACCTCTCCCTGGACCGGCTGGCCAAGCGGGCCAAGGAGGGCGTGCACGCGGCCGGCGGCTACCCGCTGGAGTTCGGCACGATCTCGGTCTCCGACGGCATCTCCATGGGCCACGAGGGCATGCGCGCCTCGCTGGTCTCGCGGGAGGTCATCGCCGACTCGGTGGAGACGGTCATGTTCGCCGAGCGGCTCGACGGCTCGGTGCTGCTGGCCGGCTGTGACAAGTCCCTGCCCGGGATGCTCATGGCCGCCGCGCGCCTCGACCTGGCCAGCGTCTTCCTGTACTCGGGGTCGACGCTGCCCGGGAAGCTCGGCGACCGCGACGACCTCACGATCATCGACGTGTTCGAGGGCGTCGGCGCCTGCGCCCGCGGGCTGATCACCCGCGAGGACCTCGACGCCATCGAGAAGGCCGCCTGCCCGGGCATGGGCTCCTGCGGCGGCATGTACACGGCCAACACCATGGCCAGCGTCGCCGAGGCGCTGGGCATGGCCCTGCCGGGCAGCGCCGCGCCGCCGGCCCCCGACAGCCGCCGCGACGCCTTCGCGGTCGCCTCGGGCGAGGCCGTGGTCAACCTGCTGCGCCAGGGCATCACGGCCCGCCAGATCATGACGAAGAAGGCGTTCGAGAACGCGATCACGGTGGTCATGGCGCTCGGCGGCTCCACCAACGCCGTCCTGCACCTGCTGGCGATCGCGCACGAGGCGCAGGTCGACCTGACCCTCGACGACTTCAACCGGATCGGCGACCGCACCCCGCACCTGGCCGACGTCAAGCCGTTCGGCCGGTTCGTGATGACCGACATCGACCGCGTCGGCGGCGTCCCCGTCGTGCTGCGCGCGCTGCTCGACGCCGGCCTGTTGCACGGCGACGTCCTCACCGTGACCGGGAAGACGATGGCCGAGAACCTCGCGGAGATCGCCCCGCCGGACCTCGACGGCACGATCGTCCACGCGATGGACAACCCGATCCACAAGACCGGCGGACTGACCATCCTGCGCGGCTCGCTGTCGCCGGAGGGCGCGGTCGTGAAGTCCGCGGGCTTCGACGCCGACGTCTTCGAGGGCACCGCACGCGTCTTCGACGGCGAGCAGGGCGCGATGGACGCCGTCACCGAGGGCACCCTCAAGGCCGGCGACGTCGTGGTCATCCGCTACGAGGGCCCCAAGGGCGGCCCCGGCATGCGGGAGATGCTCGCCGTGACCGGCGCCATCAAGGGCGCGGGCCTGGGCAAGGACGTCCTGCTGCTGACCGACGGCCGGTTCTCCGGCGGGACGACGGGGCTGTGCGTCGGCCACGTCGCGCCCGAGGCCACCGACGGCGGCCCGATCGCCCTCGTGCAGGACGGCGACCCGATCCGCCTGGACCTCGCCGCCCGGACCCTGGACCTGCTGGTGGACGCCGAGGAGCTGGACCGCCGCCGGCAGAGCTGGCAGCCGCTGCCGCCGCGCTACACCACCGGCGTCCTGGGCAAGTACGCCAAGCTCGTCGGCTCCGCCGCGCAGGGCGCCATCTGCGGGTGATCCCCGGCCGGTCTCCCCGGCCCTGACTGCGGGTCGGGGTCGGGGAGCGGCCCTCACCCCGAGGGGTGAGCACGTTCCCGCTCCGCTGCGGTGCGCGGCGCGAGGTGCCGACACCCCCGGTGTGGACAGGCTGAGGTGGGTGCTCCTCGTGAGCGCCGTGTTGGCCGCGGCCGCCTGTGCGGTGGCCGCCGGCACGACCGGTCCCGGGTTCGCCGCGGACGTCGCGGTCACCGTCATGGGGGGCGTCACGTCCGTTGTGACGTGGTGTGCCGGACGGCGCCACCAGTCGGGTGCGCGAGGCTGGCGTCTGGTCGCCGTCACGCCGCTGTTGCCCGTCCTCGGTTTCCTCACCGTGCTGGCGATGGAGCCCGACGACCCGATGGAGCGGGTGCTGCTCCGGTGGCTGCCGACGGTGCCCGGCTACGTGATCTTCGTCCTCGGCACCCTGACCCTCGTCGACCGCGGCCGGCTGCGCCGCGGTGCCCGGTCCGGCGTCGAGCTGGCCCTCTTCGGCACCGCGTGCCTGCTGGTCGTGCAGCTGTTCGTGCTCGGCCCGCACCGCAGCTGGCTGGAACTGGGCCTGGGCGAGGCGGCCGTGCTGGCGGCCGCCGCCGTGGTCACCGCCGGGACGATGACGGCGGCGCTGGTGCTGCTCGGGGCCATCGAGAGCCACCGCCAGCGCATGGCGCTGCTGCTGCTCGCCGGCGCTGTCGCGGCGACCACCGGCCGCGCGCTGAGCACCTCCGCCACGCTCGCCGGCGCCGTCGCCGTGACCGACGCCAGCCGCTTCCTCGTCGTCGCAGGGCTGTTCCTGGTCGCCGCGGCCGCGCTGGCCGACCCCGGAGGGCGGGCCGCCGACGCACGGCCCGGACGGGCCCGCAGCGGCCGCTCCACCCACCTGGGCCAGTTGCTGCCGCACCTGGCGATGCTCGCCGCCCTGCTGGGGCTGGTCACCGCCGGAGTCGTGGGCGGTCGCCCCAGCCCGCTCATGATCGGCGGTGTCGTCCTGTGTGCGGTCCTGTCCGTCGTCCACCGGTGGGTGACCGCCCGCGACGAGCAGCGCATGGGCGCCCGCCTGCGGCGCAGCGAGTCCTACTTCCGCTCCCTCGTCGCCTCCAGCGGCGACGCGGTGCTCATCCTCGACGACGACCTGCGGGTCACCTGGGCCTCGCCGGTGTTCGGCAGCGTGCTCGGCGACCCCGGCCGGACCGTGGTCGGCCGGGACCTGCTCGAGCTGGTCCACCCGGAGGACGCCCTCCCGGTGGCCCGCGCACTGCACCGGGACGGCGACGGGTCGGCCTGCTCTGCCACGCTGCGGGTGCAGCACGCCGACGGCACCTGGCGGCACCTGGAGGCCAGCGTCTCCGACCTGCGCTCCGACGCGCACGTCGGAGCGGTCGTGCTGCACTGCCGGGACACCACCGAGCGGGTCGAGCGCGAACGCGTCCTCGAGCAGGTCGCCTTCACCGATCCCCTCACCGGCCTGCCCAACCGCGCCGGCTGCCGGCGGACCGTCGAGGAGCTGCTGGCCCGTGCCGGCGGCCCCGGCGTCCCCTGCACCACGTTCCTGCTGGTGGAGCTCCAGGGCCTGGAGGAGGTGCGCGAGCACGCCGGCACCCACGTCGCCAGCGTCGTGCTGGTCGAGGTCGCGCGCCGGCTGCGGGCCACCGTCCGGGGTCCGGAGGTCGTGGCCCGGCTCGGCGGCGGCACCTTCGCCGTCCTCGTGGAGGGGCCGGCGCACGCCGTCGACCTGCTCGCCGACCGCTGCCTGTCGGTCATCGAGCAGCCGGTGGACACCCCGGCGGGGATCTTCGACCTCGCCGCGAGCATCGGCGTCGTCGAGCTGACCACCGGCGCGACGGTCGCGGAGCTGACCGGCCGCGCCGAGCTCGCCGTGCGGGCCGCGGCGGCCTCCGGGCCGGGGACGGCGCTGCGCTACCGGCCGGCGCTGGGCAACGCCGCCGCCCGGCGGGACCGGCTGCGCGACGACCTGCCCGGTGCCTGGACCCGCGGGGAGTTCACGGTGCTGTTCCAGCCGGTGGTCTCCCTGGAGGAGCAGCGGATCAGCGGCATCGAGGCGCTGCTGCGCTGGCGCCACCCGGAGCTGGGGGACGTGCCGCCGGCCGAGTTCGTGCCCGTCGCCGAGCGCGCCGGGGTCATGGACGAGCTGCAGCGGTGGGCCATGGAGCAGGCGGCGACCGCGGCGGTCGCGCTGCCGCACACCGGCGCGCCCCTCCAGCTCGGCGTCAACATCTCCGCCTCGCACGTCGCCGCGCGCACCCTCGTCGGGGACGTCGCCGCCGTGCTGCACGCCACCGGCCTGCCGCCCGAGCGACTGGTCCTGGAGATCACCGAGGCGACCGTGCTCGCCGACGGCGACCACGTGGGCGTGGACATCGAGGCGCTGCGGCTCATGGGCGTGCACGTCGCGCTCGACGACTTCGGCGCCGGCCGGTTCTCGCTGGCCGACCTGACCCGGCTGCCGATCGACGTCCTCAAGCTGGACCGGTCCTTCGTCGCGCGGGTCGACCGCGACCCGAAGAGCCGCGCGCTGTGCGAGTCGGTCGTGACCATCGGCCGGGCCCTCGGCCTGGACGTCGTCGCGGAGGGCGTGGAGACCCCGGCCCAGCTCGGTGCGCTGCGCGGCCTGGGCTGCGGGTTCGCCCAGGGCTTCCTGCTGGCGCGCCCGATGCGGCTGGCCGAGCTCACCGAACTGCTCTGCGACGGCGCGGGTGTGCTGTGGCCGGGCCTGGTCGGTTCCCGCTGATGGCGGGGACCCCGGCCGGCCGAGCCTCCGTCCGCGGACGGAGCTCGGGAGCCGTGCTCGTCCTGCTCGCCGTGCTCGCCGGCGCGCTCGTGGTCGTCGAGACCACGGCGGGGAACGCCGCCCTGCGCCTGGGTCCGGTCCTGCTCGCGGCCGCCTCGTGGGTCACCGCGGTGGTCATCGCCCGCCACGGGGCACGGCTGCCCGGTCCCTCGGCCGGTCCGTGGCGCGCGCTCGCGCTGACCATGCTGCTGCTGGGGCTGGGCCAGGCGGGCAGCGCGCTGGCCGGTGTCGGGATCAACACCAGCGAGGCCGGCTGGCACGACCTGCCGCTGCTGGCCGCCGTGCCCGCCGCCATCGCGACCTGTGCCCGGCTGCTGTCGTCCGCCGGCACCCGCGCCATCGGCTCCCGCGCGCTGCTCGACGGCGTCATCGTGCTCGTGGCGGTCGGTCTGTCCGGGGAGGCGCTCCTGGCCGACGCCGGCGCCCGTTCCGGCAGTGTGTCCGACCCGCTGGTCTCCGTCGGCTACCCGGCGGTGGGCGCGCTGCTGTGCGGCGTGGGCCTGGTCACCGTGGCCGCGATCCACGACGGCCGGCGCCGGGCGGCCGGCTGGCTGCTGGCCGCCTCCGTCGCGCTCGCGGTCGTGGTGCTCAGCGGCGCCCTCGCCGTCACCACCCACGAGCCCGCGCTGGACGTCGTCACCGGCCTGGCGTGGCTGGCCATGCTGGCGGCGGCGCTGCGGGCGGTCGACGTCGACCCCGGCCGCACCGGCGAGGACGCGGAGCCCGCGGCCGGGCTGCCGCTGGCGGGGGTTCTGTTCAGCAACTGCGCGGCCTTCGGCGTCGCGCTCTTCCTCGCCATCGGGGTCACCGCGGGGCGCACCGTCTCGCCGCTGGAGGGCGCCGGCATCACCGTGCTGATGCTGCTGGCCCTCGTGCGCTGCCTCGTGTGGGCCGCCGACGGCGAGCGGCTGACCCGGCGTGTCCGCAGCACGGAGGGCTGGCTGCGCGCGCTGCTGCACAGCGGCGAGGCGGTCACCGTCCTGCTCGACCGGACCGGCCGGGTGGCCTGGACGTCAGGGCGGTCGTGGGACCACCTCGGCTGGAGCCACCGCGAGCTCTCCGGTCGCGTCCTGCTCGGCCTCGTCCACTCCGGGGACCGGGAACGCCTCCAGCGGGTGGCGGTCGCCGTGCGGGCCGGCGAGCAGCCGGCCGAGCTGCCCGCGACGGTGCGCCTGTCCACGCAGGAGGGGAGCTGGCGGGAGGTGGAGGTCTCCGGCGCCGCCCGCACCGGGGACGACGACGGGCTGGTGCTGCACCTGCGCGACGTCACCGACCGCACCAGCGCCCAGCGCGAGCTGGAGCGGCTGGCCTACACCGACTTCCTCACCGGCCTGCCCAACCGGGCGCGGTTCATGGCCGCGCTGCGCACGGCGCTGGCCACCCCGGCCCCCGGGTGCCTGCTGCTGGTGGACCTGGACGGCTTCAAGGCGGTCAACGACGTCGCCGGGCACGACGCCGGTGACCGGTTGCTGGGCGAGGTGGCCGACCGGCTGCGCGCGGCCGCCCGCGACGGGGACGTCGTGGCGCGGCTGGGCGGCGACGAGTTCGCCGTCCTCGTCCGTGCCGGACGCGAGGAGGCCACGGCGCTGGCCGAGCGGCTCGTGGGGCTGCTCGACCGCGACCACCGCCCGGTCGCCCCGCACGGGAGTGCCGACGGCGGCCTGGTCTTCCGCGTCTCCGGCAGCGTGGGTGTCGCCCCGCTGCGCTCCGGCGACGAGCCCCTCGAGTCGCTGCGCCGCGCCGACCTCGCGCTGCGGGCGGCCAAGGCGGCGGGGAAGAACTGCGTCCGCTCCTCGGGTGCGGCGCTCGACCGCGTGGTGGACCGCCGCGCGCGGCTGGCCCGCGACCTGCCCGCGGCCATCGCCGGCGGCGAGCTGTCGCTGGCCTACCAGCCGGTGGTGGGCGTCCCGGACCGGCGCGTGCTGGGCGTGGAGGCACTCGTCCGCTGGGACCACCCGGAGCTCGGCGCCGTCCCGCCCGAGGAGTTCGTCGGCCTGGCCGAGGACGACGGCCTCATCGTGCCGCTGCAGCGGTGGGTGCTCGCCGAGGCCACGGCCGCGCTGGCCCCCATGCTCGCCGCCGGACACGACCTGCAGCTCGGCGTGAACGTCTCGATGCGGCACCTGCAGGCCGGGTGCCTGGCGACCGACGTCGCGGCGGTCCTCGCCGGCTCCGGCGTGCCGGCGCACCGGCTGATGCTGGAGCTCACCGAGTCGGTGCTCATGGGCGCCGGGGACCGGACCGACGGCGACCTCGACGCGCTGCGGAGCATGGGCTGCGTGCTGTCGCTGGACGACTTCGGCAAGGGGCACTCCAGCCTCGCGCGGCTGGCCCGGCTGCCGGTGCAGGTGCTCAAGATGGACCGCGCGTTCGTCGCGCACATCGAGTCCGACCCGCGCACCGCCGCGCTGGTGGGCAGCGTCGTGGAGCTCGGGCGCACCCTCGGCATGGACGTCGTGGCCGAGGGCGTCGAGACGGCCGGCCAGCTCGCGGCGCTGCGTGGCCTGGGCTGCCGGTACCTGCAGGGCTACCTGCTGGGCCACCCGGTGCCCGCGGCCGACCTGCCGGACCTGCTGGCCCGGTTCGACCCGGCGGTGCTCGACGGTCTCGCGGTGCCGTCCCACGTCTGAGCACCTCGGTGTCCACTGTGTGGGACGGGGTGGTTGACGTGCGGCCGCGTCGAGGCGCACAGTGAGCGGGTGCGCCCCGCCTGCCTGCTCCTCGTAGTCGCCTAGCGCGTCGGTCGCCCGACCGATGCGCTGACCCCTCTGTGCCCGCAGGCACGAGGGGTCTTTCGTTTGCGGGCCCCCTGGACTCCCGGACGACGGCCGGCCCGCGCCCGCAGGCACCCGCGGTGCACACCGCACGGCCCCCGAACCGACGCCCCCACCGGGGGCACTGCCAGGAGACGCCATGAACAGCACCACCCCCGGCGAGTCCGCGACACGCGAAGCCGCCGCAGCGCTCGCCGGCGTCGAGACCGCCGCCCGGTCGGTGGCCGAGGCCGCCGCCGAGCCGCTCCTCGGCTGCACCGGGGCGCAGAGCCTCGTCCGCTCGCTCGAGGCGGTCGGCGTCGAGGTGGTGTTCGGGATCCCCGGCGGGGCGATCCTGCCCGCCTACGACCCGCTGTTCGACTCCCACGTGCGCCACGTCCTGGTCCGGCACGAGCAGGGCGCCGGCCACGCGGCCACCGGTTACGCGCAGGCCACCGGGCGGGTCGGCGTCTGCATGGCCACCTCCGGTCCGGGCGCGACCAACCTGGTGACGCCGCTGGCCGACGCCTACATGGACTCGGTCCCGATCGTCGCGATCACCGGCCAGGTGCCCAGCGGCGCGATCGGCACCGACGCCTTCCAGGAGGCCGACATCCGCGGCATCACGATGCCGGTCACCAAGCACAACTTCCTGGTCACCGACGCCCGCGAGATCCCGCAGCGGATCGCCGAGGCGTTCCACCTGGCCGCCACCGGCCGCCCGGGCCCGGTCCTGGTCGACATCCCCAAGGACGTCCTGCAGGCGACCACCGACTTCCACTGGCCGCCGCGGCTCGACCTGCCCGGCTACAAGCCGACCACCCGGCCGCACGGCAAGCAGGTCCGCGAGGCCGCCGCGCTCATCGCCGGCGCCCGCCGGCCGGTGCTCTACGTCGGCGGCGGCGTGCTCAAGGCGCAGGCCACCTCCGAGCTGGCCGAGCTGGCGCAGCTCACCGGCGCTCCCGTCGTGACCACCCTCATGGCCCGCGGCGCGTTCCCCGACAGCGACCCGCAGCACCTGGGCATGCCCGGCATGCACGGCACCGTCGCCGCGGTCACCGCGTTGCAGAAGGCCGACGTGCTCATCGCCCTCGGCGCCCGCTTCGACGACCGGGTCACCGGCCAGCTGTCCTCGTTCGCCCCCGAGGCCCAGGTCGTCCACGCCGACATCGACCCCGCGGAGATCGGCAAGAACCGCCGCGCCGACGTCCCGATCGTCGGGGACGCCCGCGAGACGATCGCCGAGCTCGTCGTCGCCCTGCGCGCCGAGCACGAGGCCGGGCGCACCCCCGACCTCGCCGCCTGGTGGGCGCAGCTGGACTCGTGGCGGCAGAAGTACCCGCTGGGCTACGACTGGCCCGAGGACGGCGCGCTGTCCCCGCAGTACGTGATCGAACGGCTCGGCGCCATCGCCGGCCCCGACGCGATCTACGCCGCGGGCGTCGGCCAGCACCAGATGTGGGCCGCCCAGTTCATCAAGTACGAGAAGCCCGGCACCTGGCTCAACAGCGGCGGGCTCGGGACGATGGGCTACGCCGTCCCGGCCGCGATGGGCGCCAAGTACGGCCGCCCCGAGACGACCGTGTGGGCCATCGACGGCGACGGCTGCTTCCAGATGACCAACCAGGAACTGGCCACCTGCGCCATCGAGGGCATCCCGGTCAAGGTCGCCGTCATCAACAACGGCAACCTCGGCATGGTCCGGCAGTGGCAGACCCTGTTCTACGAGGGCCGCTACTCCAACACCAAGCTGCACCCGGTCGACGAGAACGGCACGCCCAAGCCGGTGCGCATCCCCGACTTCGTCGCCCTGGCCGAGGCGCTGGGCTGTGTCGGCCTGCGCTGCGAGAGCAAGGACGACGTCGACGCGGTGATCGAGAAGGCCATGGCGATCGACGACGCCCCGGTCGTCATCGACTTCGTGGTCGGCTCCGACGCCCAGGTGTGGCCGATGGTCGCCGCCGGTGCCAGCAACGACGACATCATGGCCGCGCGCGGGATCCGCCCGGTCTTCGGCGACGGACAGGTGTAGGACCCCCCTTCCCTCCATCGCTCGTAGAAGGACCCCCTCCTCCCCGCTCCTCGCAGGCTCGGGCGGGACCCTGGAGGGGGCCGTCCCGGGACCGGATGGTCCTGAAAGGAAGTGAGCAGTGACCCGCCACACCCTGTCGGTCCTGGTCGAGAACAAGTCCGGCGTCCTCGCCCGGGTCTCGGCGCTGTTCAGCCGGCGCGCGTTCAACATCGAGTCGCTGGCCGTCGGGCCGACCGAGAACCCGGACCTGTCCCGGATGACGATCGTGGTCGACGCCGAGACCCAGCCGCTGGAGCAGATCACCAAGCAGCTGAACAAGCTCATCGAGGTCATCAAGATCGTCGAGCTCGAGGCGGCCGGTGCCGTCCAGCGGGAGCTGCTGCTGGTCAAGGTGCGCGCTCCCATGGCCGACCGCACCCAGGTGCTGCAGACCGCCGAGCTGTTCCGCGCCCACGTCATCGACGTCAACACCGACACCGTGACCCTCGAGGCCACCGGCACGCCGGACAAGCTCCAGGCGCTGCTCGCCGTCCTCGCCCCCCTGGGCATCAAGGAGATGGCGCAGTCCGGCACCGTGGCCCTGGGGCGGGGTCCGCGGTCGATGTCGGGCGCCGGTACGTTGCGCCCGGTCGAGCGGACCGCCTGAACCCGACCCCCAGAGCCGCATCACCCACTGCGCTTCATCAGCGAAGAGCACAACGAAGGGAACCGCACAGCAGATGGCCGCCGAGATCTTCTACGACGACGACGCCGACCTGTCGATCATCCAGGGGCGCACGGTCGCCGTCCTGGGCTACGGCAGCCAGGGGCACGCGCACGCTCTGTCGCTGCGTGACTCGGGTGTCGACGTCCGCGTCGGTCTGCCCGAGGGCAGCAAGAGCCGGGCCAAGGCCGAGGCCGAGGGCCTGCGGGTCGTCACGCCGGCCGAGGCCGCCGCCGAGGCCGACCTGATCATGATCCTCGCGCCCGACCACGTGCAGCGGAACCTGTACAAGGAGTCGGTCGAGCCCAACCTGCAGGACGGCGACGCGCTGTTCTTCGGCCACGGCTTCAACATCCGCTTCGGCTACATCAAGCCCCCGGCCGGTGTGGACGTCGCCATGGTCGCCCCCAAGGGCCCCGGCCACCTGGTGCGCCGCGAGTTCGAGAACGGCAAGGGCGTGCCCTGCCTGGTCGCCGTCGAGCAGGACGCCAGCGGGCAGGCGCTGCAGATCGCGCTGTCCTACGCCAAGGCCATCGGTGGCGCGCGCGCCGGCGTCATCAAGACGACCTTCGCCGAGGAGACCGAGACCGACCTGTTCGGCGAGCAGGCCGTGCTCTGCGGCGGCATGTCGGCGCTGGTGGCCGCGGGCTTCGAGACCCTCATCGAGGCCGGCTACCAGCCGGAGATCGCCTACTTCGAGTGCCTGCACGAGCTGAAGCTGATCGTCGACCTCATGTACGAGGGCGGCATCGCCAAGCAGCGCTGGTCGGTGTCGGACACCGCCGAGTACGGCGACTACACGACCGGTCCGAAGATCGTCGACGAGCACGTCAAGGCGACGATGAAGGACGTCCTCGCCGCGATCAAGGACGGCTCCTGGGCCGCGGCCTTCATCGCCGACCAGGACGCCGGCGCGCCGGACTTCAAGCGCCGCCGGGCCGAGGCCGAGGCGCACCCGATCGAGGAGACCGGGCGCAAGCTGCGCGGCCTCATGAGCTGGGTGTCGGCGTCCGACGACTACACCGGGACCGCCGCCCGCAACTGAGCAAGGACCACCCTTCCCCCCACGCCTCGCACGCTCGGCGCGGGGCCCTGAAGGGTGGCCGCTCCAGTACGTCACCAGGCCCCGTCACCAGGCCCCCGCTGCCGAGCCGGCAGCGGGGGCCTCGGGCGTTCTGGACTATCTCGTGCCGCGGGCGGCGAACCAGGCCTTGGACGCCGGCTGCACCAGCAGGAAGACGATCGCGGCGCCGATGAGGATCGACACCAGCGTCGAGAAGTCGAAGCTGCCCTGGACCAGGTAGGTGACCAGGGAGAGCACGCCGAGGCCGGCGGTGATGCCCCCGGCGATCTTCAGCAGCTTGCTGCTCCGGCCCTGGACGGCCTGGACGCCGCCGACGACGTTCAGGGCGGTCAGCGCGAGGTAGAGGATGCCGAAGATCGCGCTCAGCGCCCCGAACAGCGACGACGCCGCGAACAGGACCAGCGCCCCGATCAGCAGGAAGAAGGCGACGACGAAGCCGAGGAACGCGGCGGCGAGCACCTGCGGCGGCCGCTTCCCGGGAGTCGCGCCCGGACCGGCGGACGACGCCGGCCGACCCGGGGTCGGCGTGCCGGGACCCTGGCCCGGCGGCGGAGGCGCGCCCCAGCCGGGCTGGTCCTCGGGACCGCGTGCGGCGGCGTGGTCGGGCTCGGGTCCGCTGGGGGTCGACATGGGGTGAGCATCCTCCTGGGCGGCGGGGCCGCGTCGGAACGGTGGGCGGCGGAGTGTGGGGCCGCCCGTCCGGCTCCGGGGAGCTGCCGCCCCCCGGAGCCGCAGGTCAGCGCCCGCGCCGGGCGCGGTGGGCGGCGAAGAAGGCCGGGGCCGGCTTCCTCGCGAGCAGCACGACGATCGCCAGCGCCGCCAGGAAGAACAGCAGGCTGGTGATGATGCCGCCGACGCCGCTGTTGCCGGCGTCGGCCAGGCTGGTGACGAGCCCGAGCGCGGTGAAGGCCAGGGCGATGGAGCCGCCCACGAGCAGCAGCACGCGGCTGCGGCCGGTCAGGGCCCACACCGAGCCCCAGATCATCAGCACGGTCCAGACCAGCGCCAGGACTCCGAAGAAGACCAGGATGCCGGTGACCGCGCCGGAGTCGACCTCGCCGACCGTCGGGTCGGCCTCGGCCAGGTCGTCGATGATCGACCCGAACACCGCGCCGCCGGCCAGCAGGCCGAGAGTCGCGAGGGCGCCGATCGCGCTGAAGACGAAGCCGAGGACGGCGGCGGTGACGACGCCGCCGGGCTTGGCCGGTACCGCCGACTGGCCGTACTGCCCGTACTCGCCGTACTGCTGGGGATAGCCGCCCTGGCCGTACTGCTGCGGGTAGCCCTGGCCCTGGCCGTACGGCGAGGGCTGGTACTGCTGGCCGGGGCCCTGCCCGTAGGGCTGCTGCCCGTACTGTCCGTACTGGCCGTACTGCCCGGGCTGCTGGGCCTCCCCGTACTGCGGGCCCCGGCCGTACTGGGGGTCCTGGCCGTACTGCGGGCTCTGGCCGTACTGGGGCGAGCCGGAGCTGCTGCCGGATTCGTTGTCGTGGGTGCTCATGGTCTCCTCCGTCGGCGCCGGCTGTGCCGACTCTGCGCGGTCAGGATGTCGGCGCACCTCAGCGTGGGCAAGCACACCCACCCCCCTCGCGGGAGGTGTCGCCCGAGCGGGGAGCGGCGTCCTTAGGCTGTGGTCCCGTGACTGCGCCCGCGCCCGTCGTCCTGATCGCCGAAGAACTCGCGCCCAGCGTGCTGGAGGTGCTCGGGCGGGACGTCGAGATCCGTTCCGTCGACGGCGCCGACCGCGCCGCGCTGCTGCCGGCACTGGCCGACGCGTCCGCGGTGATGATCCGCAGCGCCACGCAGATCGACGCCGAGGCGCTCGCGGCTGCCCCGAAGCTCAAGGTCGTGGCCCGGGCCGGCATCGGCCTGGACAACGTCGACGTCGCCGCGGCCACCGAGCGCGGCGTCATGGTCGTCAACGCCCCGACGTCGAACATCGTCAGCGCCGCCGAGCACGCCGTGGCCCTGCTGCTGGCCGCCGCCCGGCACATCCCCGCCGCCGACGCGTCGCTGCGCCAGGGCACCTGGAAGCGGTCGAAGTTCACCGGCGTCGAGGTCATCGACAAGGTGGTCGGCGTCGTGGGCCTCGGCCGGATCGGTCAGCTGGTGGCCCAGCGCCTGGCCGCGTTCGGGGTCACGCTCATCGCCTACGACCCCTACATCCAGCCGGGTCGCGCGGCGCAGCTCGGCGTCCGGATGGTGTCGCTGGAGGAGCTGCTCCGCGAGGCCGACTTCATCACCGTCCACCTCCCGAAGACGCCGGAGACGCTCGGGCTCATCGGCGCCGCGGAGCTGGTCACCACCAAGCGTGGCGTGATCATCGTCAACGCCGCGCGCGGCGGCCTGGTCGACGAGGCCGCCCTGGCCGACGCGCTGCGGTCGGGCCAGGTGGGCGCCGCCGGCCTCGACGTGTACGCCACCGAGCCCTGCACCGACAGCCCGCTGTTCGGCCTGCCCAACACGGTCGTGACCCCGCACCTGGGCGCCTCGACCACCGAGGCCCAGGACAAGGCCGGCACTGCCGTCGCCCACTCGGTGCGGCTGGCGCTGCAGGGCGAGTTCGTGCCCGACGCGGTCAACGTCCAGGCCGGCGGCGTCGTCGCCGAGGACGTCCGCCCGGGTCTGCCGCTGGCCGAGAAGCTGGGCCGGCTGTTCACCGCGGTCGCCGGCGGGCTGGCCCAGTCGGTCACCGTCGAGGTGCGCGGCAAGATCGCCGAGTTCGACGACTCCGTGCTGCAGCTCGCGGCGCTCAAGGGCGTCTTCTCCGACGTCGTGGAGGAGCAGGTCACCTACGTCAACGCCCCCCTGTTCGCCGAGCAGCGCGGCCTGGACGTCGCCCTGACCAGCGACGTGGAGAGCCCGGACTACCGCAACCTGGTCAGCCTGCACGGCGCGATGGCCGACGGCACGGAGGTCACCGTCTCGGGGACCCTCTTCGGCAAGAACCAGGTGCCCAAGCTGGTCACGATCAACGGCTTCGACATGGACCTGGACCCCTCCGGCTACCTGCTGTTCTTCGTCTACACCGACCGGCCCGGCGTCGTCGGCACCGTGGGCGCCGCGCTGGGGGAGGCCGGCATCAACATCGCCGGCGCGCAGGTCAGCCGGACCCAGCGCGGTGGCGAGGCGCTCATGGCGGTGACCGTGGACAGCCCGGTGCCCGCGGAGCTGCTCGGCGACATCGCCGGCCGGATCGGCGCGCGTGAGGCCCGCTCGGCGGACCTCACCCCGCGCTGACCTAGGGTCTGTGGCCATGCGCCTGGCAGTGATCCCTGGAGACGGCATCGGTCCGGAGGTGGTCGCCGAGGGCCTCAAGGTCCTCCGTGAGGTGGCTCCCGACGTGGAGAGCACCCCCTACGACCTCGGGGCCTCCCGGTGGCAGCGGACCGGGGAGCTGCTCCCCGACACGGTGCTCGACGAGCTCCGCCAGCACGACGCGATCCTGCTCGGGGCCGTCGGCGACCCCGGGGTGCCGCCGGGCATCCTCGAGCGCGGCCTGCTGCTGCGGCTGCGCTTCGAGCTCGACCACCACGTGAACCTGCGGCCGGCCCGGCTCTTCGACGGCGTCACCAGCCCGCTGGCCGCCCCCGGCCCGATCGACATGCTGTGCGTCCGCGAGGGCACCGAGGGCCCCTACGTGGGCAACGGCGGGGTCCTGCGCAAGGACACCCCGCAGGAGGTGGCCACCGAGGTCAGCCTCAACACCGCGTTCGGCGTCGAGCGGGTGGTCCGGTACGCCTTCGAGCGCGCCGTCGCCCGGCCGCGCAAGCACCTCACGCTGATCCACAAGACCAACGTGCTCACCCACGCCGGGTCGCTGTGGTCGCGCACGGTGGAGGAGGTCTCCGCGGAGTTCCCGGAGGTCGCCGTCGCCTACCAGCACGTCGACGCCGCCTCGATGTTCTTCATCACCGACCCGGGCCGCTACGACGTCATCGTCACCGACAACCTCTTCGGCGACATCGTCACCGACATCGCCGCGGCCGTGACCGGCGGCATCGGGCTGGCCGCCAGCGGCAACCTCGACGCCTCGGGCACCAACCCGAGCATGTTCGAGCCGGTGCACGGCTCGGCGCCCGACATCGCCGGGCAGGGCAAGGCCGACCCGACCGCCACGGTGCTGTCGGTGGGCCTGCTGCTCGAGCACCTCGGCCGCACCGAGCAGGCCCGGAAGGTCAACGCCGCGGTCGCCTTCGACCTGTCCACCCGCGACCCGCAGGCGCAGATCCGCACCGCGGAGGTCGGCGACCGGCTCGCGGCGCTCGCCAGCGGCTGAACCGTCGTCGCCGCCGTCCCCGGTACGGGAGTGCCGGGGACGGCGGGGCGCGTGCTTTACTCGACGTGATGCACCCCACCGGCCTGATCATCATCGCCTAGCGCGCAGTCCCCCCTCCCGACTGCGCGCAGACCTCCCGTTCCCGGGGGGTCTTCTTCGTGTTCGGGGCCGGTTTCGTCCCCCTGGAGAACTCGATGTCCCTCGACACAGCCCTCGACTTCCACGTCTTCGACACCACCCTGCGCGACGGCGCCCAGCGTGAGGGCGTCAGCTACTCGGTCGCCGACAAGCTGGCCGTGGCCCGGCTGCTCGACGAGATCGGGGTGGGCTTCATCGAGGGCGGGTGGCCCGGGGCGCTCCCCAAGGACACCGAGTTCTTCGCGCGGGCCCGCACCGAGCTCAAGCTGCGCAACGCCCAGCTGGTGGCCTTCGGCTCCACCCGCAAGGCCGGCGTGCGCGTCGAGGACGACCCCCAGGTGCGCGCCCTGCTGGACGCCGAGACGCCGGTCGTCTGCCTGGTCGCCAAGTCCGACGTCCGGCACGTGCACCAGGCGCTGCGGACGACACTGGAGGAGAACCTGGCGATGGTCCGCGACACCGTCGCGTTCTTCGTCGGCCACGGCCGCCGGGTGTTCCTCGACTGCGAGCACTTCTTCGACGGGTACGCCGAGGACCGCGACTACGGCGTGCGGGTGCTGCAGGCCGCGTTCGACGCCGGCGCCGAGGTCGGGGTCATGTGCGACACCAACGGCGGGATGCTGCCGATGGGGATCGGCCGGGTCGTCGCCGACGTCCGGTCGCGGGTCGACGGCAGGCTCGGCATCCACTGCCAGGACGACACCGGCTGCGCCGTCGCGAACTCGCTGGCCGCGGTCGAGGCCGGCGTCACCCACGTGCAGGGGACGGCGAACGGCTACGGCGAGCGGGCGGGCAACGCCGACACGTTCGCCCTCATCGCCAACCTGGTCACCAAGATGGGTCTCCCGGTCGTGCCGCCGGCGTGCCTGGCCGAGCTGCAGCGGGTCAGCCACGCCATCGCCGAGCTGGCCAACATCGCCCCCGATGACCACCAGCCCTTCGTGGGCGCCTCGGCGTTCGCGCACAAGGCGGGGCTGCACGCCAGCGCGATCAAGGTGAGCCCGGAGCTGTACAACCACCTCGACCCGGCCGTCGTCGGCAACGACATGCGCATCCTGGTCACCGAGATGGCCGGTCGCGCCTCGGTCGAGCTCAAGGGCCGCGAGCTCGGGGTGGACCTCGACGGGCACGCAGACGTGATCAGCCGGGTGGTCGACCAGGTCAAGGTGCTCGAGGCCGACGGCTGGTCCTTCGAGGCCGCCGACGCCTCCTTCGAGCTCCTGCTGCGCGCCCAGCTGCCCGACGCCCCGGCGCCGCTGTTCGAGCTGGAGAGCTACAAGACCTCGGTCGAGCACTGGGGCAACGGCGTCGTGGTCAGCGAGGCCACGGTCAAGGTGCACCTGCCCAACGACGACGGGACGACCGACCGGGTCATCAGCACCGCGGAGGGCAACGGCCCGGTCAACGCCCTGGACAACGCGCTGCGGCAGGCGCTGGTGAGCCGGTACCCCCACCTCGCCGATGTGTCGCTGGCCGACTACAAGGTGCGCATCCTCGGCTGGAAGGGCGGCACCGGCGCCACCACGCGGGTGCTCGTCGACACCACCGACGGCGTGGGGGAGTGGACCACCGTCGGCGTCCACGCCAACATCGTCGAGGCCTCGTGGCACGCGCTGGTCGACGCCCTCACCTACGCCGTCCGCCACCGCGCCCCGGTGAGCGGGCGGTCCTGATCACGACGGCGCACCCCGTGCTCCGGGGTGCGCCGTCCTCCGTGCGAGCTCAGTGGGTGTACTCCGAGGGGCGCAGGAGCATGGCCAGCGCCATGGCGGGGAGCATGAGCAGGTGCCCGGCGGTGAACAGGAGGTCCCCGGACACCGCGCCGGCCCAGTAGGGGAACAGCAGGACGGCGAACGGCACGTACATCGCCGCCGACATCTCGGTGATCGCCCGCCACGAGTGGCCGCGGAAGCGCATCCACGCGCCCATCCCGATCGCCATCGTCGTCGCCATGACCATCGCGTGGACGTCGACGCGGTCGTCCCAGCCCGGCCACAGCATCCCCACGACCGGGCCCAGGGCCACCATCCCGACGATCATCGCCACGACCATCTCCAGGTAGTGGCGGATCACGTGCCAGGTGCGCCGGCCGCGGCTGTGCGTGGTCCGGGGCGGGGTCTGTGTCGTCGTCATGCCCGGGAGCGTCGGGCGCCGGGCCGCCCGTGCCACGTGCCGGAGGTCATGGTCCCGGGTCACGGCCGGCCATGACCCCCGTCAGAGCAGGTCGAGGGCGCGGGCCCGCAGTGCCGCCTGGGTCCGGTCCCGGGCGCCCAGCTTGCCCAGCACGTTGGTCACGTGGTTCTTGACGGTGCCCTCGGCGAGGAACAGGGCCCCGGCGATCTCCCGGTTGCTGCGCCCCTCGGCCAGGAGCCGGAGGACGTCGAGCTCGCGGTCGGACAGCGGCACGACCAGCGGCTGCGGGCGGGGCCGCGGGACGTCGTCGAGCTGCGCGAAGCGGGCGACCACCTTGGCCGCCACCGAGGGCTGGAGCACCGACTCGCCCCGGGCCGCGGACAGCACCGCCTCGACCAGGCGGTCGGCGGAGACGTCCTTGAGCAGGTAGCCCAGGGCGCCGGCGCGCAGGGCGGCGAACACGTCCTCGTCGTCGTCGAACGTGGTCAGGGCGAGCACCCGGACACCCGGCTGCTCCACCCGCAGCCGCCGGGTCGCGGCGATCCCGTCGAGCACCGGCATGTGCAGGTCCATGAGGACGACGTCGGGCTGGAGTACGGCCGCCCGCTCCAGCGCCTGGGCGCCGTCGCCCGCCTCCCCGGCCACCTCCACCTCGGGGCGGGCGTCGAGCAGGGTCACCAGCGCCTCGCGGAACAGCGCCTGGTCGTCGACGACCAGCACCCGGACCGCGCTCACCCGGGCACCTCCACCAGCAACGACGTGCCCGAGCCCGGGGTTGACTCCACGGTCACCCGCCCGCCGACCCGGGCCGCGCGCTCGCGCAGGCCCAGCAGTCCGAAGGTGGCCTGCCCGGTGCCGTCGCGGGGAGCCGGCAGGCCGCGGCCGTCGTCGCGGACCACCAGCTGCACGGTGCCGTCGTCCCCGTAGGTCAGCGCCACGCGGGCGCAGGTCGCCCCGGCGTGCTTGCGGACGTTGGTCAGCCCCTCCTGGGCGGAGCGGAACAACGACTCCTCCGACTCCGCCGGCAGCCGGCGCTCCGGCCCGGCCACCTCCAGCGTGACCGGCAGGCCCGTGGCCGACACCTCGGCGGTCAGCGCCTCCAGGGCCGCCCGCAGCGGCGGGGCGGACGCCGGTCCGCGCAGCGCGGCGACCGACCGGCGCACCTCGGCCAGCGCCTCGCCGGCCTGGTGCTGCGCCTTGGCCAGCAGGGTGTCGGCCCGGCCGGGGTCGGTGGGCAGCACAGCCCGCGCCGCCTGCACCTGCATCTGGACGACGGTCAGGTGGTGGCCGAGGCCGTCGTGGATGTCGCGGGCCAGCCGGTTGCGCTCCCGCGTGGTCGCGAGCTCCTCGGCCTGGGCGGCGTACCCGCGCAGCAGGGCATTGGCCTCCGCCAGTTCGGCGCGGGCCCGCTGGGCCCGCTGCAGCAGCTCGGTCACCACGGCGGTGAAGGCCGCCGCGCCCAGCAGCCCGAGGCTGTTGCGCAGGAAGTCGGCCCAGCCCATGCCCAGGTGGACCAGGGAGACCGCGACCGTGACGAGCACCGCGGCGGGCAGCGGGAGCAGCAGGACGCTCTGGCTGACGAGGACCAGCAGGAGGAGGGTGGCGCCCACGCCCGCCCCCGCCGCGCCGAACACCAGGGTGCCGAGGGTCAGCTGCACCAGCACGTAGCCGACCGCGAGCGGCCGCCGCCGGGCCGGCGGGACCCGGTCCGTCCCCAGGGAGGCGGCCACCGCCAGGACGGCGTAGACGGTCCCCAGCCCGACGGCGAGCCAGGGGTCCACCGTGCCGGTCGCCTCCACCGCCACGGTGAGCAGCGCGACGCAGGTGAGGACCGCGAGGGCGCGGTTCACCGCGTCACTGTCCCACGGGCGGCCTCACCTCGGCCGGACCTCGCCCATCGGGCCGAAGCCACTGACCTCCGGGGTGTCGATGTAGATGATCTGCGGCTGCTCCGCGACGAGGTCCGACATCCAGTCGAAGGCGGCCTTGGCGTGCGGGGTGGCCACGTGGGAGGCGCCGGCCTCGGAGTCCCGGAAGCCCTCGATGCAGACGAAGGTGTTCGGGTCCAGGACGCTGCGGGACCACTCGAAGAACAGGCTGCCCTCCTCGGCGTTCACCGCCGCGGCGTACTCGTCGGCCTTGGCCCGGAACTCGTCGATCCGGTCGGGCCGGACGGGGAACTTGATGACGATCAGGATCACGGGGTCCTCCTCGGTCTCGGGGCTACAGCGGGTCGAGCCTCCGGCGCAGCAGGCAGAACGGGTTGCCCTCCGGATCGGCCAGGACGTGCCACTCCTCCTCGCCAGTCTGGCCGACGTCGGCGGGGGTCGCCCCCAGAGCCAGCAGCCGCTGGAGCTCGGCGTCCTGGTCCCGGTCGGTCGGGGACAGGTCGATGTGCAGCCGCGGCTTCCCAGGGGCCGGGTCGGTCACCCGGCCGAAGACCAGGGTCGGCGCGGGACCGCCGAACCCGGCCTCGGGGCCGATCTCCACCTCGCCGTCCTCGCGGGACAGCACCCGGTAGCCCAGGACCTCCGCCCACCAGGCGGCCAGCGCCTCGGGGTCCCGGCAGTCGACGACCAGTTCGCTGAGTCGGCAGGCCATGGGGCGACCGTAGGGGGGAACCGCGCCGGCCGCGGGTCAGTAGCCTCGACCCGTGCGCATCGTCCGTTTCGCCTCGCCCTCGGGCATGTCCTTCGGTGTCCTCGACGGGGACGGCCAGGTCGCCCAGATCGAGGGCCACCCCTTCGGCACCATCTCCTTCACCGGCCAGCGCTTCGCCCAGGCCGACGTCCGGCTGCTCTCGCCGATCCTGCCCAGCAAGGTCGTGTGCGTGGGCAAGAACTACGCCGCGCACGTCGAGGAGATGAAGACCGGGGACGCCCCGAAGGAGCCGCTGCTCTTCCTCAAGCCCTCGACGTCGGTCATCGGCCCGGGCGACGCCATCCGCATCCCGCCGGGCAGCACCAACGTCCACCACGAGGCCGAGCTCGGCGTCGTCATCGGCGCCCGCGGCGCGCGGCACGTGAGCCCGGGGCAGGCGGCGGCCAGCATCTTCGGCTACACGATCGGCAACGACGTCACCGAGCGTGACATGCAGCGCAGCGACGGCCAGTGGACCCGCGCGAAGGGCTTCGACTCCTTCTGCCCGCTGGGGCCGTGGATCGAGACCGACCTGCCCGGCCTGGGCAAGGACCCCGCCGACCTCGAGGTCACCTGCACCGTGGACGGCGAGCTGCGCCAGCAGGGGCGCACCAGCCAGCTGCTGTTCGACGTCCCGACCCTGGTCTCCTACATCTCCCAGGTGATGACCCTGCTCCCCGGCGACGTCGTGCTCACCGGCACGCCGTCGGGCGTCGGGCCGATCCAGCCGGGCCAGCGCGTGGAGGTCACCGTCGAGGGGCTGGGGACGCTGGCCAACACGGTGTCCGGGGCCGACACGGTCTCCACCGCCGGTGGCGGGCGATGACGGTCCCCGCCACGGGCGGCGTCCGCACCCGGTTCTGCCCGTCGCCGACGGGCATGGTGCACGTCGGCCTGCTCCGGACGGCGCTGTTCAACTGGGCCCACGCCCGGCACACCGGCGGCACCTTCGTCTTCCGGATCGAGGACACCGACGCCGCCCGTGACTCCGAGGAGTCCTACCGGCACCTGCTCGACAGCCTGCGGTGGCTGGGCCTGGACTGGGACGAGGGGCCGGAGGTGGGGGGCCCGCACGGCCCGTACCGCCAGTCTGAGCGGCACGAGATCTACCGGGACGTGGCCGCGCGGCTGCTGGAGGCCGGGTTCGCCTACGAGTCGTTCTCCAGCAACGAGGAGGTCGACGCGCGCCGGCGGGCCGCCGGTCAGGACCCCAAACTCGGCTACGACAACGCCGACCGGTTCCTCACCGACGCCCAGAAGGCCGCGTTCCGGGCCGAGGGCCGCGAGCCGGTGCTGCGCCTGAAGATGCCCGACGAGGACCTCGTCTGGACCGACCTGGTGCGCGGTGAGGTCCGCTTCGGCGCCGGCTCGGTCCCCGACTTCGTCATCGTGCGCGGCAACGGGGTGCCCCTCTACCCGTTCGTGAACCCCGTGGACGACGCGCTGATGGGCGTCACCGACGTCCTGCGCGGGGAGGACCTCCTGCCCTCCACCCCGCGCCAGCTGGCCCTGTACGCGGCGCTGACCGAGATCGGGGTCGCCTCGGGCACCCCACGCTTCGGCCACCTGCCCTACGTGACCGGGGAGGGCAGCAAGAAGCTGTCCAAGCGCGACCCGCAGTCCAACGTGGACGTCTACCGCGAGCGCGGCTTCATCCCCGAGGGGTTCGTCAACTACCTGGCGCTGCTGGGGTGGTCCATCGCCGAGGACCGCGACATCTTCTCCATGGCCGAGATGGTCGAGGCCTTCGACGTCACCCGGGTCAGCGCCAACCCGGCCCGGTTCGACGTGAAGAAGGCCGAGGCGATCAACGCCACGCACCTGCGCGCGCTGCCCGTCGAGGAGTTCGTCGCCCGCGTCGTCCCGTTCCTCGCCGGCGCGGGGCTGGTGAGCGACCCGCCGACGGCCGAGCAGGACCGCGTGCTGCGGGCGATCGCGCCGATGGCGCAGGAGCGCATGGTCGTGCTGTCGGAGGCGGTGGGCCTGCTGCGGTTCCTGTTCGTCGACGAGGTGGAGATCGAGCCGGCCGCCGCGGACAAGCAGCTGGCCGGCCCGGACGCCGCCGAGGTGCTCGACGCCGCGACCACCGCGCTGCGCGAGCTGCCCGGGTGGACGACGGCCGACATCGAGACCGCGCTCAAGGACGCCCTCGTGGAGGGGCTGGGCCGCAAGCCGCGGCAGGCCTTCGGGCCGGTGCGGGTGGCGGTCAGCGGCCGCACGGTCTCCCCGCCGCTCTACGAGTCGATCGAGCTGCTCGGCCGCGACCGGACCCTGGCCCGCCTCGCCGCGGCCCGGGCCGCCGTCCCCGGGTGACCGGCCCCCCGTGACGGTGTGGGTGCCGCCCGGAGAACCGGGCCCGGCCGACGACGAGCCCTACACGGGGCCGCCGCCGACCGGGCCCTACGGGGCGCCGCCCTACGTGCCGGGTGCGCTGCACGGCGTGCACTCCCTGCCGGCCACCGGAGCGTGGGCGGGGCCGGTGGCCTGGCCGCTGGGCCCGGTGCCCCTGCAGCCGGGCCCGCACTCCGTGCCGCTCCCGGGCCTGCCGCCGGGCCTGCGGTTCGAGCCGCCGCCGGGTACCCCGCCGCACGACGTCCCCGTGCCCTACCTGCGCGCCATGCGCTCGAGGGACTGGCGCTGGTGGCGTCCGCTGCTGGGCCTGCTGCTCATCACCGTCGTCTACACGGTCGCGGCCACCGTCGTGGTGCTCGCCGCGTACGTCACCGGGGCGTTCCCCGACCTGCAGCTGCTCGACCTGGTCGACCCCGGCGTCCTGCTGATCACCAACCTGTCGCTGATCGTGGCCATCCCGATCGTGTGGCTGGCCTGGGTGGCGGCGCACGGCATGAGGCCGGGCTGGTCGTCGTCGGTGCTGGCCCGGCTGCGCTGGCGGCTGCTCCTGCCCTGGACGCTGCTGACCCTCCCCACCCTGGGCGCCGGCATCCTGGTCACCCTGCTGCTGGGGTTCCTGCTGGAGGGCGGCGAGGTCACCGGCCCGTCGTCGTCCTACGTCTGGCTCGTGCTCGTCGTGGTCCTCACCACGCCGCTGCAGTCGGCGGCCGAGGAGTACGTGTTCCGCGGCTACCTCAGCCAGGCGATCGCCGGCTGGATCAGGTCCCCGCGGGCCGGTGCGGTCGTCGCGGGGGTGGTCACCGCGGCGCTGTTCTCCGCCGCGCACGCGCCGCCGGACGTGTGGAGCTTCCTCGACCGGTTCGCGTTCGGGCTGGCCGCCTCCGCCGTGGTGTGGCTGACCGGCGGGCTGGAGGCGGCGATCGTGCTCCACGCGGTCAACAACGTGCTGGTCTTCCTGCTGGCCGGCGGGCTGGGGGAGGGGGTCACCACCGACGCGGTCCCGGCGGGCACCGGTGTCCTGGTGGTCGCGGTGGACGTGCTGGCCATGGCGGCCTACGTGGCGCTCGTGGCCCGTGCCCGGCGGCGGCTGCAGCCGGAGACGGTCACCGACGCCCGGGACCTGCGACGACCGTCACCCTGGGGGGTGCCGGAACCGGCTCAGGGCATCGGGTATGGTGTTGTCCAGCGCCGCGAGGCGCAGCACGGCCCTTGGGGTATGGGGTAATTGGCAGCCCGACGGTTTCTGGTTCCGTTAGTCTAGGTTCGAGTCCTGGTACCCCAGCGAGGAAGTCCTGTTCCTCCAGCACCACCGCAGTACCGCACGGCCCCGTCGTCTAGCGGCCCAGGACGCCGCCCTCTCACGGCGGTAGCGAGGGTTCGAATCCCTTCGGGGCTACAGCAGGGGAGAGCCCCCGGCCTTCCGGCCGGGGGCTCTCCTCGTTCCCGGCACCGGGTGGCCGCCCGATCCGGGCCAGGACTAGCGTCTGCTCGCCGTTCACGGACAGTGACGGGCGGCAGGAGGGCGGGAGCGCACGTGATCCGGACGAGTCGGCGGCTGGCCGACGGCCGCGAGATCCTCTACTTCGACGCCGACGGCGCGGCCCCCGCGCGGACGGCCGAGGACCCGCGCGACCTCCCGGCGGTGAGCACCCGCTCCCAGCTGCGGTGGGACCCGCTGCTCGGCGAGTGGGTCGTCCTGGCCTCGCACCGGCAGACCCGCACCTTCCTGCCGCCGGCCGACCAGTGCCCCCTGTGCCCGGCCCGCCCCGGCCGTCCCCCGACGGAGGTGCCGGAGGCCGACTACCAGGTGGTGGTCTTCGAGAACCGGTTCCCGTCGCTGGCCACCGGCGTCGAGCGCGACGTCCCGCCGGCGGCGCCCGGTGCCCCGCTGACCGAGCTGCGCCCGGGTTTCGGCCGCTGCGAGGTCGTCGTCTTCACCAGCGAGCACGACCGCTCCTTCGCGACCCTGGACGCCGCTCGGGCCCGGCTCGTGGTCGACGTCTGGGCCGAGCGCACCGCGGAGCTGTCCGGCATCGAGGGCGTGGCGCAGGTCTACGTCTTCGAGAACTCCGGCGAGGAGATCGGGGTGACGCTGTCCCACCCGCACGGGCAGATCTACGCCTACCCGTTCGTGACCCCGCGCGTGGAGAAGCTGCTGGCCTCCGTCGGACGGCACCGCGCGCAGACCGGCGGGGACCTGTTCGCCGACGTCCTGACCGCCGAGCGCTCCGGGCCCCGCGTGGTGGCGGCCAACGAGCACTGGACGGCGTTCGTCCCGGCCGCGGCCCGCTGGCCCTACGAGCTCCAGCTCTTCCCGCACCGCCGGGTGCCGGACCTCCCGGCCCTCACCGGCGAGGAGCGCGACGCGCTGGCCGCGGTCTACCTCGACGTCCTCGGCCGGTTCGCCCGCCGCTTCGACACCCCGATGCCCTACATCGCCTCCTGGAACCAGGCGCCGGTGGGCCGGGGGCGGGAGGACTGGTGGCTGCACCTGCAGCTGTTCTCGCTGCGCCGCGCCCCGGGCAAGCTGAAGTACCTCGCGGGCTCGGAGTCGGGGATGGGGGCGTTCATCAGCGACACGACACCGGAGGACGTGGCCGAGCAGCTGCGGAACGTGCCGTGAGCGCCGCCGAGCGGGCCCGCCGGGCCTTCGCCGAGGCGTTCGGCGGCGAGCCGGAGGGGGTGTGGGCCGCCCCCGGCCGCGTCAACGTGATCGGGGAGCACACCGACTACAACGAGGGCTTCGTGCTGCCGGTCGCGCTGCCGCACACCACCCGCGCCGCCGTCGCCCGGCGGGACGACGGCCTGGTCGCCCTGGTCTCGCTGCAGCACCCGGGGGACCGGGTCGAGGTGGCCGTCGCCGAGCTGGCCCCGGGCCGGCCCGGCGGCTGGGCGGGGTACCCGGCCGGTGTCGTCGACGCGCTGCGCGACCGCGTTCCCGGCGGCGTGAGCGTGCTGGTCGACGGCGACGTCCCGTCCGGCATGGGCCTGTCCTCGTCAGCGGCGCTCTCCTGCTCGGTGGCCCTGGCGCTGCGCGACCTCGCGGCACCCGACCTGGCCGTCGCCGACCTGGTGGACGTCGCGCGGCGGGCCGAGAACGACTTCGTCGGGGCCCCCACGGGCATCCTCGACCAGTCCGCGTCCTTGCTGTGCACGGCGGGCAACGCGCTGTTCCTCGACACCCGCGACCGCCGCAGCGAGCAGGTGCCGCTGGACCTCGCGGCCGCCGGCCTGGAGCTGCTGGTCGTCGACACGGGCACCACCCACGACCACGCCACCGGCGGCTACGGCGACCGGCGCCGCGAGTGCGAGCAGGCCGCCGAGCGGCTCGGGGTGGCGGCGCTGCGCGACGTCCCGGACGTCGCCGCGCTGGCCCCCCTGGACGACGGCACCCACGAGGGCGACGTGCTGCTGCGCCGGGCCCGGCACATCGTCACCGAGAACGCGCGGGTGCTGGAGGTCGTGGACGTCCTGCGCGGGGCCGGGCGGCCGGAGGCGATCGGCCCGGTGCTGACCGCCGGCCACGCCTCGCTGCGCGACGACTTCCAGATCTCCACCGCCGAGCTGGACACCGCCGTGGCCACCGCGCTGGAGGCCGGGGCCGCGGGCGCCCGGATGGTCGGCGGCGGGTTCGGCGGGAGCGCGATCGTGCTGGTCGACGCCGCGCGGACCGCCGGGACCGTGGCGGCGATCACTGGTCGTTTCGCCGCGGAGGGGTACAGGGCGCCGCGGACCTTCGCCGTCACTCCTGCTGCGGGAGCCCGCCGGCTCGCCTGACACCCTCCTGCTCCACCGCGCGCCGTCCCGCGTCGATCACGGGCTCGGTGCACGCGACTCGCGACGACGCACCGTCGGAGCCGGCGACAGTCCCAGGATCAACGCCGGAGGGGCGGCGCGTACGGGCGGCTCAGCGGGCGGCGCGGGAGATCGCGCCGGCCGCCTCGAGCACGGCGCCGACGATCTCCGGCGAGGGACGCCGGCCCAGCCGCTCGACCGGCCCGGAGATGGACACCGCCCCGAGCACCCCGCCGGCGGCGTCCCGCACCGGCGCCGACAGCGACGCCACCCCCGGCTCGCGCTCGGCCACGCTGTGCGCCCAGCCTCGCCGGCGGACGTCGAGCAGCGTGCGGGCGGTGAAGCTGGCCGCCGGCAGGAGCGGGGTGACCTCGTCGGCCGGGGCGAAGGCGAGCAGGGCGTGCGCGGCGGAGCCCGCGGTCATCGGCAGCCGCGACCCGACCGGCACCGTGTCGCGCAGGCCGTGGGCCCGCTCGGCGGCGGCCAGGCACACCCGCGAGGCGCCGTCGCGCACGTAGAACTGCGCGCTCTCCCCGCTGGCGTCGCGCAGGGTCACCAGGTGCCGGCCGGCGATCTCGGCGAGGTCGGCGGTGCCGCGGCCCAGCTCGGCCAGCCCGGGACCGGGCGCCCACGCCCCGACCGAGGTGCGGCGGACCAGGCGGTGCCCCTCGAGGGCGACGGCCAGCCGGTGCGCGGTCGCCCGGGGCAGGCCGGTGCGCTCGACCAGCTCGGCGAGGGTCGCGGGCTCGGCCGCGACGGCGCGGAGGATGGCCACTGCTTTGTCCAGCACGGCAACGGGGTTAGGCTGTCCCACACAGCAATACTCGCATCCCACACCATGGGATGGCCAGCAGGCCGCCGTGCGAGATCCGTACCCAGGAGGGACCAGCCGTGCCGAAGACCCTGGCGGAGAAGGTCTACGACGCCCACGTCGTGCGCAGCGCCGCCGGCGAGCCGGACCTGCTCTTCATCGACCTGCACCTCGTCCACGAGGTCACCAGCCCCCAGGCCTTCGACGGGCTGCGGGCGGCCGGTCGCGCGGTCCGCCGTCCGGACCTCACGATGGCCACCGAGGACCACAACGTCCCGACGCTGGACATCCTCAAGCCGATCGCCGACCCGGTCAGCCGCGCGCAGGTCGAGGCGCTGCGCCGCAACGCCGCCGAGTTCGGCATCCGGCTGGCCCCGATGGGCGACCGGGACCAGGGCATCGTGCACGTCATCGGCCCGCAGCTGGGACTCACCCAGCCGGGCATGACCATCGTCTGCGGCGACAGCCACACCTCCACGCACGGCGCGTTCGGCGCGCTGGCCTTCGGCATCGGCACCAGCGAGGTCGAGCACGTGCTGGCCACGCAGACGCTGCCGCAGTACCGGCCCAAGCAGATGGCGGTCACCGTCGACGGCGAGCTGCCCCCGGGCGTCAGCGCCAAGGACGTCATCCTCGCCGTCATCGCCCAGATCGGCACCGGCGGCGGGCAGGGCCACGTCATCGAGTACCGCGGCAGCGCCATCGAGAAGCTGTCGATGGAGGCCCGGATGACGATCTGCAACATGTCGATCGAGGCCGGCGCCAAGGCGGGCCTGATCGCCCCCGACCAGACCACCTTCGACTTCCTGAAGGGCCGCCCGCACGCCCCGCAGGGCGCCGACTGGGACGCCGCGGTCGAGTACTGGACGACGCTGCGCACCGACGAGGACGCCGTCTTCGACCGCGAGGTGCACATCGACGCGGCGTCCCTGACGCCGTTCGTCACGTGGGGCACCAACCCGGGGCAGGGCCTGCCGATCTCGGCCAGCGTGCCCGACCCGGCGCAGATCGCCGACGAGAACGACCGCCGCGACGCCGAGGGCGCGCTGGCCTACATGGGCCTGACGCCGGGCACGCCGCTGCGCGAGATCGAGGTCGACACCGTCTTCCTCGGCTCCTGCACCAACGGCCGGATCGAGGACCTCCGGGTCGCCGCCGAGCTGCTCCGCGGCCGGCACATCGACGCCAGCACCCGGATGCTCGTCGTCCCCGGGTCCGTGGCGGTCAAGGCGCAGGCCGAGGCCGAGGGCCTGGACCAGGTCTTCACCGAGGCCGGCGCCGAGTGGCGCGGCGCGGGGTGCTCGATGTGCCTGGGCATGAACCCCGACCAGCTCAAGCCGGGGGAGCGCTCGGCGTCCACCAGCAACCGCAACTTCCAGGGCCGGCAGGGCAAGGGCGGGCGCACCCATCTGGTCAGCCCGGCCGTCGCCGCGGCCACCGCGCTGACCGGCAAGCTCACCGCTCCGGCCGACCTGGACGACGCCGACCTCGAGACGGTCTGACCACCCGCCCCGCCGCCCCGACAGGAAGTCTGACCACGATGGACGCCTTCACCACGCACACCGGCACCGCCGCCCCGCTGCGGCGGACCAACGTCGACACCGACCAGATCATCCCGGCCGAGTACCTCAAGCGGATCACCCGCACCGGCTTCGAGGACGGCCTGTTCGTCTCCTGGCGCACCAACGAGCCGGACTTCGTGCTCAACAAGCCGGAGTACGCCGACGCCTCGGTCCTCGTCGCCGGCCCGGACTTCGGCACCGGCTCCTCCCGCGAGCACGCCGTCTGGGCGCTCATGGACGGCGGCTTCCGCGTGGTCATCAGCTCGCGGTTCGCCGACATCTTCCGCAACAACTCGACCAAGGCCGGGCTGCTCACCGTGCTGCTGCCGCAGGCCGACGTCGAGGCGCTGTGGACGGCGGTCGAGGCCGACCCCACCCTCGAGGTGACCGTCGACCTGCAGGCCAAGGAGGTCCGCTACGCGGGCGTCACCGTGCCGTTCGAGATCGACGACTACACCCGCTGGCGGCTGCTGGAGGGCCTGGACGACGTCGGGCTCACCGAGCGGCACCTGGCCGACATCGAGGCCTACGAGGCCGGGCGTCAGCCCTGGCTGCCCACGGCGCTCCCGGCCCTGCCCGCCTGAACCGGCCGCGACCCCGGCGCACCCTCGGGTGTGCCGGGGTCGTCGGACTTCTCGGGGTCGAGGTCGCGGTAGTAGTCCGCCGCCAGCGCGCCCGGCCGGCCGCCGAGGGCCCACACGCTGCCCTTGGCCGCCGGGGGCCACAGCGCTCCCGCCACCCCGGCCCAGCGCACCCCCAGGCTCATCAGCACCGACGGGATCGCCCCGCCCTGGCTGCACACGACCGTCACGCCGGGCGTCTCGCGCGGTTCCAGCAGCCGCTCGACGACAGCCAGCCCGGCCTGCGGGTCGGCGTCGTACTCCTCCTCGCCGAGCTCCGGCAGGTCCTCGACCGCCAGCCCCAGCCGCTCGGCCAGCGGCTCCACGGTCTGCCGGCAGCGGGTGCGCCGCGCCGTGAGCACCGCCGTCGGCGCGAACAGCGGCAGCACCTCGGCCAGCCGGCGCGCCTGCCGGCGTCCCTTGCCCTCCAGCGGGCGCTCCTCGTCGGGGCCGTCCCAGTCCGCCCGGCTCCCGGCCTTGGCGTGCCGGACCAGCAGCAGGGTCGGCTCCCGCGGGACGCCGGTGCGGCCGAGGTCGGCGAGGACCGCCCGGTCGGCCTCGTGGCTGACCAGCGCGGCGGCCTCGTCCAGCGGCAGCCAGCGCAGCCGGTCCACCTCGCGGTTGGGCGTGAACTCCCCACCGACCACCCGCATCAGCCACCAGTCGACCCGCTTGGGACCCTCGGCGACCTCGTACTCGGTGCGCACGCTGCGGCGGCCGGCGACGACGGACAGGCCGGTCTCCTCGACCACCTCCCGGACGGCGGCGCTGAGCGCGTGCTCCCCGGCGTCCAGCTTCCCCTTGGGCAGCGACCAGTCGTCGTACTTCGGCCGGTGCACCACGGCCGTCTCGATCCCGCCGTCGGCGGCCGGCCGCCACAGCGCGCCGCCCGCGGCCCGGATGACCATCAGGCCTCCCCGGTCGCGTGCGCGACGACCTGCTCCATGAGCCCGACCTGGTAGTCCCGCCCCTCCCGGCGGGTCCAGGCGGCATCGGCGCCGAGCTCCCAGCAGCGCACGTCGTCGGCCATCGCCTGGTCGAAGACGTTCCCCAGCAGCCGCTGCGCGTGCTCGTCGCAGACCTGGAGCAGCACCTCCACGCGGCGGTCGAGGTTGCGGTGCATGAGGTCGGCGCTGCCGATCCACCACTCGCCCTCGCCGCCGTTGCGGAAGTTCATCACCCGCGAGTGCTCGAGGAAGCGGCCGACGATGGAGCGCACCCGGACGTTCTCGGACAGCCCGGGCACACCGGGGCGCAGCGAGCAGATGCCGCGGACGAACAGCTCCACCGGCACACCCGCGATGGAGGCCTCGTACAACGCGTCGATGATCCGCTCGTCGACCAGCGAGTTCATCTTGAACCGGATGCCGGCCGGTCTGCCCTCGGCGGCGTGGCGGGCCTCCCGGCGGATCCGCTCGATCAGGCCGGCACGCACCCCGTGCGGCGCGACCATGAGCCGGCGGTAGGTCGTCTGCCGCGAGTAGCCGGTGAGGGTGTTGAACAGGTCGGTGAGGTCGGCGCCCACCCGCGGGTCGGCGGTGAGGATGCCGAGGTCCTCGTAGAGGCGCGCGGTCTTCGGGTTGTAGTTGCCCGTGCCGATGTGGCAGTACCGGCGGATGACGCTGCCCTCGCGGCGCACCACCAGCGCCGTCTTGCAGTGGGTCTTCAGCCCGACCAGCCCGTAGACCACGTGGCAGCCGGCCCGCTCCAGCGACCGGGCCCAGCTGATGTTGGCCTCCTCGTCGAAGCGCGCCTTGATCTCCACGAGGACGACGACCTGCTTGCCGGCCTCGGCCGCGTCGATGAGGGCGTTGACGATCGGGGAGTCGCCGGAGGTGCGGTACAGCGTCTGCTTGATCGCCAGCACGTTCGGGTCCGCGGCGGCCTGCTCGATGAAGCGCTGCACGCTGGTGGCGAACGAGTGGTACGGGTGGTGCACCAGGACGTCGCCCTCGCGCAGCGTGGCGAAGACGCTCTTCGGTGTCTCGCCCTCCGACAGCCGCGGGTGGGTGGCCGGCACGAACGGGTCGTCCTTGAGCTCGGGCCGGTCCAGGTCGTACAGGGCGAACAACGCGGCCAGGTCGAGCAGGCCGGGCACCCGGACGACGTCCTCCTTGTCGACCTCCAGCTCGTTGATGAGGACCTGCAGGATCCGCGGGTCCATGGACTCGGCGACCTCCAGGCGCACCGCCGGGCCGAACCGGCGGCGGGCGAGCTCGCGCTCCAGGGCCTGCAGGAGGTCCTCGTCGCGGTCCTCCTCCACCTCCAGGTCGGCGTTGCGGGTGACCCGGAACAGGTGGTGGTCGAGCACGTCGAGGCCGGGGAACAGCTGCGGGAGGTGCGCGGCGATGAGGTCCTCCAGCGGGAGGAAGACCGCCTCGGACGCCGTCCCGGACGGGTCGACCGGCACGAACCGGGGCACGTTGTTGGGCACCTTGAGCCGCGCGAAGCGGGGGCCGCCGGTCTCGGGGTCGCGCACGGAGACGGCGAGGTTGAGCGAGAGCCCGCTGATGTAGGGGAACGGGTGCGCGGGGTCGACCGCCAGCGGGGTGAGCACCGGGAAGACCTGGTCGCGGAAGTAGTCGCGCAGCCGCGCGGTCTCGGCGTCGCCCAGCTCGTCCCAGTGCACGATCCGGATCCCCGCCTCCTCCAGCCGCGAGGTGATGTCCTTGGTGAAGACCTCGCCGTGCCGGTGCACCAGCTCCCGGGTCCGCTCGGTCACGCGGGCCAGTTGCTCGCGGATGGTCAGCCCGTCGGGGGAGCGCACGGTCAGCCCCGTGCTCTGCCGGCGCTTCAGACCGGCGATGCGCACCATGTAGAACTCGTCGAGGTTGCTGGCGAAGATCGCCAGGAACTTCACCCGCTCCAGCAGGGGCAGGGCGTCGTCCTCGGCCAGTTCGAGCACCCGGGCGTTGAAGTCCAGCCACGACAGCTCGCGGTTGAGGAACCGGTCGGCCGGCAGAGCGGGTCGGGGAGTCGCCACGTGGCCATCGTGCCGTAGCCAGGTGAACAGCGGGTGCCGCTCACCCGACCGCCAGACCGCCCCCTGCCACCAGCGCCGCCGTGTGCCGGCCGACACCGAGGGCCACGGCGGCACGCAGATCGCCGGCAGTGTCCACGTCGCGGGAGAGCCCTGGCCAGGGACCGGCCAGCTGCACCGCCCCGCCCTCCCGGTGCCGGGCCGCGGACCCGGCCCCGAACGCCGGGGCGAGGTCGACGCCGGCCGCGGTCAGCAGGGTCGTCCCGGTGCCCTGGGCGTCGGCGACGAAGCAGCGCGGGGCGGTCCCCGCCGCGGTGAGGGCGGCGGTGAGCTCCTCGGGGCGCAGCGCGGGCAGGTCGGAGGAGAGCGCGGCGACGGCGCCCGCGCCGGTGGCGCGAGCACCGTGGGCCAGGGCCGGGTTCAGCCCGCGGTCGGGCTCGTCGGGGACGGTCCGGGCGCCGAGCGCGGTGACGACGGCGGTGGCGTCGGGGTCGTCGGTGACCACGAGGACGTCGGCGACCGCGGCGGCGGCCAGCGCGGCGCTGACGGTGTCGGCCAGCAGCGCCAGCACCAGCCGGGTGTGGGCGGCGCCCGGGAGCCCGGCGGGACCACCGGTGAGCGGGGTCAGCCGGGTCTTGGCGACGGTCAGCCGCTTCGCCGGGACGACGACCGACCAGGGGGGCACGGCCACAATGTGAGCACACCGGGCAGCGGCCGGTGGTGGGCCCGTGCGGGGCGTGCCGGGACCCCGGTGGAGCGCGGGGACGGGCGCAGGCCCGATCATGGACGCAGATCACATCCCGTGCGGCGAGTGCGCGGGAGCAGCAGGAGGGAGGCACCGGTGAGCCACGACCGGTTCCCGGAGGCCGGGACCGCGCGCCGAGCGCCGTCCCGGTGGCGCACCCGGAAGCCCCTCCCGCCGGCGCTGTGGCTGTGCGTCGTCGCCGTGTACCCGGTGACCGCGCTGGTGTTCCGGCTGCGGTACCGCCACGCGGAGCGCTTCCCCCGCACCGGGCCGGTGCTGGTGGTGGCCAACCACGTGTCGGTCGTCGACCCCCTCGCCTGCGCCCGGCTGGTCTGGGACTGCGGCCGGGTGCCGCACTTCCTGGCGAAGTCGTCGGTGTTCAAGGGGCCGGCCGGGCGGATCCTGCGCGCGGCCGGGCAGATCCCGGTGGCCCGCGGCTCGGCCGACGCCCGCACGTCGCTGTCGGCGGCCGAGGCCGACCTCGCCGCGGGCAACGTCGTCGTGATCTACCCGGAGGGCTCGGTCACCCGGGACCCCGACTGGTGGCCGATGGAGGCCCGCACCGGGGTGGCGCGGCTGGCGCTGACCACCGACGCCGTGGTGCTCCCGGTGGCGCAGTGGGGCCCGCAGCGCCTGCACGACTACCACGCCAAGAAGCTGCACCTGCGGCTGCGCGTGCCGGCGGAGTACCTGGTCGGCGAGCCGGTCGACCTCGCCGACCTCCGCGCCGAGGTGCGCGCCGGCCGGCCCGTGACCGGGGAGCTCCTGCGCGAGGTCACCGACCGGATGATGGGCGCCGTCCGCGACCAGCTGGCCGAGGTGCGCGGGGAGCCCGCGCCCACGGCGTTCTTCGCGCCCCGCCCTCGGCGCACCCTCCCCGGTGACGCGCCGGAGAGCGCCGCGTGAGCGGGTCCGTGCCGGGCCGGGGCGGCGCCCGTGCGGCGGTCCTGGGCGCCGGCTCGTGGGGGACCACCTTCGCCAAGGTGCTGGCCGACGCCGGCTGCGCGGTCACGCTGCACGCCCGGCGTCCGGAGCTGGCCCGGGCGATCAGCGAGACGCGGGAGAACCCCGACTACCTGCCCGGCATCCCGCTGCCGGAGCGGCTGCGCGCCACCACCGATCCGGCCGAGGCCCTGGACGGCGCGGAGATCGTCGTCCTCGCCGTCCCCTCCCAGTCGTTGCGGGACAACCTCACCGAGTGGGCGCCCCTGCTGCCGGCCGACGCGGTGCTGCTGTCGCTGATGAAGGGGATCGAGCTGGGCAGCACCAAACGGATGAGCCAGGTGATCTGCGAGATCACCGGCGCCGGCGCCGAGCGGGTGGCGGCGCTGTCGGGCCCCAACCTGGCGCGGGAGATCGCCGAGGAGCAGCCGGCGGCGACCGTCATCGCCTGTCCCGACCAGGAGCGGGCCGCGCAGGTGCAGGCCGCCTGCCACACCCCCTACTTCCGGCCCTACACCAACCGCGACCTCGTCGGCTGCGAGCTCGGCGGGGCGGTGAAGAACGTCATCGCCCTGGCCTGCGGCATCACCGAGGGCATGGGCTTCGGCGACAACACCCGGGCCTCGCTGATCACCCGCGGCCTGGCCGAGACCGCCCGGCTGGGTGCGGCGCTCGGCGCGGAGCTGACGACCTTCGCCGGGCTCGCCGGGCTGGGCGACCTGGTGGCCACCTGCAGCTCGCCGCTGTCGCGCAACCGCACCTTCGGGGAGAAGCTCGGTCGCGGGATGACGCTGGAGGAGGTCCAGCAGACCACCCGGCAGGTCGCCGAGGGCGTCAAGAGCTGCCGGCCGGTCCTCGACCTGGCCCGGGCGCACGGGGTGGAGATGCCGCTCACCGAGGCCGTCGTCCGGGTCTGCCACGAGGGCGTCCCCGCGGCGCAGATGGTGAAGGAGATCATGTCCAGGGAAGCGAAGCACGAGTGAGCGACGGGACACCCGGCCGAGCACGAGTGAGCGAGCGCTCCTGGGGCGACGGCACCCGGTCGGTGCGGGCGGGGGAGGCGGCGCCGGTGCCGGGCGCCCCGCTGCGGCCCTCCCCGGTGTTCGCCGCGCCGTACCACCTGGGCGACCAGCCGCCCCGTGCCGGCGGCGCCGACGCCTACGCCCGCACCGAGCACCCGACGCTGCGGGTGTTCGAGGAGGCGGTCGGCGAGCTGGACGGCGGCCGGTGCCTGTCCTTCGCCACCGGCATGGCCGCGATCAGCGCCACGGTGCTGGCCACCGCCCGGGCGGGGGACCGCGTCGTGCTGCCCTCGGACGGCTACTACACGACCCGCCTGCTCGCCCGCGAGGAGCTGGAGCGCTTCGGCGTCCGGGTGGAGTACGTGCCCACGCCGGAGATCGAGGCCGTCGCCGCGCGCGGGGACCTCGACGGCGCCCGCCTGGTGCTGCTGGAGACCCCCAGCAACCCGCAGTTGGACGTCTGCGACATCGCCGCGGTCGCCCGGGCCACCCGGGCGGCCGGGGCCGTGCTCGCCGTCGACAACACCACCGCCACCCCGCTGGGGCAGCGGCCGCTGGAGCTCGGCGCCGACCTCACCGTCGGCAGCGACACCAAGGCGCTGACCGGCCACAGCGACCTCCTGCTCGGCCACGTCAGCACCACCGACGACGAGCTGTACGCGCGGGTCAAGGCCTTCCGCGACCACACCGGCGGCACGCCCGGCCCGTTCGAGGCGTGGCTCGGGCACCGCTCGATGAGCACCCTCGACCTGCGGCTGGCTCGCCAGGCACAGAACGCCGCGGCGGTCGCCGACCTGCTGGCCGGTCACCCCGCGGTGACCGGTGTCCGCTGGCCGTGGCGGGCGGGAGACCCCTCCGCCGCGCTCGCCGCCCGGCAGATGCTGCGGCCCAACGGGGTGGTCTCCGCCGAGCTGGCCGACGAGGCCGCGGTCGGCCGGCTGCTGGCCGCCACCCGGCTGTGGGCGGCGGCGACCAGCTTCGGCGGGGTGCACAGCACGATCGACCGGCGGGCGCAGTGGGGTGGCGACGCCGTGCCCGGCGGCTTCGTCCGCTTCTCCTGCGGCATCGAGGACACCGCCGACGTGGTCGCCGACCTCACCGCGGCGCTCGACACCCTGTGAGCCGGACGACGCTCGAGCGCGTGCTAGGCGCCGGGGAGGTCCTCCGCCGCGGCCGGGACACCGACTACCTCGGGCTGGCCTGGCACCCGGGGGAGCCGCACCGGGTCCGCCGCGAGCTCGTCGGCTCCACCTGGGAGCCGCCGCGCACCGGCGTCCGGCCGGTGGCGTGCCTGGCCCACGTCACCGACGTGCAGCTGGCCGACGTCTGCTCGCCGGCCCGCTTCGAGTTCTTCAACGGCCACTTCACCGACCCGCGGATGCGCGCGCTGGTGCCCATGCACCGGCCGCAGGAGGCGATCACCGCGCACGCGATCGACGCGCTCGTCCGCACCCTCAACGGGCTGTCCGGCGGCCCGCGGACCGGGCACCCGGTGCAGGTCGTGGTCACCACCGGCGACGCCATCGACAACGCCCAGTGGAACGAGCTCGCGCTCTTCCTGGACATCCTGAACGGCGGGGCGGTGTCCCCGGGGGCGGGGCTGACCGCCTACGACGGGGTCCAGGCGTCGGGCTGGCCGCACGACCTGTTCTGGCGGCCGGAGTGCGACGGCGGGGGAGAGCCGGACCTCTACCGGTCGCGGCACGGCTTCCCCGACCGTCCCGGCCTGCTCGCCGCGGCGTTCGCGTCGTTCCGGGCCGAGGGGCTGCGGCTGCCGTGGCTGGGCTGCCACGGCAACCACGAGGCCCTCATCCAGGGCGTCGGGGTGCCCACGCCGGCGCTGCAGGACCTCCTGCTCGCCGACCGCAAGCCCGTCGAGTTCGCCTCCGACGTGCCCCTGGACGACGCGTTGCGGCTGTTCACGCACTCCTCGGAGGTCTTCACCACCGCCGGCGCCCGCACCGTCACCCCGCTGGCCGCGCGCCGGTTCATCGACCGCGGGGACTTCGTCGCCGCGCACCTCGCCGACGGCGGGGAGCCGGCCGGGCACGGGTTCACCGAGGCCAACGTCCGGGACGGGACGGCGTACTACGCCTGGGACGGCCTGCCCGGCATCCGGGTGGTCTGCCTGGACACCACGCGGGTCACCGGCGGCGGCGACGGCTCGATCGACGCCGTCCAGGGCCGCTGGCTGGCCGAGCGGCTGCGCGAGGTCTCCTCGGTGGTCGTCGAACCCGACGGCACGCGGGTGGCCACGGGCAACGCCGACCGGCTGGTGGTGGTCATCTCCCACCACGGCTTCTCGACGCTGACGCGGGAGGACCCGCTGCACCCCCGGCCCGGTACGGAGGCCGACCTCCTCGGGGGGCCGGAGCTGGTCGGCCTGCTGCACCGGTACCCGAACGTCGTCCTGTGGCTCAACGGGCACACCCACGTCAGCGAGGTGCGGCCGTGGGCGCACCCGGAGGAGGCCGGCCGCGGGTTCTGGGAGGTCACCACCTGCGCGGTCGTCGACTGGCCCGGTCAGGCGCGGCTGGTGGAGTTCGTCGACAACGGCGACGGCACGCTGTCGCTGGTCTGCACGATGGTCGACCACGACAGCCCGGCGCGGCCGCCGGACCCGCTGGACCCGGCGGCGCGGGAGCCGGCCGCGCTGGCGTCCCTGCACCGCGAGCTGTCGGCCAACGTGCCGTGGGCCGGGCTCTCCGCGGGCCTGGCCGGCCGGCCGGAGGACCGCAACGTGGAGCTGGTGCTGCGCTCGCCGCTGCTGCGCTGAGCGACGTCAGGCGCTGTGTCCTCGCTCGGCTCCCGCGCCCTGGTCCGCTCCGCGCTCGCCGGCGCTCGCTGCGGTGCTCCCAGGGTCGTCAGCCGACGGGGGTGAGGCCCGCGGCCCGGTCCTCGCGCCGCCGGCGGTGGGCGGCCCGCGCGGTCAGCCAGCCGCTGACGGCCACGTAGTAGACGAGGTAGGCCAGCGAGAGGACGACGACCACCGGGTGCGGGTCAGGCACCTGCACCAGGAGGACGGCGTAGGTGACCAGCCAGACCGCGGTCAGCGCCAGGCTCAGCGCCTGCAGGGCCTGGGTGCGCGAGGGGTAGAGGTAGCGCACCGGGACGAAGACCAGCACCGAGCACACGACCAGGACCGTGGCGATCGTGCCCGGCCCGAGCTCCAGCACGATCGCGTAGAAGGCCACCACGTTCCAGTAGCTGGGGAAGCCCAGGAAGGTGTGGTCGTCGGTCTTCGCGTCGACCCGGCAGAACTGGTAGCTCGAGGCCAGCAGCGGCAGCGCGGCCACGATCCAGCCGAGGGTGCCGTCCGGCAGCGAGCCGGTGGTCCACAGCAGCACGACCGGGGCGAACGCGTAGGTCAGGTAGTCGACGATGTCGTCCAGCCGCGCCCCGTCGAACCAGGGGATCGTCTCCTTGACCCGCATCCGGCGGGCCAGCATCCCGTCGGTGCCGTCGACGACGAGGGCGGCCAGGCCCAGCCACAGCGCCGTGACCGCGTCGCCGTCGAAGGCGGCCAGCACGATGAGCAGCGCCAGCACGGTGCCGCTGGCGGTGTAGAGGTGCACCGCGGCACCGGCCAGGCGCAGCGCCCGCGGGTGGGACCGGGACGGCCCGTGCTCGCCGGCCGTCGTCCCGGTCGAGTCCCCGCCCGAGGCGGCGGCCAGGTTCTCGTGCATGGTGTGTCGAGGCTCCCACACCGCCCGCCGGGCGGCGCCGTGGAGGGCGGTGTCCGCCGGTCGCCGGGGCGCGTGCGGGGCGCTCCACTAGTGTCGGCCGCGATGAGCGGACAGGCCGGCAAGCTGCGCGTCGGGGTCGTCTTCGGCGGCCGCAGCGCGGAACACTCCATCTCCTGCGTCTCGGCCGGGAGCGTCCTCGCGGCGCTGGACCCGGACCGGTACGACGTGGTCCCCGTCGGCATCACGCGGGACGGCGGGTGGGTGCTGCCCGACCCCGCGCTGCGGCTGGCGATCGTGGACGGCGTGCTGCCGGAGGTCACCGGCGGGACGGCGGTGACCCTCGTCGGCGACCCTGCGGGCCGGGGCCTGGTGCGGCTGGACGGCGACGGGCCCCGCATCGAGCTGGACGTCGTCTTCCCGGTGCTGCACGGCGCCTACGGCGAGGACGGCACCATCCAGGGCCTGCTGGAGATGAGCGGGATCCCCTACGTCGGCTCGGGCGTCTTCGCCAGCGCGGCGTCGATGGACAAGGAGTTCACCAAGAAGCTGTTGGCCGCCGCCGGGCTGCCGCAGGGGGACCACGTGGTGCTCCGCGACGCCGCCGGCGCGCTGTCGGCGGACCCGGCGCTGCTCGACGAGGCCACCCGCGAGCGGCTCGGCCTGCCGGTCTTCGTGAAGCCCTCCCGGGCCGGCTCCAGCATCGGGATCAGCCGGGTCACCGACTGGACGCAGTTCCCCGAGGCGGTGGCCACCGCGGCCGCGGTCGACGCGAAGGTGGTCGTGGAGGCCGCCGTCCCGGGCCGCGAGATCGAGTGCGGCGTCCTGGCCGGGCCCGACGGCGGGCCACCCGAGGCGAGCCTGCCGGCCGAGATCCGGCTGCGGCCGGGCACCGACTGGTACGACTTCACGGCCAAGTACCTGGCCGACGCCGCCGAGTTCGACGTCCCGGCCGGCCTCACGCCCGAGCAGACCCGCGCCGTGCGCGAGGCCGCCTGCCGGGCCTACCTGGCGATGGACTGCCAGGGCCTGGCCCGGGTCGACTTCTTCCTCGGCGCCGGCCCCGACGGCGCCGAGCGGCTGGTCGTCAACGAGGTGAACACGATGCCGGGCTTCACGCCCATCTCGATGTTCCCGCGGATGTGGGCGGCGACCGGCGTCGACTTCGCCCAGCTGGTGGACCGCCTCGTCGGGGCCGCGCTGGCCGCGGCCCGGACGGCGGCCCCGGCGCTGGACGGCGGCGCGCGGGCGTGACCCTCCCGGTGCCGGCCCGCCTGGGCGGGACGGCGCTGCTGCTGGGACTGCTGCCCGCGGCCCTCACCGGCTGCACCAGCACCGTCGACGGGGAACCCACCGCCGCGCCCGCGGATCCCACCCCGGCCTCGCCGGAGGAGCTGGAGGTGCTGGTCGTCACGACGGTGCCCTCGGGGCTGCCGCGGGTGCCCGACGAGGACCTCTCACCGCCCGCCGGGGAGAAGTCGGCCCGCGACGTCGCCGCCTACTCCCTCGACCCGGGCCGGGAGGCCGAGGTGCTCCGGGACTACGGCTACCGCTACGGCTGGGAGCGGTTCTGGAGCAACGGACAGGGGCCGGTGACCAGCGTGTTCGTCGACCAGTTCGACACCCGCGCCGGCGCCGGCGACTACGCCCGCGACCTCGCGGAGAACGAGGCGGAGCTCTACGACAGCGTGCTGCGTGAGGACCCGCCGCACCTGCCCGGGGGCTGCCGGCTCCTGACGGTGGAGGAGGCCGACCCGGCCCGGGGCCTGTCCGGGCCCGCCGCCTTCGCCTGGTGCGGGCACGGGGTGTTCAGCGTCGGGGCCAGCGCGGTCGCGGAGTCGGTGACGGCGGCCTCGGCGGAGGTGCACGCCGTGCTGGCCGAGCAGCTGGACCGGCTGCCGCCGCCCTGAGCGGTCAGGGCCGGCGGATCGGGAGGGTGTCCCCGATGACCGGGCCGAGGGCGGTGACCGGCGCGCTGTCGGTGTCGGCGCTGACGGTCACCTGCACGTAGACCGGGCGGTCGACGGCGGTCCAGACGACGGAGTCGGGGTCGCTGGTGTCGACGAGCCAGTTGACGCCGTTGATCTGGATCAGCGGGGACGTCGGTTCCAGCCCCGCGGGGCGGTCGACGCCGCAGACCAGCACGATCGGCGGCTCGCCCCAGGCGTAGGCGTACGGGGTGTCCGACTGCACGGCCCGGGACGGCTCGCCGGCGAGCTCCAGCGGCAGCGCGGCCATGAGCGCGGGGCACGAGGCGTCGGCCTCCGGGGTCACCGGGGGTACCTCCACCGGCAGCGGCGGGAGGGTCGCCCGGCCCGGGCCGGGGGTGCCCTCGACCTCGGCGACGCCCTGGCCGCCGTCGTCCGCCGTGCCGTCGCCGAGGACACGGGTGAGCACGGCGACCGCGACGACCAGTGGCACGACCACGGCGGTGACCAGCAGCGCGATCCGCCGCAGCGGGTCGTCGGGGCGGGTGCGTGCCGGAGCCGGGGTCTCCTCGGAGGCCGCCCCGTCAGGGGCGGTCTCGCGAGGCGGGGGGTTCTCGGTCAGGGCGCTCAGATGTTGACGACGGGGCAGGTCAGGGTGCGGGTGATCCCGTCGACCGACTGCACGCGGGCCACCACGAGGCGGCCCAGCTCGTCGACGGTCTCGGCCTCGGCGCGCACGATCACGTCGTAGGGACCCGTGACGTCCTCGGCCTTGGTCACGCCGGAGATCTGGCTGATCGTCGTGGCGACCTGGGCGGCCTTGCCGACTTCGGTCTGGATGAGGATGTAGGCGTGGACCACGGGAGACCTTTCCTCGGGCAGCGCTGCCGGTGCGGCGTCCGCGCCGGTGGGCGGACAGTTCGGCAACCTACCTCAGCGGTGGAGGGTGACCGGTGACTCGCCCTCGTCCACTGGTGCCCCGGGAGGACCCGGCGGACAGCGTGCGGGTGGTCGGCGAGTTCGGCGTCATCGCCCGGGTGCTCGCCCGCGCCGGGGCCGCACGGGTCGCCGAGGTCGGGCCGGGGGACGACGCGGCGGTGCTGCGGGCCCCCGACGGGCGGGTCGTGGCCACCACCGACGTGCTCGTGGAGGGCCGCCACTTCCGGCGGGACTGGTCCTCGGCCGAGGACGTCGGCCACAAGGCGGCGGCGGCCAACCTGGCCGACGTCGCGGCGATGGGGGGCGTGGCCACCGCGCTGCTGGTCGGGCTGGCCTGCCCCCCGGACACCTCGACCGCGTGGCTGGAGGGGGTCGCCGCCGGGCTGGCCGAGGAGTGCGCCCCGCTGGGAGCGGCCGTCGTCGGTGGTGACACCGTCTCGGCCGCACCGGACAGCGGCGCCGTCGTCCTGTCGGTGACCGCCCTGGGCGACCTCGGCGGGCGGGCGCCGGTGCTGCGCTCGGGGGCGCGGCCGGGGGACGTCCTGGCGCTGGCCGGACGGCTGGGGTGGTCGGCCTGCGGGCTGGCCGTCCTGCGGCGGGGCTTCACCAGCCCGGTGGCGGCGGTCGCCGCGCACCGGCGCCCGGCGCCGCCGTACGCGGCCGGGCCCGCCGCCGCCGAGGCCGGGGCGACGGCGATGTGCGACGTCAGCGACGGTCTGCTCGCCGATGCCGGGCACCTGGCGCACGACAGCGGCGTCGTCGTCGACCTGGACCGCGCCGCGCTGGTCCGGGCCACCCTGGAACCGGCCGGGCCGCTGCAGCAGGTGGCCGCGGCGCTCGGCGGCGACCCGCTGGCGTGGGTGCTCACCGGTGGGGAGGACCACGCCCTGATCGCCACCTTCCCCGCCGGCACCGCGCTGCCCGGCGGGTGGACGGCGATCGGCACGGTGCGGGCGGCGACCGGCGGCGGCCCCGGCGTCCGGGTGGACGGCGAGGCCGCGGCGGCGGTGGCCGAGGCCCTCGGCGCGGAGGGGGTCGGTCATGTCCACTTCCGCTGAGCTGCGGCTGCGGGCCGTGGGCTACGACGACCCGGTGGCCCGCGCGCTGGTGGAGCGCGTCCAGCAGGAGTACGTGGCCCGCTACGGCGGACCCGACGAGGCCCGTGTCGACCCGGCCGAGTTCGCGCCGCCGACCGGGCTGTTCCTCGTCGCGGAGGTCGACGGCGTCCCGGCCGGCTGCGGCGCGTGGCGGGTGCACGCCGACGGCGTCGTGGAGGTCAAGCGGGTCTACGTGGAGCCGGCGTTCCGGCGGCGCGGGCTCGCCCAGGCGCTGATGGCCGAGCTGGAACGGAGCGCGGCGGCCGCCGGGCACCGTGCGGTGGTGCTCAACACGGGCAACCGGCAGCCCGAGGCGCTGGCCCTGTACGCCGCCCTGGGGTACACCCCCGTGGCCGGGTACGGCATCTACGCCGACGCGCCCGGGGCGGTGTTCCTCGGCAAGGGACTCACACGAGCGGACGAGGAGGAGCCGGCATGGGGATCGGGATCGCGGGGGTCGTGACGATCTCGGCCTCGTACGGGGCCGGGGGAGCGGAGGTCGGGCCGGCGGTGGCCGAGCGCCTGGGGCTGGTGTTCCACGACCGGGCCATCCCGGCGCAGGTCGCCGGGCGGCTGGGCGTGCCGCTGTGCGACGCGGAGGCCAACGACGAGAAGGTCGCCCGCGGGCTGTGGCGGATCGTGGCGTCGCTGGGCACGATGCCCGACCCGGTCGGCGGGATCGTCCCGATGACCCCGCAACCGGACGAGCGGGCCTTCCGGCAGCAGACCGAGCGGGTCGTGTGCGAGATCGCCGACGGCCCCGGGGGCGTGGTGCTGGGCCGGGCGGCCGCGCTGGTGCTCCGGGACCGCCCGCACGCGCTCCACGTGCGCCTCGACGGCCCGCCCGAGCGCCGGCTGGCGGCCGCGGTCGCGCGCAGCGGGCGACCGGTCGAGGAGGTGCGGCGGGAGCTGGAGGCCAACGACGCGGCCCGGGAGGGGTACGTGCGGCACTTCTACCGCTGCGACCCCGCCGCGGCCCGGCACTACCACCTGGTCGTCGACTCCACGGCCCTGTCCCTGGACACGGTGGTCGACCTGGTCGTCACGGCCGCCCACGCCCGCGGACTGTGACCTGCGACCGCTCCTGCGGTGTCCTGCCTGCCCTTGCGGGTCTGCACGACCGCAGGAGCAGGAGGAACACCGCAGGAGCGTGGCCAACGCCCCTCGCCCACGCGAAGAACCCCGGAGGTCAGGGACCTCCGGGGTTCGGCCCGGCCGGAGCCGGGAGGTGGGACCAGCCCGCGGGGATCAGCCGCGGACGACCTTGCCGGCACGGATGCACGAGGTGCAGGCGTTGATCCGGCGACGGTTGCCGGGGGCGACGAGCGCCCGCACGGACTGGATGTTCGGGTTCCAACGGCGCGGCGTGCGGCGGTGCGAGTGCGACACCGACATACCGAAACCGGGCCCCTTGCCACAGACATCGCACACGGCAGCCACGGCGGATCACTCCCAGAAAGAATCGTTCACAGACGGCGGTGCGCAGGTGCGACCGCATACAGACCGTCCGACAGTCTAGCCGCTCCTCGGCGATCCTGTCCGAGGGCCCGGGAGTGACGTCGTCGACGCCGCCCGCGACCGGTCGCCGTCGCCTGTCCTGTCGCGGTCCGTGGGTACCCTCCGCCCGTGCTGCCGGCGCTCGACGACGCCGCGGTCGGACAGTGGTGCCGGGCCGCGGTCACGGCCCTGTCCGACTCCCGTGGTCGGCTCGACGACCTCAACGTCTTCCCCGTCCCCGACGGTGACACCGGCACCAACCTCCTGTTCACCGCGCAGGCGGCGCTGGCCGCGCTGGAGGAGGCGGGCACCGGGGAGTCCGCGTGGACGGCCCTGGCCCGCGGCGCGGTGCTCGGTGCCCGGGGCAACTCCGGGACGATCCTCGCCCAGCTGGTCCGCGGTCTCGCCGACCAGCTGGCCGGGGTGGCCCCGGCCGACGGCCCCTCGTTCGCCGCCGCGCTGCAGAAGGCGGCCGACGCCGCCTACGCCGCGGTCGCCGACCCCGAGGAGGGCACGTTCCTCACGGTGGCCCGCGCCGGTGCCGAGGCCGCGGTGGCCACGGTGGCGGCCGGACGCACCGACCTGGCCGCCGTCGTCCGGGCGGCGGCCGACGGCGCGCGGGAGGCGCTGGAGGCCACGCCGGGCCAGCTGGCCGCGCTGCGGGACGCCGGGGTGGTCGACGCCGGGGGCGCCGGCCTGTGCCTGGTCCTCGACGCGCTCGTCACCACCGTGACCGGGGTGGAGCCGGCCCGTCCGCCGCTGGTCCGCCGGAGCGCGCGGCCCCACGAGCGCCCCGCCGACCGGCCGCACCAGCCGCCGGCCGGCCCTGGCAGCGAGGTGCAGTACCTGCTGGCCGGCAGCGACGACGCGGCCGTGGCCCGGCTCCGCGACCGGCTGGCCGCGCTCGGCGACAGCCTGGTCGTGGTGGGCGTCGACACGCCCGGCGGCCGGGAGTGGAACGTGCACGTGCACACCTCCGAGGTCGGTGCCGCCATCGAGGCCGGCATCGAGGCCGGGCGCCCGTACCGGATCGCGGTGACGCCGCTGGCCCCGGTGCGGCCACCGGCGCCGGCCGCGGGCACGCGCGCGGTCGTCGCGATCGTCCCCGGGGAGGGGCTGGCCGGGCTGTTCGCCGGCGAGGGCGCGCGGGTGCTCACCGGCGGTCCGGACGGCGTGACCGAGGACGACGTCCTCGCCGAGGTCATCGCGTCGGGCGCGGCGTCCGTCGTCGTCCTGCCCAACGACCCCGACCTCACCGCGCTGGCCGCCCGCGCCGCCGACCGGGCCCGCGAGGAGGACCGCGACGTGGCCGTGGTGCCCACCCGCTCACCGGTGCAGGGGCTGGCCGCGCTGGCCGTCGCCGACCCCGGCCGGCGCTTCCACGACGACGTCATCACCATGGCCGAGGCCGCCGCGGCGACCCGATGGGCGGAGGTGACCCGCGCCGGGCAGGCGGCGCTGACCAGCGCCGGGCCGTGCCGTCCGGGCGACGTCCTCGGGTCGGCGGAAGGGGACGTCGTCCTGGTCGGCGGCGACCTCGCCGGGGTCTCCTGCGAGCTGCTGGACCGGATGCTCTCGGCCGGGGGCGAGCTGGTCACGCTCGTCGTCGGTCCCGACGCCGCCCTCGGTGACGCCGTCTGCGGGCACCTCGCCGCGGCGCACCCGATGGTGGAGGTGACCCGCTACGACGAGGGCCCCGAGGGTGTCCCGCTCCAGGTGGGGGTGGAGTGATGGCGGTCGACATGTCGACCCGGCTCGACCGCGTCCTCGGCGCCAAGACGGCCAAGGCCATGGCCGAGCAGCTCTCGCTGCACACCGTCCGCGAGCTGTTGCGGCACTACCCCCGCAGGTACGCCCGCCGCGGGGAGATGACCAAGCTCGAGGACCTCCAGGTCGGCGACCGCGTCACCGTGCTGGCCCAGGTGCGCAAGGTCTCCACCCGCAAGATGCGCAACCGGCCCGGCACGCTCACCGAGGTGACCGTCGGCGACGGCGCCAACTCGATGCAGCTGGTCTTCTTCAACCGCAAGCACGCCAACCTGCAGGAGGGCGCCTGGGGCCTGTTCGCCGGCACCGTCGGCGAGTGGCGCAACAGCAAGCAGTTCGCCCACCCCGACTGCCACCTCATGACCGGGGACGACGACGAGGACTGGGCCCGCGCCCTGATCCCGCTCTACCCGGCGACCAAGGACGTCTCGAGCTGGGTCATCCAGCGCTCGGTGAAGCTCCTGCTCAACCACTCCGGCAACCTCGCCGACCTGGTGGAGGACCCCCTCCCGGAGGAGATCCGCGCCCGGCACGGCTTGCCGAGCCTGCCCGCCGCGCTGCTCGACATCCACCGCCCGACGTCGAACGACGACGTCGAGCGCGCCGCCCACCGGCTCAAGTGGGACGAGGCGCTCACCCTCCAGCTCACCCTCGCCGCGCGCCGGAAGGCCGCCGCCCTCGAACCCGGCATCGCGCGGCCCGCGCGGCCGGGCGGCCTGCTCGACGCCGTCGACGCCGCGCTGCCGTTCGCGCTCACCGAGGGCCAGCGCGAGGTGGGGGAGGAGTTGGCGGCCGAGCTGGCCCGCGAGCAGCCGATGCACCGGCTCCTGCAGGGCGAGGTGGGCTCGGGCAAGACCGTCGTCGCGCTGCGGGCCATGGCCCAGGTGGTCGACGCCGGTGGCCAGGCCGCGCTGCTGGCACCCACCGAGGTGCTCGCCGCCCAGCACGCCCGAAGCATCCGCGCGCTGCTCGGTCCGCTGGGCCGCGCCGGGGAGCTGGACGGCGCCCTCGAGGGCACCCGGGTGGTGCTGCTCACCGGCTCGCAGAAGGCCGCCGCCCGGCGGGAGGCGCGCGCCGCGGTCGCCGACGGCAGCGCCGGCATCGTCGTCGGCACCCACGCCCTGCTGCAGGAGGGCGTCGACTTCGCCGACCTGGGGCTGGTCGTCGTCGACGAGCAGCACCGCTTCGGCGTCGAGCAGCGCGACGCGCTGCGGGCCAAGGGGAACCGCCCGCCGCACGTGCTGGTCATGACCGCCACGCCCATCCCGCGCACCGTCGCCATGACCGTCTACGGCGACCTGGAGACCTCCACGCTGCGGCAGCTGCCCAGCGGCCGCGGCGGGGTGGCCAGCTCCGTGGTGCCGGCGCGGGAGAAGCCGAGCTGGGTCGACCGCGCCTGGGAGCGGCTGCGCGAGGAGGTGGCGGCCGGGCGGCAGGCCTACGTCGTCTGCCCGCGGATCGGCGAGGACGCCGGCGCCGAGGAGGAGCCCGAGGACGCCGACGGCGCACCCGCGGACGACGGCTCCGACCGCCGTCCGCCGCTGGCCGTGCTGGACGTCGCCGAGGCCCTGCGCGCCGGGCCGCTGGCCGGGCTGCGCCTGGAGGTGCTGCACGGCCGCATGACGCCGGAGGACAAGGAGGCCCGGATGCGGGCCTTCGCCGCGGGCGACGTCGACGTCCTGGTCGCGACCACCGTCGTCGAGGTGGGCGTCGACGTGCCCAACGCCACGGTGATGGTCGTCATGGACGCCGACCGGTTCGGGGTCAGCCAGCTGCACCAGCTGCGCGGCCGGGTCGCCCGCGGCAAGCACCAGGGGCTGTGCCTGCTGGTGAGCGAGGCGTCCACGTCGTCGACCACCGGACAGCGGCTGGCCGCGGTCGCGTCCACCTCCGACGGCTTCGAGCTGGCCCGGCTGGACCTCGAGACGCGCCGCGAGGGCGACGTGCTCGGCGCCGCGCAGTCCGGCCGGCGGTCGACGATCAAGCTGCTCTCCCTGCTCGAGGACGAGGAGCTGATCGCCGAGGCCCGGGCCGAGGCCACCGCCCTGCTCGCCACCGAGCGCGGCCTGGCCGACCACCCGGGTCTGGCCATGGAGGTCGCCGCCCTCGCGACCGACGAGCGCGCCGAGTACCTCGAGAAGGCCTGAGAGGCGGGCGGGTGACGAGGATCGTCTCCGGGCTCGCCGGTGGGCGGCGGCTCAAGGTGCCGCCCTCCGGCGTCCGACCGACCGGCGACCGGGCGCGCGAGGGGCTGTTCAACAGCCTCTCGACGCTGCTGGACCTCGAGGGCGCCGCCGTCCTCGACCTCTACGCGGGCTCCGGCGCCCTGGGCCTGGAGGCGCTCAGCCGCGGGGCGGCCACCGTCGTCCTCGTCGAGTCGGGCCCGCGGGTGCTGCCGGTGCTGCGCGCCAACCTCGCCACCGTCGGCCTGCCCGGTGGGCGGGTGGTCGCCGGCTCGGTGCCCACGGTCGTGGCCGGGCCGCCGCCGGCGCGGTTCGACCTCGTCCTGGCCGACCCGCCGTACGCCACGCCGGTGGCCGAGGTCCTCGGCGTGCTGGAGTCGCTGGTCTCCGGCGGCTGGCTGGCCGAGGACGCGCTGGTCGTCGTCGAGCGGTCCAGCCGCGAGGAGCCCTGGGAGTGGCCGACACCGCTGACCGGAGTACGCGACCGCCGCTACGGCGAGGCGGTGCTCCGGTACGGTCGCTGTCCGTGAGGCGAGCGGTCTGCCCCGGTTCGTTCGACCCGGTCACCAACGGCCACGTCGACGTCATCACCCGTGCGGCGGCGCTCTACGACGAGCTCGTCGTCGCCGTCCTGGTCAACCCCGGCAAGGCCGGGCTGTTCCCCGTCGAGGAGCGCATGCAGCTGCTCCGCGACGCGGTCTCCGAGCTGTCCAACGTCACCGTCGACAGCTTCCAGGGGCTGCTGGTCGACTACTGCCGCAGCAACGACATCCCGGTCATCGTGAAGGGCCTGCGTGCGGTCAGCGACTTCGAGTACGAGTTGCAGATGGCGCAGATGAACCGCGAGCTGGCCGGCATCGAGACGCTCTTCGTGCCGACCGCCCCGCAGGTGGGCCACCTCTCCTCGAGCCTGGTCAAGCAGATCGCCACCTTCGGCGGCGACGTCTCCAGCCTCGTGCCCAAGGCGGTCCACGAGCGGCTGGTCGCGCACCGGGAGCAGAACACGTGACCGAGCTCGCGAGGTCACGCACGAACGCGGCACCGCCGGTCGCAGGTCCGCCGAGCGCCAGCGAGGAGGACCTGTGACCGAGGTGGTGTACCGGCTCTACGAGACCGTCGACGAGCTGGCCCGCGTCATCGAGAACGCGCGCAACGTCCCGATGTCCGGCGGGTCCTGCATGGTGCCCCGCGACCTCCTGCTCGACCTGCTCGACGACCTGCGGGAGAACCTGCCGGACGACGTCCACAAGGCCGGGGCGATCGTCGAGCAGCGCACCGAGATCCTGCAGCAGGCCCAGGCCGAGGCCGAGCGCCTGACCGGGCGCACCCGCAGCGAGAGCGAGCAGGTCGTCGGCGCCGCGCGGCGCCAGCGGGAGGAGATCCTGGGCACCGCCCGCCGGCAGCGTGACGAGCTGCTCGCCCGGACGCAGGCTGAGGCCGAGGACCTGCTGGCGCGGGCCGAGGAGGAGGCCGAGCGCATCGTCGAGGAGGCCCGCGGCCACCACGAGGCGGTGCTGGCCGACGCGCAGGCGCAGCACGCCGAGATCGTCGCCGCCGCGCACGCCGAGCACGAGCGGCTGGTCAGCGAGACCGAGGTCTACCGGGGTGCGGTCACCCGCGCCGACGAGCTCGGTGCGCAGACCGTCGCCGACGTCAACCGCATGCGGGCCGAGGTCGACGAGTACGTCGACACGCGGCTGGCCGACTTCGGCACCACGCTGGAGCGGATGCTCCGCTCGGTCGAGAAGGCGCGCTCCACGCTCCGCGAACCCTGAGACATGGCCCCCCTCCCCCCGCCGTCCGCACGCTCACGGCGGGCCCCTGGAGGGCGCCTGATCGGGCCGGACGGGCCCGGTCGCGCATCGGGTAGTCTGGTGCACCGGTCCGACCGCCGGAGGTCCCGCACCCCGGCCGGCCGCCATCCCCGCTGCCTACCGCGAGTACTCACATGCCTGCCGCTCACCCGCCCCGCTCAGGCGCCGCGTCCCCCGACGCCCGGCGTCCCGCCGCCAACCCCTGGCGCGTGGAGCTGCGGGAGCTCGGCCGTCGCCCGGGCTCCCTGCAGGAGCTCGCGCGCACGGTGCCCGCGCCCGCCGACTGGCGGGTCGAGCTGATCGGCGTCCCCGAGGGCGCCCCGGTCCAGCTCCGGCTGCGGCTGGAGTCGGTGATGGAGGGCGTGCTGGTCTCGGGGGAGGTCGACGTCCCCGTCGTCGGCTCCTGCGCGCGGTGCCTGGAGCCGATCGAGGACACCCTCGAGCTCGACGTCCAGGAGCTGTTCGCCTACGAGGGCAGCACCACCGAGGCGACCAGCGAGGAGGACGAGGTGCGGCGCGTCGAGGGCGAGCAGCTCGACCTCGAGCCGATGGTCCGCGACCTCGTCGTCCTCAGCCTGCCGCTGGCGCCGACCTGCACCGAGGACTGCGCGGGCCTGTGCGTCGACTGCGGGCAGCGTCTGGACGACCTGCCGGCCGACCACACCCACGAGGTGCTCGACCCGCGCTGGGCCGGGCTGGCCCAGCGCTTCGGCACCTCGCAGTCCGACCGTTCCGCTTCCGAACCGGGCACCCCCGGTACGGACAACCCAGAGGAGAACTGACCGTGGCCGTCCCGAAGCGGAAGATGTCCCGCGCCAACACCCGCATGCGTCGCTCGCAGTGGAAGGCGTCCGCTCCCACGCTGTCGCCGTGCCCGAACCGGGCCTGTGGCGAGCTCAAGCCGCCGCACCAGGCCTGCCCGAACTGCGGCCAGTACGAGGGCCGTCAGGTCCTCTCGGTCTGATCCTCGGGTAGACCAGCCGTGGCGACCCCGGCCACCGGCACCCAGCCCGCGGTGGGCGGGACCGCCGGCCGTTCTCCGGCCGGCGTCGCCCACGCCGAGCGCTCGGCCGCCTGGCTCCTCGACGCCCTGGGCGTCGAGCTGCCCGGCGGCCTGCTGGCGTTGGCGCTGACCCACCGCTCGTACGCCTACGAGCACGGCGGGCTGCCCACCAACGAGCGCCTGGAGTTCCTCGGCGACTCGGTCCTCGGGCTGGTCGTCACCGACGAGCTGTACCGCCGTCACCCCGACCTGCCCGAGGGCCGGCTGGCGAAGCTGCGTGCCTCGGTGGTCAACATGACCTCGCTGGCCGGGGTGGCGCGGCTCCTGGGCGCCGGCGGGCTGGGCCCGCACCTGCTGCTGGGCCGTGGTGAGGAGACCACCGGCGGCCGCGAGAAGGACTCGATCCTCGCCGATGCGCTGGAGGCGCTGATCGGTGCGGTGCACGTGGGGTTGGGCCTGGACGCCGCGTCGGCGATCGTGCACCGGCTGTTCGACCCGCTGCTGGACCAGGCCGCCACCCGCGGCGCCGGCCTGGACTGGAAGACCAGCCTGCAGGAGCTGGGTGCCGCGCTGGGCCTGGGCGCCCCGATCTACCTGGTCGAGGACGAGGGGCCCGACCACGCCAAGACCTTCACCGCGGCCGTCGTCCTGGCCGACACCGAGTACGGCCGCGGCGCCGGCCGCACCAAGAAGGCCGCCGAGCAGGAGGCGGCCGAGACCGCCTGGCGGACCCTCTCGGAGTCGGAGACCGCGGCGTCCACGGGCGCCGACGGGGGCTGACCGCCGTGCCCGAGCTGCCCGAGGTCGAGGTGGTCCGGCGCGGCCTGGAGCAGTGGGTCGCCGGCCGCACGGTGGCCACCGTCGAGGTGCACCACCCCCGTGCCGTCCGCCGGCACCTGGAGGGGACCGATCACTTCGTCACGGCGCTGACCGGTCGCACGTTCTCCGCCGCCCGCCGCCGCGGCAAGTACCTGTGGCTGCCGCTCGCCGAGCCCGACGGGGCGCCGTCGGACCGCGCGCTCGTCGCGCACCTGGGCATGAGCGGCCAGCTGCTGGTCGAGAAGCCCTCCGCCCCGGACGAGACGCACCTGCGGGCACGGTTCACGTTCACCGACGGTGGCCGGGAGCTGCGCTTCGTCGACCAGCGCACGTTCGGCGGGCTGGCCGTCGAGGAGGGTGGGGAGGACGGCGGGCTGCCGCCGCGCCTGGCGCACATCGCCATCGACCCGCTCGACGGCTCCTTCGACGCCGACGGTTTCAGCGCCGCCCTGCGCCGGCGGCGCACCGAGGTCAAGCGTGCACTGCTGGACCAGACGCTGATCGGCGGCGTCGGCAACATCTACGCCGACGAGGCGCTGTGGCGGGCGCGGCTGCACGGCAACCGGCCCACCGACCGGCTCACCCGAGCGCAGGTGGCCGACCTGCTCGACGGCGTCCGCGACGTGCTGGGGGAGGCCCTGGCCCAGGGCGGCACGTCGTTCGACTCCCTGTACGTCGACGTCAACGGCCAGAGCGGCTACTTCTCCCGGTTCCTCGCCGTCTACGGCCAGGCCGACCGGCCCTGTCCCCGGTGCGGGACGTCGATCGTGCGGGAGTCGTTCATGAACCGGTCGAGCTACAGCTGCCCGCGCTGCCAGCCCCGCCCGAGAGCCCGCCGGTCATGACCCGCCGCGTGGTCGCCCTCGTGTCCGGCGACGTGCAGGGCGTGGGCTACCGCTGGTTCGTCCGGAACCGCGCCGCGGACGCGGGCCTGGCCGGATCGGCGACCAACCTCGCCGACGGCCGCGTCGAGGTCGTGCTCGAGGGTGAGGACGCCGCGGTGGCCGCCGTCCTGGCCGAGCTCGACGGCGCGGGCGCCCCCGGGCACGTCACGCGGGTCGACGTCCGGGACGACGAGGCACAGGGGGGAACCGGGTTCACCACGGCGTGACGAACGCGACACCCGCCCGACACGGTGGGTGTGCAGGGTGGCCGTTGACCTCTGTGACCTGGCCTGTCACCCTGGGAACACACGGACCGCGCCGACCGTCGAACGGGGCGCAGGTCACACACTCACGCAGTCGAAAGGCCGCATTCGCCATGGCCAAGGCCCTGTTCGGTCACGTCGTCACCACCGCGGAGCTCCGAGTAGTCGAGGAGAACGCCGTCCTCCGGGCGAAGGTGCGCCGACTGGAGCAGGAACTGAAGGAACTGCGCGCCCAGCGGGACGCCGCCATCGCCCACGAGCTGCTGAGCATCGCCGGCGACCACGCCGAGCCCGCGCTCGCCTGAACTCCACCGTCCCACCGGCACCACCCGCACCGCCTGCGCCACGCGTCCCCGGCGTGGGCGCACCGCCGGGCTAGAGTTCTCTCCCCGTGCACCTGTCGAGCCTGACGCTCAAGGGCTTCAAGTCCTTCGCGTCCGCGACGACCCTGCGCCTCGAGCCGGGGATCACCGCCGTCGTGGGTCCCAACGGCTCCGGGAAGTCCAACGTCGTCGACGCCCTCGCCTGGGTCATGGGCGAGCAGGGGGCCAAGAGCCTGCGCGGCGGCAAGATGGAGGACGTCATCTTCGCCGGCACCGCCGGCCGCCCGGCGCTCGGCCGGGCCGAGGTCACCCTCACCATCGACAACGCCGACGGCGCGCTCCCGATCGAGTACACCGAGGTCTCGATCACCCGCCGCATGTACCGCTCCGGTGAGAGCGAGTACGAGATCAACGGCGACAAGGTCCGCCTGCTCGACGTCCAGGAGCTGCTCAGCGACTCCGGCATCGGCCGCGAGATGCACGTCATCGTCGGTCAGGGCCAGCTGGACGCCGTCCTCTCCGGGCGTCCCGAGGACCGCCGCGCCTTCGTCGAGGAGGCCGCCGGCGTCCTCAAGCACCGCAAGCGCAAGGAGAAGGCGCTCCGCAAGCTCGAGGCGATGCAGGCCAACCTGGACCGTCTCGGCGACCTCACCGCCGAGCTGCGCCGCCAGCTCAAGCCGCTGGGCCGGCAGGCCGAGGTCGCCCGCCGCGCCGCCGGCGTCCAGGCCGACCTGCGCGACGCCCGCCTCCGGCTGCTCGCCGACGACCTGGTCCAGCTCCGCGACGCCCTGGAGAAGGACGTCGCCGACGAGACCGCCGCCCGGCAGCGCCGCACCTCCGTCGAGGCCGACCTCGCGCGCACCTCGACCCGCGAGTCGGGGCTGGAGGCCGAGCTCGCCGCCAACGCGCCGCTGCTGGGCGGCGCGCAGGACACCTGGTACCGGCTGTCGGCGCTCACCGAGCGGTTCCGCGGCGTGGCCCAGCTGGCCGCCGAGCGGCACCGGCACCTCTCCGCCGCCCCGCCCGCCGCAGCCGGCGGGCGCGACCCGGACCAGCTGGACGCCGAGGCCGAGCGGGTCGCGGCCACCGAGGCCGAGCTCGCCGCCGGGCTGGAGGCCGAGCGCGGACGGCTGGCGGCCGCCGTCGCCGCGCGCGGGGACCTCGAGGCCGAGCTGGCCGCGGCCGAGAAGGCCTGGGTCGCCGCCGCCCGGGCGCTGGCCGACCGCCGGGAGGGGCTCGCCCGGCTGTCCGGCCAGGTCGCCGCCGCCCGCTCCCGGGTGTCGGCCGGGGAGTCGGAGATCGAGCGGCTCGCGCTGGCGGCGGGGGAGGCCGCCGACCGCGCCGAGGTCGCCGCCGAGCGGCTGGCCGAGCGCCGCGAGGAGGTCTCCGGCCAGGAGGACACCGACGTCGCCCTGGTCACCGCGCACCAGGACGCCGTCGCCGCGCACACCGCGGCGGCGGCCGTCGTCACCGAACTGGCCGCCGCAGAGCGCGCCGCCGAGCGCGACCGCGCCTCCTGGCAGGCCCGCCGCGACGCCCTGGCCCTCGGCCTGGCGCCGGCCGACGGCACCGCCGCCGCGCTGGCCGCCGGTCTGCCCGGCGTCCTCGGGCCGGTGGCCGAGCGGATCACCGTCGAGGCCGGCGCGGAGGTGCCACTGGCCGCCGCGCTCGCCGGCCTGGCCGACGCGCTCGTCGTCGACGGCGTCGCCGGCGCCGCGGGCGTGCTGGCCCACCTCCGGGACGTCGACGGCGGACGCGCGGGACTGCTGGTCACCGGCGGCCTGCCGCCCCTGCCCCGTGAGGGCTGGCCGGAGCTGCCGGACGGTGCCCGGTGGGCGCTGGACCTGGTGGCCGCCCCCGACGAGCTGCGCCCCGCGCTCGCCCGCACGCTGGACCGGGTCGCCGTCGTGCACGGCCTCGACGACGCCGTCGCACTCGTGCGCACCCACCCGCGGGTGCGGGCGGTCACCGCGGACGGCGACGTGGTGGGGGCCGACTGGTCGGTCGGCGGGTCGGCCAACGCGCCCTCCGGCCTCGAGGTGCGGGCCCGGGTCGACGAGGCCGGCCGCGAGCTCACCGCCGCCGCGGCGCGGGCCGCCGAGCTCGCCGACCGGCTGACCGCCGCCCGCTCGACCGCGCGGGACCGCTCCGCCGACGTGGACGCCGCCCTCGCCGCCCGCCAGGCCGCCGACCGCACCCGCTCCGCGGCCGCCGCCCAGCTGGCCGAGCTGGGCGCCGCCGCCCGCTCCGCCGCCGCCGAGGCCGAGCGCTCCGCCGCCGCCCGCGTGCGTGCCGAGCAGGCCCTCGAGCAGGCGCAGACCGCCCTGGCCGGGCTGGAGGAGCGGCTGGCGGAGGCCGAGGCCGCACCGGTGGAGGAGGAGCCCGACCCCGCCGTCCGTGACCGGCTGCGGCTGGAGACCGCCGCCGCCCGCCAGGCCGAGACCGAGGCCCGGCTGGCCGTGCGCACAGCGGAGGAGCGGGCGAGGGCGCTGTCCGGCCGGGCCGACTCGCTGCGCCGGCAGGCCCGCCAGGAACGCGCCGCACGGGAGCGGGCGGCCGCCGCCCGGGTCGCCCGGGAGCGGGGCGCGCAGGTCGCCGCGCGGGTGCGGGCCGGCGCGGAGGCGGCGCTGGCCGCCCTGGCCGAGTCGCTGACCCGCGCCGCCACCGAGCGCGACGAGCTGGCCCGCGTGCGCACGGCGCGGGAGGCCGAGCTGCTGGAGGTGCGGGCGGCGGTCCGTGCGGCCACCGCCGAGCTGGAGCGGCTGACCGACGAGGTGCACCGCGACGAGGTGGCCCGCACGGAGCAGCGGTACCGGATCGAGGCGCTGGAGGCTCGCGCCGCCGAGGAGTACGGCGTCGACCTCCCGACGCTCCTGGCCGAGTACGGGCCGGCCGCGCCCGTGCCCCCGACCCCCGCCCGGGTCGCCGCGGCCCGGGCGGCGGGGGAGCCCGAACCCGAGCCGGAGCCCTACGACCGCGCCGCGCAGGAGCGGCGGGCCGCCAAGGCCGAGCGCGACCTCGCCACCCTCGGCAAGGTCAACCCGCTGGCCCTGGAGGAGTTCGCGGCCCTGGAGGAGCGGCACTCCTTCCTCGCCACCCAGCTCGAGGACCTCAAGGCCACCCGGCGCGACCTGCTCACCGTCGTCCGTGAGGTCGACGAGCGCATCCACACCGTGTTCTCCTCGGCCTTCGCCGACGTGCAGCGGGAGTTCGAGCAGGTCTTCGCCACGCTGTTCCCCGGCGGCGCGGGCCGGCTGACCCTGACCGACCCCGACGACATGCTCACCACCGGCGTCGAGGTCGAGGCCCGCCCGCCGGGCAAGAAGGTCAAGCGGCTGTCGCTGCTGTCCGGCGGCGAGCGCTCGCTGACGGCGGTGGCGCTGCTGGTCGCGATCTTCCGGGCCCGGCCCTCGCCGTTCTACGTGCTCGACGAGGTCGAGGCGGCGCTGGACGACGTCAACCTCGGCCGGTTGCTGACCCTGGTCGAGCAGCTGCGGTCGACATCGCAGCTGATCATCATCACCCACCAGAAGCGGACGATGGAGATCGCTGACGCCCTGTACGGGGTGAGCATGCGCGGCGACGGCATCACCGGCGTCATCAGCCAGCGCCTGCGCGAGGCCGAACCCGCCTAGCGGCCCCCTGCAGGGGCCCACCGCGAGCTCGCGAGTGGTGGGGGGCAGGGGGTCCTTCTAGACGCCGGAGGGGACCTCGAGGTCGACGACGACCGGCAGGTGGTCCGAGGCGCCGTCCCCGACGAGCACGCGGGCCCCGGCGACGGCGGTCCCCGGCGTCACCCACACGTGGTCGATCCGGCGGTGCGGGTGCCGCGCGGGGTGGGTCAGGCCCTCGTCGTGCTGCCAGAACCGCCACCCGGCCTGGTCGTCGCGGTCGCGGGCCAGCTCCCAGGCGTCGGTGAACCGCTCGCGCAGCGCGGCCAGCTCCGGCTCGTCCGGTGTGGCGTTGAAGTCGCCGGCGAGGACGCCGGCCGCCATCGGCTCGGTGTGCAGGGAGGCCAGCCGGGCGGCCTGCGCGGCCCGCTCGCCGGCCGAGCGCGTGGAGAGGTGCGTCGTGGTCACCCAGAGGGTGCCGCCGTCCAGCTCCACCATGGTCCGCAGCGCACTGCGCGGCTCCCCGGTCGCCGGCAGCGGGTGGACGTCGCTGACCAGGATCGGCAGCCGCGACAGCAGGGCGTTGCCGTACTGGCGGCGCTCGCGCCCGTGGCGGCCGGGCTCGTCGATCGCCGGACCCCAGGCCAGCTGCATGTCCAGGGCCCGGGAGAGGAGCAGCGCCTGGTCGACGTCCTCGCTGCGGTCGCCGAAGTGCCGGTCGACCTCCTGCAGGCAGATCACGTCGGCGTCCGCGGCGGCCAGCACCTTCGCCAGCCGCGGCAGGTCATGGCGGCCGTCGTCGCCGACCCCGTGGTGGGTGTTGAAGGTGACCAGCCGGACGGGGATGGGCGGCTGGTCGGGGCCCGGTGCGGGCTTCGCCCCGGTCGCGTCGGTCACCGCCTCAGCCTGTCACCTCCGCGGCCACGGGGTCGGACAGCGGCAGGTCGGCGACCTGGCGCAGGGAGTCCCCGCCGTCCGGCCGGCGCTCGCAGACGAACAGCCGGAAGCGCGCCTCGCGGCCGTCGAGCACCAGCTCACCGAGCTGGTTGCCGAAGAAGGGTCCGGCGATCTTCGCCCAGCGCAGCTCCGAGGGCCGCACGCGGGCCAGCCGCGCCATGCCGGTGGTCAGCCGCCGTGCCCAGCGGCTCCAGCCGATGCGGAAACCGACCTTGATTGGGTGCGGCGCCTGGTTGTGCAGCGGGGAGACGGTCAGCTGGTGCACCCGGGTGGTCAGCCCGCCGGGGGAGACGAGCTCCGCGGCGTAGGCGTGGTGGACGTCGCCGGAGAGCACCAGCGCGGTCACCGGCGCCCGGCCGTGCTCCCCGCGGGCCACCGCGACCAGCGCCCGGCCCAGCCGCTCGAAGGAGTCCCCGAACGCCGCCCAGTGCTCCAGGTCGGCAGCCTGCCGCAGCTGCTCCGACAGCCATCCGACGGGCCCGCCGAGGTGCCGGCCGTTGAGCGTCTCGTTCCACCGCTCGAGCTCGTGGATGGCGTGCGGCAGCAGCCACGGCAGCGACGTCCCGAGGACCAGGTGCTCGACCCCCTCGTCGACCGCGCGGCGCAGCGCCGCCTCCACCCAGGCGAACTCCTCGTCGTCGACCATCCGCCGCTGGTGCTCGTCGAGCACCCGCCCGGCCCGGCTGTCGACCATGACCATGCGGGCCTCGCCCCAGTGCCGCACGAAGCTCCAGCGGACCGACCGGGGCTCGGTGTCGGCGGCGTCGGCCATGGCCCGCAGGACCGGCTCGGCGTCGCCCGGGTACTCGTTCACCGCCTGCCACGTCGCGTTCTCCGCCAGCTCCTGCGGGCTGAGGTTGCCCAGGTGCTGGTACACCCAGTAGCTGACCAGCCCGCCGCTGATCCGGTGCTCCCACCACTCCTTGCCGGTCACCCTGCGCCGCCAGGCGGCCGAGCTGTTCCAGTCGTCGATCATCTCGTGGTCGTCGAAGATCATCGAGGACGGGATCGTCGACAGCAGCCAGCGCACCTGCGGGTCGCTCCAGGACTCCGCGTAGAGGCGGGTGTACTCCTCGAAGTCCGCGACCTGGCTGCCGGCCGGCGCGTGCTCGCCCCGGCGCAGCGACAGCCACCGGCGGGTCGCTCCCGTCAGCTCGTCGGCGTACACCTGGTCACCGAGCAGGACCAGCGCGTCGGGCCACTCGCCCTCCGGGAGCTGGGCGAGGCGGGCGGCGTAGGTGTCCAGCGCGTCCGGCGGGATGCCCTCGTCGACGTCGACCGTGCTGTGCGTGGCGTAGCGGCAGGACCCGAAGGCGATGCGGAAGGGCCCCGGTCGGCCCGGCGTCCGGATGCGGCTCGGCGGGAAGGTCGAGGCGGCCTCCGGCCACACCCGGTCGCCGTCGAGGCGGACGTCGTAGGGCGTGGTGCTGCCCGGTTCCAGGCCCTCGACGAGGACGAGCGCGAAGTGGTGCCCCCCGACGGTGAAGGTGTCGGCGCTGCGACCGAGCACCGTCACCTGGCACGGCCGGTCGGTCTCGACCCACACGGTGGCCGAGACGGGGTCGACGTGCCGCAGCAGCGGTCCGAGCAGGATGACCGGGGACTCCCGGCCGGGCAGCGGCATGCCGACCAGCCTGGCCCACGGACCTGGATTCCGCCCAGACCTGGCCGTACGTGGGCTGGGAGACTGACCCCATGGAGTTCGTGCTGATCGCGGTCGCGATCCTCGTCGTCGCGCTGGTCCTCGGGGTCAGCCTGCTCGTCGGCCGCGGCCGCCGCACCACCCGCCTGGACGAGGACGCCGCCCTCGGCACGACCCTCACCAGGCCGCGGCCCCCCGCACCGGCCGAGGCCGCCCCGCCCACCGAGCAGGCGCAGCCCGACACCGTGCAGCCCGAGGCGCCGCCGGTCCCGGAGGCGCCGCTGCCCCCAGCGGAGCCGGAGCCGGGCCTGGTCTTCGAGACCCCGCCCCCCTCGGCGGGCCGGCTGGTGCGGCTGCGCTCCCGGCTGGCCCGGTCGCAGTCCTCCCTGGGCCGCGGCCTGCTCACCGTGCTGGCCCGCGAGCGGCTCACCGAGGACGACTGGGAGGAGGTCGAGGAGACCCTCCTGGCTGCTGACGTCGGCATCGCGGCCACCACGCAGATCGTCGAGCGGCTGCGCACGCAGTCGCTGGTGCTGGCCACCGCCTCGGGCCCGGAGCTGCGCCGGCTGCTGGTCCGGGAGCTCACCGCCGTGCTGGGGCCCGACCTCGACCGCGCGCTGGCCGTCGACCGCCACGACGGCCGGCCGGGTGTGGTGCTGGTGGTCGGCGTCAACGGCGCCGGCAAGACGACGACGGTCGGCAAGATCGCCCGCGTGCTCGTCGGGGACGGCAAGAGCGTCGTGCTGGGCGCCGCCGACACGTTCCGCGCCGCCGCCGCCGACCAGCTGGAGACGTGGGGCGAGCGGGTCGGCGTCCTCACCGTGCGCGGGCGCGAGGGGGCCGACCCGGCGTCGGTCGGCTACGAGGCGGTGCGCACCGGTGTGGAGGCCGAGGTGGACACCGTCGTCGTCGACACCGCCGGCCGGCTGCACACCAAGGGCGGCCTGATGGACGAGCTCGGCAAGATCAAGCGGGTCGTGGAGAAGGTCTCGCCGGTCACCGAGGTGCTGCTGGTGCTCGACGCGACGACCGGCCAGAACGGCGTCGTCCAGGCGCGGGTGTTCACCGAGGCCGTCGACGTCACCGGCGTCGTCCTGACCAAGCTCGACGGCACCGCCAAGGGCGGGATCGTCGTCTCGGTGCAGCGGGAGCTCGGCATCCCGGTGAAGCTGGTCGGGCTGGGGGAGGGCGCCGACGACCTCGCGCCGTTCGAGCCGGAGGCGTTCGCCGAGGCGCTCGTGGGTGGCGCCGACTAGGGCACGTTGGCCGGGTCGAACCCGTAGGGCAGCTCCAGCCGGTGCCGGGCCAGCATCCCGGTGTCGGCCAGCAGCTCGCGGGTCGGCCCGTCGGCGACCACGACCCCGCCGTCCAGGACCACCGACCGCGGGCACAGCTGCAGGGCGTAGGGCAGGTCGTGGGTCACCATCAGCATGGTCACCGGCAGGCTCGTGAGCACCTCGGCCAGCTCCCGGCGTCCGGCCGGGTCGAGGTTGGACGACGGTTCGTCGAGCACCAGGATCTCCGGGTGCATCGACAGGACGGTGGCCACCGCGACCCGCCGGCGCTGCCCGAAGGACAGGTGGTGCGGCGGGCGGTCGGCGGACCCGGCCATGCCCACCTGGTCCAGCGCGGCGGCGACGCGGGCGGCCACCTCGGTCTCGGGCAGGCCGAGGTTGCGCGGGCCGAAGGCGACGTCCTCGCCGACGGTGGGCATGAACAGCTGGTCGTCGGGGTCCTGGAAGACGATGCCGACCCGCCGCCGGACCTCCTGCAGATGGCGCTGGTCGACCGGCAGCCCGGCCACGGCGACCGATCCCCGGCCGCCGCGCAGGATGCCGTTGAGGTGCAGCACCAGGGTGGTCTTGCCCGCGCCGTTGGGCCCGAGCAGCGCCACCCGCTCGCCCGCCTCGATCCGCAGGTCGACGCCGAACAGGGCCTGGTGACCGTCGGGGTAGGCGAAGGCGAGGTCCTCGACGCGGAGGGAGGGCTCCGGGGGCGAGGAGCCCAGCGGGGAGGGTGCGGCGGTGTTCACCCGAGGAGGAGACCAGATGCGAGGACGGCGCCCGCGGCCAGCGGCAGGGCGAGGGCGGACAGCCACGCCTGCGCGGGCACCGCGGCGACCGGGCCGCTGGGCATCCGCCCGGTGTAGCCGCGCGACAGCATCGCCAGGTGCACCCGCTCGCCGCGCTCGTAGGAGCGGATGAACAGCGAGCCGGCCGCGGGGCCGAGCACCCGCAGCGCGCCCACGTGGCGGCCGCGGAACCCGCGGGACTCCCGGGCCACCCGCATGCGGCGCAGCTCGCCGCCGACGACGTCGGCGTAGCGGAACATGAACATCAGGATCTGCACGAGCACCGAGGGCAGCCGCAGCCGCTCCAGGCCGCGCACCAGCGCCCGGGGCTCGGTGGTGGCCGCCAGCACGGTGGCGGCGAGCACCGAGAGGGTCGCCTTGGCCAGCAGCCCGCCCGCGGCGGTCAGCCCGCTCTCCGACAGCGAGAGCCCGAGGACGTCGACCCGGGGCCCGCGCGCGACCAGCGGCAGCAGCAGGGCGAACAGCACGAAGGGCACCTCGACGACCAGGCCCCGGGCCAGCCGCCGCGGGCCGATGCCGGCGAGCCCGGCGGCGCCGAGCACGAGGGCGAGGTACCCGGCGTAGGCGGCCCAGGCCCACGGCGCGTGCACCGGGGTGGCCACCACGACCAGGGCGAACCCGAGGACGGCGACGAGCTTCAGGTGCGGCTCCAGCCGGTGCACCGGGCTCGCGCCGGCGAGGTAGGCGGAGCCGAGGGCCCCGCCGTGCCCGGCACCCACGTCAGTCGCCGGTGCCGGCGGGCTCCCGGCCGCGCCGGCGGACCAGCACGGTGACGCCGCCGGCGAGGACCAGGGTGACCGCGACCCCGACGACGCCCGCGAGACCACCGGAGAGCCGGCTGTCGTCGACCCCGGCGACGGCGTAGTCGGCCAGCGGGGAGTCGGCCGTGGCGCTGTCGCGCGCGGTGTCGAGGAAGCCCTCCTGCTCGGCCGACCACTCCAGCCCGTCGGGGTGGGAGCTCGCGTAGTAGCTGCCGACCCCGGCGATGAGCAGGGTCACCACCAGCCCGAGGAGGAGGAGGCCGGTGGTCCGGCGGGAGACGGTCATCGGGGGCCTCCCGTGGTCGTCGTCGGACGCGGGGCCAGCTGCGCGACCGTGCGCAGGCAGCGCGCCCCCCAGACGAGGTCGGGCCGGACGGTGAGGACCGCACCGAGGACGGCGACGCTGATCGCCGCCTCGCCCAGGCCGATGAGCAGGTGGATGCCGCCCATCGTGGCGGCCACGGTGCCGATCGGGACGTCGGCGACGCCGCCCACGGCGAACAGGGCGACGAAGGCCAGCGCGGCCGCGGGCACCGACAGGAAGGCGCCCACGCCGGCCGCCGTCAGCACGCCGGTGCGGGTGCGCGGCAGCACGGCCGACAGCAGCCGGAAGGCGCCGTAGCCCACGCCGACGGCGACCAGGCCCATGAGCGTGACGTTCGTGCCCAGCGCGGTGAGCCCGCCGTCGGCGAACAGCACCGCCTGCACCAGGAGGACGACGGTCATGCACAGCACCGCCGTCCACGGCCCGACCAGGACGGCGGTGAGCGCGCCGCCGATCAGGTGACCGCTGGTGCCGGCGCCGACGGGGAAGTTCATCATCTGGACGGCGAAGACGAAGGCGGCGGTGAGGCCGGCCAGGGGAGCGGTGCGCTCGTCGAGCTCGCGGCGCGCGCCGCGCAGGGCCACCGCGACCGTGCCGGCGGCCACGACCCCGGTGGCCACGGACGTCGAGGCGTCCAGGAACCCGTCGGGGACGTGCACGCTGCCTCCTGGGGATCAGTCGTCGGTGGGGGCGCGACCTGCGCCGCCGCGACCTTATTGCACCCCCTTCGCAATTGCACACGGGTCGCAACAAGCGCGGTGCGGCCGCGCCGGGGGGGTCCGCAACACGGCTGGAACACGAGGGCCGGACACGCGGGCCGGAGTTCACCGTCCGGAAACAGCGACGCGTCGCCCCCGGAAACAGGCGCGCGGCACGGTGAACGCCACGTCGCCCCTCGCTGGAGGGGTGACCGTCCGAGCCCCTCGGCCCCGGCGTGACCCCACGCCGACGCCACCCCGTGGCCCCGCCACACCGATCCCGTCAGGAGGTTGCCGTGGACACCGGCGACACCGCCTGGGTTCTCATCAGCGCCGCACTGGTGCTGTTCATGACCCCGGGTCTGGCGCTCTTCTACGGCGGCATGGTCCGCGCGAAGAGCGTGCTCAACATGATGATGATGAGCTTCGGCGCGCTCGCCCTCATCGGCGTGCTCTGGGTGCTCTACGGCTACTCGATGGCCTTCGGCGACGACGTCGGCGGCGGTCTGCTGGGCGACCCGTTCGAGTTCTTCGGGCTCTCCTCGCTGATCGGCACCGGCGGCCTCGACGCCGCCTTCGCGCCGGAGAACCTGGTCTTCACCATCCCGTCGCTGGCCTTCGTCGCCTTCCAGGCGGTGTTCGCGATCCTCACCGTCGCGCTGATCTCCGGTGCCATCGCCGACCGCGCCCGCTTCGGCCCGTGGATGGTCTTCGCCGGCATCTGGGCCACGATCGTCTACTTCCCGGTCGCCCACTGGGTGTTCGCCTTCAACGGGGCGGAGTCGGAGACCGGCGGCTGGATCGCCAACGACCTGCTGGCCATCGACTTCGCGGGTGGCACGGCGGTGCACATCAACGCCGGTGCCGCCGGCCTGGCGCTGGCCCTGGTGCTCGGCAAGCGGCGGGGCTTCGGCCGCGACCCGATGCGCCCGCACAACCTGCCGCTGGTCATGATCGGCGCCGGCATCCTCTGGTTCGGCTGGTTCGGCTTCAACGCCGGCTCCGCGCTGTCGGCCAACGGCCAGGCCGCCGAGGTCTTCGTGACCACCCTCGCCGCCACCGGTGCGGCCACCCTCGGCTGGCTGCTCACCGAGAAGCTGCGCGACGGCCACGCCACCTCGCTGGGCGCCGCCTCCGGCGTCGTCGCGGGCCTGGTCGCCATCACCCCGGCCTGCTCCTCCGTGACCCCGCTCGGCGCGATCCTCGTCGGCCTGATCGCCGGCGTGCTCTGCGCCCTCGCGGTGGGCCTGAAGTACCGGCTGGGCTACGACGACTCCCTCGACGTCGTCGGCGTCCACCTCGTCGGCGGCCTGTGGGGCACCCTCGCGGTCGGCCTCTTCGCCTCCGCGGCCACCACGGCCGGTGTCGACGGGCTCTTCTACGGCGGTGGCCTGGACCAGCTGTGGCGGCAGGCCATCGGCGCGTTCGCGGTCCTCGTCTACTCGTTCGTCCTCACCCTGGTCATCGGGTTCGTCATCGCCAAGACGATGCGCTTCCGGATCACCGAGGAAGAGGAGGTCAGCGGCATCGACGGCGCCGTGCACGCTGAGACCGGCTACGACCTCGCCTCGCTCGGGGGCGGTGGCGGCGGCGCTGCGACACTCACCGCGCAGGCGCACGCCGAGGCGCGCAACACGGAAGGGATCCGGGCATGAAGCTCGTCACCGCCATCGTCAAGCCGTTCAAGCTGGACGACGTCAAGAACGCCCTCGAGCTGATCGGGATCGCGGGGCTGACCGTCAGCGAGGTCCAGGGCTTCGGCCGCCAGCGGGGCCACACCGAGGTCTACCGGGGCGCGGAGTACCAGGTGGACTTCGTGCCGAAGGTCCGCATCGAGGTCGTCGTCGGCGAGATCGACGCCGCCCGGGTGGTCGACGCCATCGTGGAGGCGGCGTCCACCGGCCAGATCGGCGACGGGAAGGTGTGGGTGACGACGATCGACGAGATCGTCCGGGTCCGCACCGGTGAGCGCGGCGCCGACGCCCTGTAGCGCCCGGCAGGACAGCACGACGAGCCGGCCGGGGTGGTGGGAGGACCCGCCACCCCGGCCGCCGTCGTTTCTCGGTCAGGAGCAAACCGGAGGGGGAGACGTGCTGGACACCGGGTCGCTGCCCGCACTGCCGCGGGCGCGGCGGGGCGAGGAGCTGGACGCCTGGCTGGCCGGACTGCTGGACGAGGCCGTCGCGGGCACGCCGGCGCCGCGCGGGAAGCGGGGGGCGCCGCCGCCACGGACGGGCACCGAGGGGCTCGCGCTGGTCGCGGTCGGCAGCCTGGGCCGTCGCGAGCTCCCGCCCCACGGGGACCTCGACCTCGTGCTCGTGCACGACGGCCGGCCGGAGATCGCCGCCCTCGCCGACGCGGTCTGGTACCCGATCTGGGACGCCGGGCTGCGGCTGGACCACTCGGTGCGCACCGTGGCCGAGGCGGTCGGGGTGGCCTCCACCGACGTCAAGGCCGGGCTCGGGCTGCTCGACGCCCGGCTGGTGGCCGGTGACGCCGACCTCGCCGCGGCCCTGCGCACCGCCACACTGGCCAGCTGGCGCCAGTCGGCGTCCCGGTTGCTGCCGCAGCTGCGCGACCTGCGCCGCGGCCGCGCCCGGCAGGTCGGCGAGCTGGCCTTCCTGCTCGAGCCGGACCTCAAGGAGGCCTACGGCGGGCTGCGCGAGGGCCAGGTGCTCCGTGCGGTGGCCGCGGCCCAGCTGGCCGACGAGCCCACCGCCGAGGCGGAGACGGCCTACGCCTTCCTGCTCGACGTCCGCGACGAGCTGCGCCGGCGCTCGGGCCGGGCGACCGACGTGCTGGTCCGCCAGGAGCAGCGGCCGGTGGCCGTGGCGCTCGGGCTGCCCGACGAGGACGCGCTGCTGCGCGAGGTGAGCCTGGCCGGCCGGCGGCTGGCGTTCGTCGCCGACGAGACGTGGCGGCGGGTGGAGGCGGCCCTCGTGCGCCGTCCCCGCGGCCGCTACCGGCGGGTGCGGCGGGAGCCGCTGGCCGAGGGCGTGGTCCGGCAGGGCGACGAGGTCGTCCTCGCCCGGGACGCCCGCCCGGCCGCGGACCCGGGGCTGGTGCTGCGCGGTGCGGCCGCGGCCGCCCGGGTCGACCTGCTGCTGTCGCCGTACACCCTCAAGGTGCTCGCGGTGCACTCGCCGCCGGTGCCCGAGCCGTGGCCGGCGGAGGTGCGCTGGTCGTTCCTCCGGCTGCTGGCCAGCGGCCGGCCGGCGGTCGCGGTGCTCGAGCAGCTGGACCAGGAGGGACTGCTGTCGCGGTTGCTCCCCGAGTGGGACCGGATCCGCTCCCTGCCGCAGCGCCACCCCTGGCACCGGTTCACCGTCGACCGGCACCTGGTGGAGGCGGCCGCGGCGGCCGCGGAGCTGACCCACGACGTCGACCGGCCCGACCTGCTGCTCGTCGGCGCGCTGCTGCACGACCTCGGCAAGGGCTGGCCCGGTGACCACAGCGTCGTCGGGGAGCCGATCGCGGCGGCGGTCGCCACCCGGATGGGTTTCTCCGAGGCCGACGTCGCCACGCTGGCCGCGATGGTGCGGCACCACCTGCTCCTCCCCGACACCGCCACCCGCCGCGACATCGACGACCCCGCGACGGTCGACCGGGTCGCGGCGACGATCGGCCACGACCCCGCGCTGCTGCAGCTGCTGCACGCCCTGGCGCAGGCCGACGGCGCCGCGACCAGCTCCTCGGCCTGGAGCCCGTGGAAGGCCCACCTCGTGGCGGCGCTGGTCGCGCGCGTGCAGGGGCGGCTCAACGGTGTCCCCTCCCGGGAGCAGGAGCCGGTGCTGCACCCGGTCGAGCCCCAGGTGAGCTCCGCACCGGTGGACCTGCCCGGGGGCGCGGGTGGGGTCACCGTGGGGGTCGAGGACGTCGCCGACGGCCAGCAGGTCACCATCGGCGCCCCCGACCGGCCCGGCCTGTTCAGCTCGCTGGCCGGGGTGCTCGCGCTCAACCAGCTCGACGTGCGCGCCGCGAAGGTCAACGTCGTCGAGGGCCGGGCCACCGCCGTGTTCGCCGTCCGGCCGCGGTTCGGGCGGGTGCCGGTGCCCTCGATCCTGGCCGACGCCGTCCGCGCGGCCCTGGAGGGGACGCTGCCGCTGGCCGACCGGCTGCGGCAGCGCGAGGCCGACTACCGGCAGGACGCCGGACGGTCTGCCCCGCCGCGGATCTCCTGGCACAACGGCGAGGTGACCGGGGACGCCACCGGCATCGTCGAGGTGCGGGCGAGCGACCGGGCCGGGCTGCTGTACCGGCTCACCGCGGCCCTCGCCGGGGAGGGGCTGGACGTGACGTCGGCCCGGATCGAGACCCTGGGCGCCGACGCGGCCGACCACTTCTACGTCAGCAACCCCTCCGGGGTGCCGATCGACGACGCGCAGCGGACCCGCGTGGAGGCCGCCCTGGCCGTCGCCGTCCGCGGCGGGGCGGCCGAGCCGGTGGCGGACACGCCGCACTGAGTTGCGCGGTTCTGTCGGTACCCCGTGTCACCGTCGCGGGCGAGTGGGACGGAACGGTCCCACCGACGCGGAGGGGGTTTCGCTGATGGGCCACCGGTCCTTCGAGATCGCGACGGCCGAGGGGCGCGTGTGGCGCTGCGCGGCCTGCGGGGACGACCGGGAGTTCGTGCAGCCGCCGTGCGTCGACGGGCACGCCGAGGACGGCGGGGAGTGCCCGGAGTGGGCCTGCGCCGACTGCGGTGCCGCGGTGGTCGCCGGCTCCGGTGCCGCCGTCGTGGCCGCGTCCGTCGCCCGGGCGGCCTGAACCGGCCTGCCCGGCCCGCAGGGGACCGGCATCCGGCCGGCGCTCGTTAGGCTGGTCGGGAGGTGGCGCGACGGTGCCGGGGTCCCCCGGGTGCCGGAGCCGAGCAGCCGGTCGGTCCGACCGGCGGGCCGCGCCCGCGACGTACCCGAGGACGTGCTGTGTTCGAGACCCTCTCCGACCGCCTGGACAAGGTCTTCAGCGGCCTGCGCGGCAAGGGTCGGCTCACCGATGCCGACATCGACGCGACCGCGCGCGAGATCCGCATCGCGCTGCTGGAGGCCGACGTCGCCCTGCCGGTCGTGCGGGCGTTCATCACCGCCGTCAAGGAGCGGGCCCGCGGCGCCGACGTCTCCCAGGCACTCAACCCGGCGCAGCAGGTCATCAAGATCGTCAACGAGGAGCTCATCGAGATCCTCGGCGGGGAGACCCGGCGGCTGCGCCACGCCAAACAGTCGCCCACGGTCATCATGCTCGCCGGTCTGCAGGGCTCCGGTAAGACGACGCTGGCCGGCAAGCTCGGCCGCTGGCTGAAGTCCCAGGGCCACACCCCACTGCTGGTCGCCGCCGACCTCCAGCGGCCCAACGCGGTCAACCAGCTGTCGATCGTCGCCGGCCAGGCCGGGGTCGACGTCTTCGCGCCCGAGCCGGGCAACGGCATCGGCGACCCGATCCGGGTTGCCGCGGACTCCGTCGAGCACGCCCGCCGCACCATGCACGACGTCGTCGTCGTCGACACCGCCGGCCGGCTCGGCATCGACGCGGAGCTCATGGCGCAGGCCGCCGGCATCCGTGACGCCGTGCAGCCGGACGAGACGCTGTTCGTCGTCGACGCGATGATCGGTCAGGACGCCGTCACCACGGCCGAGGCCTTCCGCGACGGCGTCGGGTTCAGCGGCGTGGTCCTGACCAAGCTCGACGGTGACGCCCGCGGTGGTGCCGCCCTGTCGGTCCGCTACGTCACCGGCCAGCCGATCATGTTCGCCTCCACCGGCGAGAAGCTGACCGACTTCGACGTCTTCCACCCCGAGCGGATGGCCTCGCGCATCCTCGGCATGGGCGACGTGCTGACCCTCATCGAGCAGGCCGAGCAGGCGTTCGACGCCGAGCAGGCCGAGCGGATGGCCGGCAAGCTCGCCTCGCGGGAGGGCTTCACCCTCGAGGACTTCCTCGAGCAGATGATGGCGATCCGCAAGATGGGCCCGATCGCCAACCTGCTCGGCATGCTGCCCGGCGCGGGGGCGATGAAGGAGCAGCTCAAGCAGGTCGACGACCGCGACCTGGACCGCACCGCGGCGATCATCCGCTCCATGACGCCGGAGGAGCGGGTCAACTCCAAGATCATCAACGCGTCGCGGCGGGTGCGCATCGCCAACGGCTCGGGCGTGACCGTCACCCAGGTCAACCAGCTGCTGGAGCGCTTCGCCCAGGCCCAGAAGATGATGGGCCAGATGGCCGGCAGCATGGGCCTGCCCGGCGTGGGCCCCATGTCGAAGAAGGCGCGCGGCCGGCAGATGCAGGCCCAGACCCGCGGCAAGGGCAAGAAGGGCAAGGGCAAGGGGAAGGGCGGTCCCGCCCGCCGGCCGACCGGTGCGCCCGGCCTGCCGCCCGGTGCCGGCTTCCCCGGCGGGGGCATGCCCGGGGGCTTCCCCGGCGGGATGCCGTCGCTGCCGCCCGGTCTGGCCAACGGCCAGGGGCTGCCCGATCTCACCAAGCTGAACTTCGACCAGCCCGGGGACGAGCGGCGGTGACACGGGCTCGGCTCCGCCCCCGGTCCGGTCCTCGCTCGCCGGCACGCGCTGCGGTGCTCCCGCCGGCGTCGGCTCGCGCGTCCCGGTGAGCGGGCCGGCCCTGCACCTGTCCGGTGTGGTGCTCCCCGAGGGGGAGCACCGGGATCTGTGGGTGCGCGACGGCCGGATCACCTCCGAACCGGTGCCGGGGGCCGAGACGGTCAGCCGCGGCGGCTGGCTGGTGCCGGGGCTGGTGGACGCGCACTGCCACGTCGGCATCGGCCCCGGAGGGGTGGCCGTCGAGGACCTCGCCGGGCTGCGGGAGCAGGCGCTGGCCGAGCGGGCCGCGGGCGTGCTGGCACTGCGCGACTGCGGCTCCCCGGTCGACACCCGGGTCCTCGACGGCGAGCGCGACCTGCCGCACATCGTCCGCGCCGGCCGGCACCTGGCCGCACCTCGCCGGTACATCCCCGGGCTGGCCGTCGAACTGGCCCCCGACGACCTCGCCGCCGGGGTGCGCGTGCAGGCCCGCCGCGGCGACGGCTGGGTCAAGCTGGTCGGCGACTGGATCGACCGGGGGGTCGGTGACCTCGCCCCGGAGTGGCCGGCCGACGCCGTGGCCGCGGCGATCGCGACGGCCCACGAGGAGGGGGCGCGGGTCACCGCCCACACGTTCGGCACCGACGCGCTGCCCGACCTCATCCGGGCCGGCATCGACTGCATCGAGCACGGCACCGGGCTGACCGAGGAGCTCATCGGGGAGATGGCCATGCGCGGTACCGCCGTCGTCCCGACGCTGGTCAACGTCGAGAACTTCCCCGAGTTCGCCTCCGCCGGTGAGGCGCGGTTCCCGTCCTACGCGAGCACGATGCGGCGGCTGTACGCGTCCTCGGGCGCCGTCGTCCGTGCGGCGTACGAGGCAGGGGTGCCGGTGTTCGCCGGCACCGACGCCGGGGGCGGCATCGCGCACGGCCGGATCGCCGACGAGGTGCGCGCCCTCGCCGGCGCGGGGCTCCCGGCCGAGGCGGCGCTGGCTGCCGCGTCGTGGGCGGCACGCGACTGGCTCGGGCTGCCGTGCATCGAGGAGGGCGTCCCGGCCGACCTCGTGGTGTACGAGACCGACCCGCGGGCCGACCTGGACACCCTGGCCCGCCCGCAACTGGTCATCCTGCGCGGGACGCGGGTCGCGTAGCGGTGGACCCGGCGCGGGGCCCGGAGGGTCCCCGGCGGGGACACGGGGCGAGCTCCGCAGCGCCGGGGACGGCACGAGGCCGCGGTGTCGGCCGGTGGGCCGACGGATCACGCCGCAGGCGGGCCCAGGTCGAGGGTGACGGTCGTGCCGGCGGGGGAGGCGCCCACCCGCATCGTGCCGCCGGAGCCCTCGGCGGTCCGGCGGGCGATGTCCAGCCCGAGCCCGGTGGAGCCCGCGCCGCTGTGCCCCCGAGCGACCGCGGTCGCCGGCAGACCCGGACCGTCGTCGGCCACCGTCACCTCCGCACCCCCGCCGTCCCGGGGGCGGACGGCGACCCGCAGGCCGGTGCCGTCGGGGGTGTGCGCGAAGACGTTGCCGAGCAGCGCGTCGACGGCGGCACCGAGGTCCGCGGTCGCGACCCGGACCGGCAGGGGCTCCTCCGGGAGGTCCACGGTGAGCGCGCGGTCCTCCTCCTCGGCCAGCACCGACCAGAACCGCACCCGCTCGCCCACGACGGCGACCGCGTCGCAGCCCGCGCCGAGCCCCTCCCGCACCGGGCGCCGGGCCTCGGAGATCACCTCGTCGATGCCGCGGGTGAGCGCGTCGACGTCACCCGCGATCCGATCGCGGTCGGCCGGCGGCAGCGCCTCGACGTCCAGCCGCAGCGCGGTGAGGGGCGTGCGCAGCCGGTGCGCCAGGTCCGCGGCGGACTCCCGCTCCGCGGCCAGCAGCTCACCGATCCGGCCGGCCAGCCGGTTCACCGCGACGCCGACCTCGCGCACCTCGTCCGGCCCGGCCGGGGTCACGCGCGCCGACAGGTCGCCGCTGCCGAGCCGGTGGGCCGTCGTCGCCAGGTCGGTGACGGGGTGGGTGAGCGAGCGGGCCAGCAGGTCGGCGACCAGCAGGGCGAGCACCAGCAGGACGGCGCCCAGTCCGCCCAGCACCAGCCACGTCCGCGGGACGTCGGCGCGCAGCTCGGCCGCCGGCACGAACACCTCGACCACCGCCGTCCCGCCCTCGCGGCGGACCGGCTGGAGCAGGTGGACGCCGTCGTCGCTCTCGCGCTCTTCCGCGCCCGCCGGGGCCGGACCGGCACCCAGCACGCCCTCGGGACCCAGCCACGTCCCGTCGCTCCAGCGCACGGTGACCGCGCGGCCGTCGTCGACGGCGAGCGCGGACGCCACCTCCTCGCGCTCGTCGAGGCCGACGCTCGGGATGAGCGCCTGCAGCCGCGCCTGGGCGGTGTCCACCGCCCGCGCCTCGGCCACGCGCGCGACGAGGACCGCCGCGGGCAACAGGAACGCCAGCAGGACGACCGACGTCGTCGCCGCCACCAGCAGGGTGATCCGGCGCCTCACCGTTCGGGCTCGGTCAGGCGGACGCCCACCCCGCGGACGGTCTGCAGCAGCCGGGGCTCGGCGGCGGACTCGCCGAGCTTGCGGCGCAGCCACGACAGGTGGACGTCGACGGTCTTGTCCGACCCGCCGTAGGGCAGCTGCCACACCTCGGTGAGCAGTTCCCGCTTGGACACCACGGTGCCGGGGCGGGCGGCCAGGTAGGCGAGCAGGTCGAACTCCTTGGGGGAGAGGTCGACCGGTGCGCCGGCGTGGGTGACCCGGCGGCTGCGGGGGTCCACGGTGAGGTCGCCGACCGTCACCGGCTCCGGCCCGCTCTCCACCCCGGAGGCGCGCCGCAGCACCGCGCGGATGCGGGCCTCGAGCTGGCCGGCGGAGAACGGCTTGACCACGTAGTCGTCCGCGCCCGCGTCCAGGGCGGCCACCACGCTCCCGTCGTCGTCCCGGGCGGTGGCGACGATGACCGGGACCGCCGACACCGCGCGCAGCATGCGCAGCAGCTCGCCGCCGTCGAGGTCGGGCAGCCCGAGGTCGAGGACGACGAGGTCCGGCCGCTCCTCGACCGCCAGCTGGAGCCCCGCCAGCGCGGTGCCCGCCGAGCTGACGGCGTGCCCGCGTTCTCGCAGGGCCCGGATCAGGGCGGTACGGATCCGCTCGTCGTCCTCCACGACCAGGAGCTGGGCCACGGCGGGACGCTAGCGCCGATCCGGCCCGTTCCGATGGCCCCCCACCCAGGGGGATGAGATCGGTCCCTGCCCTTGTCACGCTCTTGAGGTGGCCTTAACCGACCCGGCGACAGAGTCCTCGCCATGAAGCGAATCGTGGCCTTCGGAGCTCTCTGGACCGCGTCGGCGGCTTCGGCCGTCGGGCTCGGGTTCCTCGCCGTCTCCTTCGTGGACGCCGACCGGACCCCGCTCGCCCAGCCGGCCGCCGCCACCGGGTCGGCGGCCTCGACCCCTTCCGTGCCGAGCGCGGAGGCCGACTCCACGCCGGTACCCCAGCCCGACCCGCCCGTCGCGGCGCCGGCGTCCGGGGAGTACGTCACCGTCGGCGGCACCATCTACGCCTCGTGCGACGGCGGCGTGCTGCAGCTGGCCGCGGCGCCGGCGGTGGGCTGGTGGCTCGACGACCAGGACGCCGGCGGGGAGGTGGAGTTCGAGAGCCCCTCCCAGAAGGTCGAGGTGCACGTCGCCTGCACCGACGGCGCGCCGTCGTTCTTCGACGAGGGCGTGCGGTCCGACGACAACGAGCCGGAGGACTCCAGTCCGTGGTCGGCGTCCTCCTCGCCGAGCGTCTCCGCGCCTGCGGGGGCGGGCGTGGACGACTCCGCCGGCCGCGTCGGCGGGGGGCACGGCTCCGACGACCCGCCCGGTGACGACTCCGCGGGCCGGGTCGGCGGCGGTCACGGGTCCGACGACGGCCCCGGTGACGACCGCGGGCGCGGCCGCGGCAGCGACGACTGAACGGAGCTGTCGTCCGACCAGTTGTGAGTGGGCAGTCAGTGTCGCCGACGCGCGCGGACACGCCGGTCACGGCGGCGCCAACTGCCCACTCGCGCTGATCGGTCGGCACCTGGTCGCGGGTGGGCCCGTCGCGGGGGGCCGGAGGCCCTCCCGGCGGGGACACGGGGAGGGCTCCGCGGCGCTGCGGGAGGGCACCTGGTCGCGGTGTCGGCCGGTAGGCCGACAATGTCGTCGTGCTGTTGCGGATGTCGACCCTGTTCCTGCGCACCCTGCGTGACGACCCCGCCGACGCGGAGGTGCCGAGCCACCGCCTGCTGGTGCGGGCCGGCTACATCCGGCGCGCGGCTCCCGGCGGCTTCACCTGGCTGCCCCTGGGCTACCGGGTCTTCCGCAACGTCGAGCGCGTCGTCCGCGAGGAGATGGACGCGATGGGCGCGCAGGAGGTGCACTTCCCGGCGCTGCTGCCGCGGGAGCCCTACGAGGCGACCGGCCGCTGGACCGAGTACGGCGACAACCTGTTCCGGCTCCAGGACCGCCGCGGCGTCGACCACCTGCTCGGTCCCACGCACGAGGAGATGTTCACGCTCCTGGTGAAGGACCTGTACTCGTCGTACAAGGACCTCCCGCTGTCGCTGTACCAGATCCAGACCAAGTACCGGGACGAGGCGCGGCCGCGGGCCGGGCTGCTGCGCGGCCGCGAGTTCACGATGAAGGACAGCTACTCCTTCGACGTCGACGACGCCGGCCTGGACAAGTCCTACGCCGCCCACCGCGACGCCTACATCAAGATCTTCGACCGGCTCGGCCTGGAGTACGTGATCGTCTCCGCGATGTCCGGCGCGATGGGCGGGTCGAAGAGCGAGGAGTTCCTCCACCCGACCGAGATCGGCGAGGACACCTTCGTCCGCTCCGCCGGCGGTTACGCCGCCAACGTGGAGGCGGTCTCCACCGTCGTCCCCGACGCGATCCCGCTGGACGGCCTGCCCGAGGCCCACGTCGAGGACACCCCCGACACCCCGACCATCGAGACGCTGGTGGCGGTGGCGCAGCAGCTGTTCCCGGACGCCGGGTACACGGCCGCCTCGACGCTGAAGAACGTCGTCGTCACGCTGGTGCACCCCGACGGCACCCGCGAGCCGCTGGTCATCGGCATCCCCGGCGACCGGGAGGTCGACGCCAAGCGCCTGGAGGCGCAGGTCGCCCCGGCCGAGGTGGAGCCGTTCACCGAGTTCGAGAAGCACCCGGAGCTGGTCAAGGGCTACATCGGTCCGCAGGTGCTGGGCACCGACAGCGCGTCGGGCATCCGCTTCCTCGTCGACCCGCGGGTCGTCCCGGGCACGCGCTGGATCACCGGCGCCAACGAGGCCGGCAAGCACGTGTTCGACCTCGTCGCCGGCCGCGACTTCAGCTGGGACGGCGTCGTCGAGGCCGCCGAGGTGCTGCCGGGTGACCCCGCGCCCGACGGTTCCGGGCCCCTCGAGCTGGCCCGCGGGGTGGAGATCGGTCACATCTTCCAGCTCGGCCGCAAGTACGCCGAGGCACTGGACCTGGAGGTGCTCGACGAGAACGGCAAGCTGGTCACGGTGACGATGGGCTCCTACGGCATCGGCGTCTCCCGGGCCGTGGCCGCGATCGCGGAGTCCACCCACGACGAGCTCGGCCTCGTGTGGCCGCGCGAGATCGCGCCGGCCGACGTGCACGTGGTCGCCACCGGCAAGGACGCCGCGGTGTTCGAGGCGGCCGAGGCCCTGGCCGGCCAGCTGGTGGGTGCGGGGCTGACCGTGCTCCTCGACGACCGTCCCAAGGTGTCGCCCGGCGTGAAGTTCAAGGACGCCGAGCTGCTCGGGATGCCGACGATCGTCACGGTCGGCCGCGGCCTGGCCGAGGGCGTGGTCGAGCTGCGCGACCGGGCGACCGGGGAGCGTGAGGAGGTGCCGGTCGCCGACGCCGCGACCCGCGTGCTGGCCGCCGTCCGCGGCTGAGCGGTCAGCCCCGCACCAGCGCCCGGTACCGGGAAGGCGTCACGCCGTAGGCCGCCCGGAAGGCGCGACCGAAGACCGACGGGTCGGCGAACCCGCAGCGGTGCGCGACGGCGGTGAGCGGTAGCTCCCGCGCGCCGCTGCGGGCCAGCTCCTCGCGGGCCCGCTCCAGGCGCCGTCGCCGGATGTAGCGGGCCACGGTGTCCTCCTCGCCGGCGAACAGCCGGTGCAGCTGCCGCACCGAGACGAAGTGGGCGGCCGCGATCGAGCGTGGGTCGAGGGCGGCGTCGGCCAGGTGCTCCTCCACGTGCGCCCGCACGGCCGCCATCAGGTCGCGGTCCGACCGCGCCGTCCCCGGCTGCGGTACCCCCGCGCCGGCCGCGGTGGTGACCAGCTCGAGCAGCTCCCCGGCGAGACGGTCCCCGGGGTCGGCGTCGCCGGCGTCGTCGCTGTGCACCAGGTCGGTCAGCATGCGGCCGAGCACCCCCGTGAGCCCGCGCCGGCCGTCCATCCGCCGGGCGGTGAGGGCGTGCGCGGGCGCCGCCGGGTCCGGCCGGCACCAGGTGAGCACCAGCAGCGACCAGGACGGCGAACCCGGCGCGGCCCGCAGCTCCCAGGTGAACGGGCGGTCGGTCACGTATAAGGCGTAGTCACCGGGGTGCAGCCGGCAGTCGCGCCCGTCCTGCTGCAACCGGGCCGCGCCCCGCTCGAGCAGCCCGACCTGCACGAAGTGCCGCGGATCCGTCCGCGCCAGGCCGGCGGTCCGCCGGGCCAGCTGGTCGACCGACCGCACCCGCGACAACTGCAGCGACCCCACGGTCCGGCTGTGCACCTCGCCGTCCAGGAGGTCGTCGGTGGCGGGGGAGACGTCGAGGTCCACGAAGTGCTCGCCGAGCAGGTCCCGCCAGGACCGGACCCCGGCGGAGCGGGCGGTCGTCGATGTCGGCATGGCGGCCTCGCTGACGGTCGGCCGCGCGGGCCTGCGCAGCACCGGTCCGGACCAGGCGGGTCCGAGGGGAGGCTGCCACGCCGCGCAGCCAGGCGGAAGGCACGGGCGTTCCGGCGCTGGACGTCGAGGACCTGGCACGCGACGTCGAGGCCGTGGCCCGCCGGCGCGCCACGATCGGCGGCACCGGACGCCTTCGGGGTCCGCCCCCGAGCGAGGAGGCCACCATGACCCTGACCGACCTGCCGATGCCCGGGACGAAGACCGTGCACGGGGCCTGCCCGTGCGACTGCCCGGACACCTGCGCGTTCGACGTGACGGTCGTGGACGGCGTCGCCACCCGCGTGCGGGGCGCCCGGTCGCACCCGTTCACCCGCGGCGGGCTCTGCGTGAAGATGAACGACTACGAGCGCACCGTCTACAGCCCCGACCGCGTGCTGCACCCGATGCGGCGGACCGGCCCCAAGGGCAGTGGCCGGTTCGAGCGGATCTCCTGGGACGCCGCGCTGGACGAGATCGCCGCCCGCTTCACCGAGATCGCGCAGACCTCCGGACCGGAGGCGATCATGCCGGTGAGCTACCTGGGCACCCAGGGCATCCTCAACGGCCTCAACGTCGGCGACCCGTTCTTCAACCGGCTGGGTGCCACCATCAGCGAGCGCACCTACTGCGACTCGGGCTCGTGCACCGCGTACGCGATGACGGTGGGCGCGACCGCCGGCGTGGATCCCGAGTCGTTCGTGCACGCGCGCTACATCGTCATCTGGGCCAACAACATGCTCAGCACCAACCTGCACCTGTGGCCGTTCGTCGCCGAGGCGCAGCGCCGGGGCGCCAAGGTCGTCGTCATCGACCCGGTCCGGCACCGGACGGCGGCGCACGCGGACTGGTACATCCCCATCCGCCCGGGCACCGACGGCGCGCTGGCGCTGGCGATGATGCACGTGATCATCGGCGAGGGACTGACCGATGAGGACTACGTGGCCCGGTACACCGTGGGCTTCGAGGAGCTCGCCGAGCGGGTCCGGCAGTACACCCCGGAGTGGGCCAGCGGCGAGACCGGCATCCCGGCCGAGGACATCCGCACCCTCGCCCGCGAGTACGCGGCGGCCAGCCCGTCGGTCATCCGCATCGGCGTGGCGATCGAGCGGCACGCCGGCGGCGGGCAGACCGTGCGGGCGATCTCCTGCCTGCCGGCCCTCACCGGGGCGTGGCGGAAGCCCGGCGGCGGGCTGCTGCAGCTGCCGCTGTGGGCCTTCCCGGTGAACTGGCCGGCGTTCCTCGGCGCCGAGTTCATCCGTCCCGGCACCCGCGTGGTCAACCAGTGGCTGCTCGGCCGCGCGCTGACCGGGAAGCTCGAGCTGGACCCGCCGATCCGGGCGCTGATGGTCTACAACAGCAACCCGCTGGTGGTCTGTCCGGAGCAGGACGAGTTGCTGGCGGGGCTGGCACGGGAGGACCTGTTCACCGTCGTCAGCGAGCACTTCATGACCGACACCGCCGACTTCGCCGACTTCGTGCTGCCGGCCACCACCCAGCTGGAGCAGCGCGACCTGATGTTCTCGTGGGGCCACCTCTACGTGACCATGAACCTCCCGGCGATCGCCCCGCTGGGGGAGGCGGTGCCCAACACCGAGCTGTTCCGCCGCCTGGCCGCGCGCATGGGCTTCACCGAGCCGGTCTTCACGCGCACCGATGAGGAGATGGTGGCGGCGGCGTTCGACTGGTCGTCCCCGGTGCTGGAGGGCATCACGCCGGAGACGCTCGAGCGCGACGGCTGGGCCCGGCTGCGGCTGCCCGGCCCCGACGAGTACGCGCCGCACGCCGAGGGTGGCTTCCCGACGCCGTCGGGGAAGGTCGAGTTCCTGTCCTCGGCCGCCGCCGGCGGGAACTTCGTGTTGCCGCTGTTCCGTCAGGGCTGCACCGACCACCTGTCCGGCGAGCCGGTCGACCCGTTGCCGCACTACGTGCCGCCCCGCGAGGCGCCCGGCTCCGGGCCCTACCCGCTCACGCTGCTGTCACCGAAGTCGCACGCCTACCTCAACTCGAGCTTCGCCGACCGGCCGGGGCAGCAGCGGGTGCAGGGCGGGGACACCGTCGTCCACGTGCACCCGGCCGACGCCGCGGCCCGGGGGCTGGCCGACGGCGCGCCGGTCTGCGTGGTCAACGACCGCGGCCGGTTCGCCGCCCGGCTGCACGTCACCGACGACGTCGCTCCGGGCGTGGTGGTCTCGCCGATGGGCGGCTGGCGCAAGCACGCCGGCGGCGCCACGGTGAACGCGCTGAGCCCCTCGGTCTTCGCCGACCTGGGCCGGGCGCCGACGTTCTCCGACAACCTCGTCGACGTGCGGCCGGCCTGAGCACGACCGGCCGGAGAGCCGGCTCGGCGGGATCTGGCATGATGGTGGGTCGAACACGGCGGTGGGCGGCCCTCTCACCGTTGCCGGCCGTGTCCAGCCGCACCGCCCCCGGCGTACCCCCACGCGCCGCACGGGCGGGCACACGACCTGCGTTCGAGGAGAACACCACACACCGTGGCCACCAAGATCAAGCTCATGCGCCTGGGCAAGATGCGCGCGCCGTACTACCGCATCGTCGTCGCCGACGCCCGCACCAAGCGGGACGGCCGCTCGATCGAGACGATCGGCAAGTACCACCCGAAGGAGGACCCCTCCTACATCGAGGTCGACTCCGAGCGGGCGCAGTACTGGCTGGGTGTCGGCGCGCAGCCGACCGAGGCCGTCGCCGCCATCTTCCGGGTCACCGGTGACTGGCAGAAGTTCAAGGGCGAGCCGGCCCCGCCGCCCATGAAGGTCGCCGCCCCGAAGCCGGACAAGAAGGCCCTCTACGAGGAGGCCGTCCGCAACTCCGGTGCCGAGGAGCCGGCCACCGGCGCCACCACGCCGAAGAAGAAGGCCGCTCCCAAGGCCGACGACGCGGCTGCCGCCGCCGAGACGCCCGCCGAGTAAGACGTGCTCGAAGAGGCGCTCGAGCACCTGGTCAAGGGCATCGTCGACCACCCCGAGGACGTCACGGTCGACCTGCTCAGCAACCGCCGCGGCAAGACCCTCGAGGTCCGGGTGCACCCCGACGACCTCGGCAAGGTCATCGGCCGTGGCGGCCGCACCGCCAAGGCGCTGCGCACCGTGATGACCGGCGTCGGGGGGCGCGGCCTGCGGGTCGACGTCGTCGACACCGACGGGCGCTGAGCGCCTGCCCTCGTTGAGCACTGAGAACGATCCCACCGACACCGTGGTGGTCGGCCGCATCGGCCGGCCCCACGGTGTCCGTGGTGAGGTGACCGTCGAGGTCCGCACCGACGACCCCGACCTCCGGTTCGTCCCCGGGGCGGTCCTGCGGACCGATCCCGCCGAGCGCGGGCCCCTCACCGTCACCGGACGGCGGTGGCACCGCGACGTGCTCCTCCTGCAGTTCGAGGGCCCCGGCGGCCGCGTGGTCGACAGCCGCGAGGCCGCCGAGGAGTACCGCAACACCGAACTGCACGTCCCGGTCATCGACCTCCCCGAGCTCGAGGACCCGGACGCCTTCTACGACCACCAGCTGGTCGGCCTCAGCGCGCGCCTGCCCGACGGCACCGTCCTCGGCGAGGTCGTCGCCGTGCGGCACGAGGGCGCCGACCTGCTCGTCGTCCGCCGGGTCGAGGGCGGCCAGCTGCTCATCCCGTTCGTGACCGCGATCGTGCCGACCGTCGACCTGGCCGGTGGCGTCGCCGTCGTCGACCCGCCGGAGGGTCTGCTGGACCTGTGAGTGCCTTCCGCGTCGACGTCGTCACGATCTTCCCCGAGTACCTGTCCCCGCTGCGCCAGTCCCTGCTGGGCAAGGCCGCCGAGCGCGGACTGGTCAGCATCGGCGTGCACGACCTGCGGCAGTGGACCGACGACCTCCACCGCACGGTCGACGACTCCCCGTACGGCGGCGGTCCCGGCATGGTCATGCGCCCCGAGCCGTGGGGCCGGGCGCTGGAGGCGGTCCGCCCGCCCGGTACCCGGCTGGTCGTGCCCACCCCCGCCGGGCGTCCCTTCACGCAGGCCACGGCGGCGGAGTGGGCTCGTGAGCCGGGTCTCGTCTTCGCCTGCGGCCGCTACGAGGGCATCGACCAGCGGGTCGCCGACTGGGCGGCCGACGCCGGCCCCGTGTCCGAGGTCTCGATCGGCGACTACGTGCTCGCCGGCGGCGAGTCCGCCGTCCTGGTCATGGTGGAGGCGGTCACCCGCCTGCTGCCGGGCGTGGTGGGCAACCGGGAGTCCGTCGAGTACGACTCGCACGCCGACGGCCTCCTGGAGGGGCCGTCCTACACCCGTCCGGCCTCGTGGCGGGGACACGACGTCCCCCCGGTCCTGCTCTCCGGCGACCACGCCGCGATCGCGAGGTGGCGGCGCGCGGAGTCGCTGCGCCGGACCGCGGCCCGCCGTCCCGACCTCCTGGCCGCCCTCCCCGACGACGCGCTCGCGCCCGCCGACCGGGCGGTGCTGGACGAGCTGTGACCGACCGCCCGTGGGTGCGCCCGACCGCGCGGGTCGTCGTCCTGGACCCCGCCGGGCGGGTGCTCCTGCTCGGCGCCCGGCTGACCGACCCCGCCGTCCCGCCGGGTGACGTGCTGTTCTGGTACACGCCCGGCGGCGGCGTGGAGGACGGCGAGAGCGTGCGCGACGCCGCCGTCCGGGAGCTGGCCGAGGAGATCGGGCTGGTCGTGGCCCCCGCCGCGCTCGAGGGCCCGGTGTGGTTCCGGCGACACGTCGGCCCCTTCGCCGGGGTGCAGATCGACTCGCGGGAGACCTTCTTCGTCCTGCGGGACGTCGTCCACGAGATCGACCCGAGCGGCCGCACGGAGCTGGAGCTGCTGGGGGAGGAACCGCACCGCTGGTGGAGCACCGCGGAGGTCGCGGAGGCGGCCGTGGACTTCGCGCCGCGGGAGCTCGCCGCGCTGCTCCCGGAGCTCCTCGCGGGCCCGTGGACGGGGCCGCCGCGCTTCGTCGCCTGAAGATGTGGCACAGTAGAGAGCTGCTGCGGACCGTCGGCCCCTCGACGGGAGCTCCTCCCGGAGCGCAGCTCCCCGGATCGGACAGCCGGGGCCGCTCGCTGTCCGCACCGTGAAGACGTAACCGCTAGGACAGGACTGCCGAGATGAACACCCTGGACGTACTCGACGCCGATTCGCTGCGCGACGACATCCCCGAGTTCCGCCCGGGCGACACCGTCAAGGTGCACGTGCGCGTCATCGAGGGCAACCGCTCGCGCATCCAGGTCTTCCAGGGTGTGGTCATCCGCCGTCAGGGCGGTGGCATCCGGGAGACCTTCACCGTCCGCAAGGTCAGCTTCGGTGTCGGCGTGGAGCGCACCTTCCCGGTGCACACCCCCGTCGTCGAGAAGATCGAGGTGCTGACCCGCGGTGACGTGCGCCGCGCCAAGCTGTACTACCTCCGCGAGCTGCGCGGCAAGGCCGCCAAGATCAAGGAGAAGCGCGAGACCGTCTCGCGCTGACACGCTCTCCGGCCGGGTCCCGGCCTGACCGCGGCGGGTCTCCCGCGCCGTACGCTGGCTCTCGATGAGCAGTGACCGGCCCGGGTGGCCCGCCGACGTCGTTCCGGAGGGCGAGGAGCCCCGCGGGGCCGCAGCCGACGGGTCCGCCAGGAGTGGCGGCATCGGCGACGACACCGGGCCGGTGGCCCCCGTCTCGCGCCGGCAGCGCCGGCGGGAGCGGCAGCAGGCGCCGAAGAAGGGCTCGCTGCTGCGGGAGCTGCCGGTGCTGCTGCTCGTGGCGTTCGTCCTCGCGCTGCTGGTGAAGACCTTCCTGGTGCAGGCCTTCTTCATCCCCTCGGGGTCGATGGAGCAGACGCTGCACGGCTGCCCCGGGTGTACCGGTGACCGGGTCTTGGTCAACAAGGTGCCGTACTGGTTCGGCGAGCCCGAGCCCGGCGACATCGTCGTCTTCGAGGGGCCGGACACCTGGTCACCCGAGGTCGACGTCGCCGAGCCGAGCAACTGGCTCTCCGGTGGGCTGCTGTGGCTGGGGCGCGCGGTGGGCGTGGCCCCGCCCAGTGAGGACGACTTCGTCAAGCGGGTCATCGCCACCGAGGGCCAGACCGTGCAGTGCTGCGACCCCGAGGGGCGGGTCACCGTCGACGGCGAGCCGCTGGACGAGCCCTACATCTACCAGGACTCCCCGCCGGAGCAGCGCGCGTTCGGCCCGGTCACCGTGCCGGAGGGCCGGCTGTGGGTCATGGGTGACCACCGGTCGGCGTCGGCGGATTCCCGCGTCCACGTGGGCGACCGCTACGCCGGCACGATCGGTGTGGACGACGTCATCGGCAAGGCCGCGCTCATCGTCTGGCCTCTGGAACGCTTCGACACGCTCGGCTCGCCCGACATCCAGGGCCTCGAGGCCTCGGCGCCGGGGGCGGGGCAGGCCGTGCCGGAGTCCGGTGCGACGGCGCTGGCCGCCCCCTACGCGCTCGGCCTGGTCGGTGCCGTGCCCGTGGCCGCCTGGCGACGACATCGACGCCGGCGCTGATCCGCTCCACCGCCGTCCGAGACCCGCCCTCCCGCTCCCGGGGAGGGCGGGTCTCGTCGTCCCGGCGCCGTGATACGCATTCGAAGAATGGCGTCGCCATGTCGACATCTGTTCACCGGTCACCTTTCCGGTGATTCTCGTGTGACGACGACTACGGGAATCCGTGCCCCCGGGATGACTCCGAGAATTCTGCTGAGAAATCTCCGGAAACTGTTCAAGCAACGGTCTCACCCGTCCGATGGACATTGTGAGAGTTCCCGATTGTGTGAAACGGAGTCAGTTGTGTCCGCACCCCTGGGTAGCACCGCCCGCGGCGTCACCCGCGTGCTCATCCTCGCCGACGCCCCCGTCCTGCGCCGGGGCCTGGTGAGCATGATCAACGAGACCGCCGGCATGCAGTCGGTCGGGACGCCGGGCGAGCTGCGCCGGGCGCTGACCCTCTTCGAGACCGCCCGCCCGGACGCCGTCGTCGTCGAGCTGGGCCACGGCCGCGCCGCCACGCTGAACGCCTGCCGCGACCTGCGCCGCCGGAGCCCGCAGGTGACGATCGTCGCCGTCGGCACCTCCGAGGACCCCGCCGTGGTGAACGAGGCGCTGGCCGCCGGCGTCCGCGGGTACCTCATGATCAACACCTCGCCGACCCTGCTGGGCTGGGCGATCCTGGCCGCGCGTGCCGGCCGCACGGTCGTCGACCCGCAGATCCGCCGCGTGGAGCCCTCCGCCACTCCCGCCGCCAAGCCGTTCACCCCGGAGGTGCCGCTGACCCGGCGCGAGTCCGACGTCCTCGACGAGCTGATCCAGGGCCAGTCGAACCGGCAGATCGGCCGCAACCTGTTCATCAGCGAGGACACCGTGAAGTCCCACGTCAAGGCCATCCTGCGCAAGCTGGGTGCCCGCGACCGGGCGCACGCGGTGTCCCTGGTGCTCTCCTCGCGCAACGGCGGCTGCACCTGCGGCGCCCACGGCCTCGCGCCGGCCGCGCCCGCCGAGGTCTGATCCCCGACCTCCCGGTCCCGCCGGTGGCACCGCCGCCGGTGACCGACCGGGATGCCTGTCCGGACCGTCCGCCTCCTCGGCGGTCCGCCGGGCACCACGGGCCCTCCGGGCCCGACCGTCCATGGGCCGGCCCCCTCTGACCCCGGGGGCCGGCCCGTGGCGTCTCCGCGACCGCCTCGGTCGGCGGCCCGGCTGCCCGGCCGGGGGAGTGCGTCCCTCTCGTCACCCCCGGGTCGTACTGTCGGACCGCGATGGTCCTGAGTCCCACCCCAGTCCGCGGCGCGCGCCTCCGGAAGGCGGCGCCGGTCGAGGACCGCCCCGACGCTCTGTGGGAGATGGAGCGGTCGCTGCGCCGCCGTGGCTTCGCCGCCATCGCGGGCGCCGACGAGGCCGGTCGTGGCGCGTGTGCCGGTCCGCTCGTCGCCGCCGCCTGCGTGCTGCCCCCCGGACGGCGCGGACGCGTGCCCGGGCTGGCCGACTCCAAGCTGCTGTCCCCGGCCACCCGGGAACGGGTCCACGACGAGATCCTGGATCGGGCCGTCGCCTGGTCGGTCGTCGTCATCCCCGTGGCCGACCTCGACGCCCGGGGCATGCACGTCACCAACATCGAGGCGCTGCGGCGGGCCGTGTGGAACCTCGACCCGGGCGCGGACTACGTGCTCACCGACGGCTTCCCCGTGCCGGGCCTGGCCCGGCCCACCCTCGCGGTCTGGAAGGGCGACCGGGTGGCTGCCTGCGTCGCCGCGGCCTCCGTGCTCGCGAAGGTCACGCGGGACCGGATCATGCTCGACCTGCACGAGCGCTGGCCCGAGTACGACTTCGCCGGCCACAAGGGCTACATCACCGACGTGCACACCGCCGCGCTGGACCGTCACGGCCCCTGCCCGGAGCACCGCATGCGCTTCGTCAACGTGGCCCGGGCCGGGGCTGCACACGCCGAACGGGCATCCCAGCTGACCGGCTCCACCGACATGGTCGATGATGGGGCCATGCGCCATGTGTCCGGAGAGTCTCGATGAGCACCGAGGACCTGGAGAAGTACGAGACCGAGATGGAGCTGCAGCTCTATCGCGAGTACCGGGACATCGTCCGGCAGTTCACCTACGTGGTGGAGACCGAGCGGCGCTTCTACCTGGCCAACGCCGTGGACCTCCAGGTCCGGGAGGCGGGGGGCGAGGTCTACTTCGAGCTCAAGCTCTCCGACGCCTGGGTGTGGGACATGTACCGGCCGGCGAGGTTCGTGCGCAACGTGCGTGTGCTGACGTTCAAGGACGTCAACGTGGAGGAGCTGGACAAGCCCGACCTCGAGCTGCCCGAGGGGCCCCGCCTGACCTGACACCCCTGCAGGGTGCCCGTCCACCCCGGTCCCGGGTCGCCGTGAGTCCACAGGGCCGGAGTTGTCCACAGACCGGATCCCGCCCTGGTGGCGGGCTGCCCCGCGGGCCGACGGTCGGCTGGTGCGAACGACATCCGATCTCGGCGCCCACGGCGAGCGCATCGCCGCCGCCTTCCTCACCGACCGGGGGTTGCGGGTCCTCGACCGGAACTGGCGCTGCCGTGACGGTGAGCTCGACATCGTCGCCCGCGAGGGGGACGCGCTCGTCTTCTGCGAGGTGAAGACCCGCCGGGCGGTCGGCTTCGGCCACCCGGTGGAAGCGGTGGGGCCGGTCAAGCAACGCCGCCTCCGGACCCTCGCCCAGCGGTGGCTGGCCGCCCACGAGGAGCACGCCCCCGAACTGCGTTTCGACGTCGTCGGGGTGCTCGTCCGGCCGGCGGCACCGGCCCTGGTCACCCACCTGCGGGCGGCGTTCTCATGACGCTGGCACGCACCTGGTCGGTCGGGCTGGCCGGGGTCCACGGCGCGGTGGTCGAGGTCGAGGTCGACATGTCCGCCGGCGTCCCGGGGGTGACCCTCGTCGGCCTGCCCGACGCCGTGGTCCGCCAGTCGGTCGACCGCGTGCGGGCGGCGGTGGTCAACGCCGGAGGGCGGTGGCCGATGCGCCGCATCACCATCGGCCTGTCGCCGGCATCGATGCCCAAGCAGGGCAGCGGCTTCGACCTCGCCCTGGCCATGGCCGTGCTCGCCGCGGACGGCGCGGTGCCGGGGGAGTCGGTGGGCGGCCTGGTCCTGCTCGGCGAGCTGGGGCTCGACGGCTCGGTCCGCGCGGTCCGGGGCGTCCTGCCGGCGGTCCTCGCCGCCGCCCGGGCGGGCCACCGGACGGTCGTGGTGCCGGCGGGCAACGCCGAGGAGGCCGCCCTGGTCGACAGCGTCGACGTGCTGCCGGTCGGCACGCTGACCGAGCTGGTCGCCCACGTGCAGGGCGGAGCGGCGCTGCCCCGGCACACCCGCCGCCCGCTGCCCCCGCCCGCGCTCGGAGCGGACCTGGGGGACGTCGTCGGCCAGACCGTGGGCCGCCGCGCGGTGGAGGTGGCGGCGGCCGGCGGGCACCACGTGTTCCTGACCGGGCCACCGGGCGCGGGCAAGACGATGCTGGCCGAGCGGCTGCCCGGTCTGCTGCCGGAGCTCGACGAGCAGGCGGCCCTGGAGGTCACCGCGATCCACTCGGTGGCGGGCACGCTGCCGCCGGACGCCCCGCTGCTCACCCGGCCTCCGTTCGAGGCGCCGCACCACTCGGCGACGATGGCCGCGCTGGTCGGCGGCGGCTCCGGGCTCATCCGCCCCGGGGCCCTGTGCCGGGCCCACCGCGGTGTCCTCTTCCTGGACGAGGCGCCGGAGTTCCCGCGGGCCGTGCTCGACACGCTGCGCCAGCCGCTGGAGCGGGGGCAGGTGACGATCTCCCGGGCCGGTGGTGCGGCGACCTTCCCGTGCCGCACGCAGCTGGTGCTCGCCGCCAACCCCTGCCCGTGCGCCGGCGCCGCCGGGGACGCCGCCTGCACGTGCAGCGCCCTGGAGCGGCGGAGGTACCGGGCCCGGCTGTCCGGTCCGCTGCTGGACCGCATCGACCTGCGGGTGGAGCTGCCCGCGGTCACCCGCGCGGCCTGGCTGGAGGCCGGCTCGGCGCCGGAGCCGACCGCGGTGGTGGCCGGGCGGGTGCACGAGGCGCGCGCGGCGGCCGCGGCCCGGCTGCGAGGCACGGGCCTGACCCTCAACAGCCAGGTCCCCGGCCGGCTGCTGCGCGAGCGCTGGTCACCACCTCGCCCGGCGCTGCGCCTGGTCGAGCGGGCGCTGGAGCGGGGGGCGCTGTCGGTCCGTGGCTACGACCGGGTGCTGCGCGTCGCCTGGACCCTCGCCGACCTGTCGGGCCGCACGGTGCCCGGTTCCGACGACATCGCCGAGGCCCTCGGCATGCGGCTGCAGCGGGTGGCGGCATGAGCGCCCTCCCCGACCTGGACGAGGAGATGGAACAGGGGCTCGTCGAGCCACAGGGGCCCGACGGGCTCCCCTCCCCGGCGGTGCGGCGTGCGCGGGCCTGGCTCAACCGGTCGGCCGAGCCGGGGAGCGTCGCCTTCTGGCGGTTCGTCGACGACGCCGGGCCGGTCGAGGCGGTGCGGCGGCTGCGGGCCGGCCGGGCCCCCGACGCCGTCCGGGCGCTCGTGGGTGCCCGGGTGGACCAGGACGCGACGGCGGCCGACCTGCTGCGGGCCCAGCGGTGCGGAGCCCGGCTGGTCGTCCCGGAGGACGACGAGTGGCCCGGGCTGCTGCTCCATGCGCTCACGGTCGCCACCAGCGAGGAGCCCGACGACCCCCGCAGGCAGGCGCCGCGCACCACCGCCCCCGTGCCGCCGCTGGCCTTGTGGGTCCGCGGGCGGGACCGCCTCGACCGACTGGCCGAGCGCTCGGTGGCGATCGTCGGGGCCCGGGCGTCGACGGCCTACGGCGAGCACGTGGCCGGGGAGCTCGGGCACCAGCTGGGGGAGCGCGGGTGGACGGTCGTCTCCGGCGGCGCCTTCGGGATCGACGCCGCGGCGCACCGGGGCGCGCTGGCCGCGGGCGGGCCGACGATCGCCGTCCTCGCCTGCGGGATCGACCGGGTCTACCCCGCGGCGCACGGTGCCCTCCTCCACCGCATCGCCGAGGAGGGGCTGCTGGTCAGCGAGTGGCCGCCGGGCGCTGCTCCGCACAAGCACCGGTTCCTGGTGCGCAACCGGCTCATCGCCGGGCTCACCCGGGGCACGGTCGTGGTGGAGGCCGCCGCGCGGTCCGGCGCCCAGGCCACCGCGCGGCGGGCCGGCCGGCTGGGGCGGCCGGTGATGGTGGTGCCCGGTCCGGTCACCTCGGCGATGTCGGTCGGGTGCCACGAGCTGCTGCGCGACGTCGACCTGGGCGCGGTGCTGGTGGGCAACGCCGCCCACGTCGTCGAGGCGGTCGGGCGGCTGGGGGAGGACCTCGCCGAGCCACCGGCACGACCGGCCGACCGGCGTGACGGGCTGTCCGACGTCGCCGTCCGGGTCCTGGACGCCTGCCCGGTGCGCAACGGCGTCAGCCCCGAGCGCCTGGCCGCGACGGCGGGGTGCGACGTCCTCGACGTGATGCGGGTGCTGCCGGCCCTGGAACTCGCCGACCTGGTGGAGTGGACCGGCACCGGCTGGCGGATCGCCCGGCAGGAGGAGTCCGGCGCCACCCGGTGACGGGGCGGGGCGGAGCACCGGACGCCGGGGTCCGGAGGTCGGCGCGGCGGCTTGACCCCCGGCGGACGGCGACGGACGGTTCCGGGGTGACCGCCCGGACCGCCGACGCGCGCGCCGCCCTGCCGCCGGCGCTCGGCGAGGCGCTGTCCGGGTACGAGGACCACCTGCGCACGCAGCGGGACCTGTCCGACCACACCGTCCGCGGTTACGTCGGTGACGCCGTCTGGCTGCTGGACCACCTCGCCCGCCGCGGTGGCACACGCGTCGACGAGCTCGACCTCGCCGCCCTGCGCAGCTGGTTGGCCCAGGGCCGCACCCGGGGCGCCGGGCGGGCCACCACCGCCCGGCGGGCCGCGGCGGCGCGGTCCTTCACCGGCTGGCTGCGGCGCGCCGGCCTGACCCCCGAGGACGTCGGCCTGCGGCTGGTGAGCCCCAAGGCCCACCGCACGCTGCCCGACGTGCTCGCGCCGGACCAGGCCCGAGCCGTGCTCGACTCCGCCGCGGACGCCGAGGAACCGGTCGGGCTGCGCGACGCCCTGGTGCTCGAGCTGCTCTACGCCAGCGGCATCCGGGTCAGCGAGCTGGTCGGGCTCGACGTGGACGACGTCGACCGCGGCCGCCGCCTGCTGCGGGTGCTGGGCAAGGGGCGCAAGGAGCGCAGCGTGCCCTACGGCGTCCCGGCCGAGCGCGCGCTCGACGCCTGGCTCACCCGGGGGCGGCCGGCCCTGGCCACCGCCGAGTCCGGTCCCGCGCTGCTGCTCGGCCGTCGCGGCCGGAGGCTGGACCCGCGCGAGGCGCGGCGGGTCGTGCACACCGCGGTGGCCGCCGCGCCGGGCGCACCCGACATCGGTCCGCACGGCCTGCGGCACTCCGCGGCCACCCACGTGCTCGAGGGCGGCGCGGACCTGCGCTCGGTGCAGGAGCTGCTGGGCCACGCCAGCCTCGCGACCACCCAGATCTACACGCACGTGACGGTTGAGCGCCTCCGTGCCGTGCACGCCCAGGCGCACCCGCGCGCCTGAGCGGACTGCTCCCCGTGTCTGACACAGTTGGGGTGCGCTCGATCGAGTCGCCCCACACCGCAGTGCCCACCCCGAGGCTGCCGACGGCAGGCCTCCGACCAGTCGGGAGAGCGTCCGTGCCCGAGGCCACCATCCACCGGCGTGACGAGACCCACGGCGACGCCGACGCAGCGCTGGCCGAGCTGTGGGCCACCTACGTCGCCGACCGCGACCCCGGCCTCCGCGACCGGCTGATCCTGCACTACGCGCCGCTGGTGAAGTACGTCGCCGGCCGCGTGGGCAGCGGCCTGCCCGCGCACGTCGAGCAGGCCGACCTCGTCTCCTACGGCACCTTCGGGCTGATCGACGCGATCACCCGGTACCAGCCCTCCCGCGAGGTGAAGTTCGAGAGCTACGCGATGGCGCGCATCCGCGGCGCGATCATCGACGAGCTGCGCAGCACCGACTGGATCCCGCGCTCGGTGCGCATGAAGGCCCGGCAGTTCGAGCGGACGGTGGCGACCCTCGAGAGCCGGCTGCGCCGCAGCCCCACCGACGAGGAGGTGGCTGCGGAGATGGACATGGACGTCGAGGAGGTCCGCAAGTTCCTCGGGCAGCTCTCCCTGGTCAACGTCGTCGCCCTCGACGAGCTGCTCTCCGACGACGAGGGCGGCGCACCCCGGCTGGTGGACACCCTGCAGGACACCAGCGCGCTGGACCCGCAGGCGATGGCCGAACACGGGGAGGCCCGCCAGCTCCTCGCCCGGGCGGTGGAGCAGCTTCCCGAGCGGGAGAAGGTCGTCGTCAGCCTCTACTACTTCGAGGGCCTCACCCTCGCCGACATCGGCCGCGTCCTCGGCGTGACCGAGAGCCGGATCTGCCAGCTGCACACCAAGGCCGTGCTGCACCTGCGCACCAAGCTCGCCGACATCGCCTGACGGCGCGACGGTCGCGGTGGTCCTGGAGCACGCCCTGCTGCCGGTCCGGCCCGGGCAGGAAGCCGAGTTCGAGGCGGCGTTCGCCCGGGCGCGCTCGGTCATCGCGGCGACGCCCGGGTTCCGGAGGCTGACGCTGAGCCGGTGCCTCGAACGCCCCGCCACCTACCTGCTGCTGGTGGAGTGGGACCGCGTCGAGGACCACACCGAGGGCTTCCGCGGCTCGCCCGGCTACGCCCGGTGGCGCGCGCTCCTGCACCACTTCTACGACCCGTTCCCCTCCGTCGAGCACTTCGCCACGGTCCTCACCGCCGACCCGCACGACGCCGAGGCCGACGCCGGGGTGGACTGCGGGGCCGGGGAGCAGCCCCCGCCCCGGGCGTGACGCCGCCGGCAGCAGGTCATCCCATCGGCAGCAGCCGCACCTCCGGCGGGCGGAGCAGCGCCATCGGGTCCAGATAGGTCTCCCCGCGGCGCAGCCCCCAGTGCAGGCACGCCGCGACCGGGCAGCCGGCGTGCCCCTCGGCGAGCGTGCCGACGGGGGAGCCGCGCGCCACGGCCTGCCCGGCGCCGACGCCCGGCGTCACCGGTTCGTAGGTGGTGCGCAGGCCGCCGGGGTGGTCGACGCTCACCACCGGCCGCCCGGCCACCGTGCCCGCGAAGGCGACGACGCCGTCCCCGGCGGCCAGCACCGTCGCGCCGGGGGAGCCGGCCAGGTCCACGCCGCGGTGGCCGGGGCCGTAGCGGTCCGGCGGCGGGTCGAAGGGCCGGGTCACCGCGCCGTCCACCGGCCGCACCCAGAGGGCGGCAGCGGCCGGCCGAGCGGGTTCGGCGACGGCGGGCGCCGGGGCCAGCAGCCAGACGACGGCGAGGAGGACGACGGCGAGGGCGCGCACGGGGAGCACCCTGCCGCCGGCAGGGGAGCGGGCGGCCGGTGGCGGCCCGGTTGTGGACGGACCCGGCCGCTGGGGATGGGCACCGCGGACGAGGCGTATGCTGCTCGGTGCGACCCGCCTCGCGCGGGTCGACTTCGCGCGTCCTCATCCCCGCCGCACGACGGCGGGGCGGTCGCCACCTCGGTCCCCACGGTCCTCCCGCGGGGTGGTGTGGCGCCCGGACGCCAGGGCGGTGCACCACCCGGTGCCCGCGACAACCGAGGAGCGCGGCCGCCCGGCGGCCGCGCGCACACAGGAAGGCTGCGGCCATGGCAGTCGTCAGCATGAAGCAGCTGCTCGACAGCGGCGTCCACTTCGGGCACCAGACCCGTCGCTGGAACCCGAAGATGAAGCGCTTCATCTTCACCGAGCGCAACGGCATCTACATCATCGACCTGCAGCAGACGCTCGGGTACATCGACAACGCCTACGAGTTCGTCAAGCAGACCGTCGCCCACGGTGGCTCGATCCTGTTCATCGGGACCAAGCGCCAGGCGCAGGAGGTCATCGCCGAGCAGGCGCAGCGGGTCGGCATGCCCTACGTCAACCAGCGCTGGCTGGGCGGCATGCTCACCAACTTCCAGACCGTGCACAAGCGCCTCCAGCGGCTCAAGGAGCTCGAGGACATGGAGCAGACCGGCGTGCTGGTCAGCCTGTCCAAGAAGGAGCAGCTGGTCCTCAGCCGCGAGAAGGCCAAGCTCGAGCGCAGCCTCGGCGGCATCCGCGACATGCAGAAGGTGCCCAGCGCCGTCTGGATCGTGGACACCAAGAAGGAGCACATCGCCGTCGGCGAGGCCCGCAAGCTGGGCATCCCGGTCGTCGCGATCCTCGACACCAACTGCGACCCCGACGAGGTCGACTACAAGATCCCGGGCAACGACGACGCCATCCGCAGCGCCGCCCTGCTCACCCGCGTGATCGCCGACGCCGTCGCCGAGGGCCTCATGGCCCGCTCGGCGGCCCAGGCCAACGCCGGCCGCGAGGAGGGCGAGCAGCCCGCCATCGGCGGCGACGAGCCGCTGGCCGACTGGGAGCGCGAGCTGCTCACCGGCCAGCAGGCCGACGCCGGCGCCACCCCGCTCCCGGAGACCCCGGCCGAGCAGCCGCAGGTCTCCGCGGCCGAGGTCGCCCCGGTCGAGGGCGTCCCCGCCACGGGCGACACCGCGACCGGCACCCAGGGCGCCCAGAACGGCTGACCCCGCGGCGCCGTCCCCGCTCACGCGGGGACGGCGCCCCGGCACGTCCGGACGAGCGCCGTCCGGCAACCACAGACTCAGCACCCACCCCAGACCCGTAGGGAAGTGACATGGCTGGCTTCACCGCTGCCGACGTCAAGCGTCTCCGCGACGCGACCGGCGCCGGGATGATGGACTGCAAGAAGGCCCTCACCGAGGCCGACGGCGACTACGACAAGGCCGTCGAGCTGCTGCGCATCAAGGGCGCCAAGGACGTCGGCAAGCGCCTCGAGCGCTCCACGACCAACGGCGTCGTCGTCAACAAGGACGGCGCGCTGCTCGAGCTCGACTGCGAGACCGACTTCGTCGCCAAGAACGCCGACTTCGTCAAGCTGGCCGAGCGGCTGCTCGACGTCGTCCTGGCCACCAAGCCGGCCGACGTCGAGGCGCTGCTGGCCACCGAGGTCGACGGCCAGACCGTCGCCTCCCTGGTCGAGGCCGAGTCGGCCCGCATCGGCGAGAAGCTCGTGATCTCCCGGTTCGCGGTCTTCGAGGGCACCACCGCCACCTACCTGCACAAGCGGGCCACCGACCTGCCCCCGGCCATCGGTGTCGCCGTGCAGTACTCCGGCGGCAGCGAGGACGCCGCGCGCAGCCTGGCGATGCACATCGCCGCCGCCCGCCCGCGGTACCTCACCCGGGAGGAGGTCCCGGCCGAGGCGGTCGAGACCGAGCGGCGCGTCGCCGAGCAGACGGCCAAGGAGGAGGGCAAGCCCGAGCAGGCGATCGTGAAGATCGTCGAGGGTCGGGTCAACGCCTACTACAAGGACTTCGTCCTGCTCGAGCAGCCGTCGATCACCGAGCCGAAGCGCACGGTCAAGCAGATCGTCGACGAGGCCGGCCTGACCGTCGAGCGGTTCGTCCGCTTCGAGGTCGGCCAGGCCTGAGGTCCGCCACGCGGCCCGAGCACCACTGAGCACGCCGATCACCGGCCCCGTCCCGACCCCGGGACGGGGCCGGTGGTCTGTCCAGCCCCTGCCGTGGGTAACCCGCCCGCGGGGAGCTGCCGCACGCCGATGCGGCAGGATCAGGGGAACCGCCACCGAGCGAGGGAATGAGCCTTGACCGACACCGCTGCCGTGCCCCTGTCCGCGCCCACCGCCTTCCAGCCCGCCGACCGCGCCGGCTACAAGCGGGTCCTGCTCAAGCTGTCGGGGGAGACCTTCGGCGGCGGCAGGGTGGGGGTCGACGCCGACATCGTCCGGGGCATCGCCACGCAGCTGGCCGAGGTGGTGGGCAAGGGCGCCCAGGTCGCCGTCGTCATGGGCGGGGGCAACTTCTTCCGCGGGGCCGAGCTGTCCCAGGCCGGCATGGACCGCACCAAGGCCGACTACATGGGCATGCTGGGCACGGTCATGAACTGCCTGGCCCTGCAGGACTTCTGCGAGAAGGCCGGGCTCGAGACCCGCGTGCAGTCGGCCATCACCATGGGCCAGGTCGCCGAGCCCTACATCCCGCGCAAGGCCATCCGGCACCTGGAGAAGGGCCGGTTGGTGATCTTCGGTGCCGGCGCCGGCATGCCGTACTTCTCCACCGACACGGTGGCCGCCCAGCGCGCGCTGGAGATCGAGTGCCAGGTGCTGCTCATGGGCAAGAACGGGGTGGACGGCGTCTACGACGACGACCCCCGCACCAACCCCGACGCCGTCATGTACGACGACCTGGACTACGCGACCGTGCTGGCCAAGCAGCTCAAGGTGGCCGACGCGACCGCGATCAGCCTGTGCATGGACAACCGCATGCCGATCGTCGTCTTCAACCTGCTGCGCGACGGCAACATCGCCCGTGCGGTCGCAGGTGAGAAGATCGGCACGCTGATCAGCGACCCCGCCTGACCCGGCGGCCGCAGCCCGCAGACCCGCGACACCCGCGGCGGAGACCGTCCGCCGCCCCAGGAGGAGAGACCCGTGATCGACGACACCCTGCTCGACGCCGAGGAGCGGATGGACAAGGCCCTGTCGGTCGCTCGGGAGGACCTCGGCTCTGTGCGCACCGGGCGTGCGGCGCCCTCGATGTTCAACAAGATCCTGGTCGACTACTACGGCAGCCCCACGCCCGTGCCGCAGATGTCGTCGATCACCGTGCCCGAGGCGCGCATGGCGGTCATCAAGCCCTACGACAACGGGCAGCTGTCGGCCATCGAGAAGGCCATCCGCGACAGCGACCTCGGCGTCAACCCGACCAACGACGGCCAGATCATCCGCGTCGTCTTCCCGCAGCTGACCGAGGAGCGCCGCCGCGACCTGGTCAAGATGGCGCGGTCCAAGGGCGAGGACGCGAAGGTCGCCATCCGCAACGTGCGGCGCCGGGCCAAGGAGGAGCTCGACCGCATCGCCAAGGACGGGGAGGCCGGCGAGGACGACGTCCGGCGCGCGGAGAAGGAGCTCGACGACCTGACCGCCAAGCACGTGCACGGCATCGACGAGGCGGTCAAGAACAAGGAGACCGAGCTGCTCGAGGTCTGAGCCGCACCGTCGCTCCACCGCTCATGACACCTGATCCCGACACCGGGCCGATCCCCATCGTCGGCCGCCGTCCCGCACCGCCACCGGCCCGGCCGGCGGCGGAGGTCCGCACGTCCGGGCTCCCGGCGGTCGAGCACCGCGCCACCGGGCTGCCGCAGGAGGCGCCCGCGACGGTGGAGGTGCCCGCCACCGTGGCGGCGCCCGCCACCGTGGAGGCGCCGGCGACCGTGGAGGCGACGGTCCCCACGTCCACCACCGAGTCGATCGGTCCCACGCTCGTCCCCGGCGCGAAGAAGCCGGGACGGGCCGGCCGGGACATGGTCGCGGCCATCGGCGTGGGCGTGGGCCTCGGCGCGGTCATCGTGGTCTCGCTGCTGGTCTACCGGCCGGCGTTCCTCCTGGTGGTCGGCGCGGCGATCCTCGTCGGCATCGTCGAGCTCTGCCGTGCGCTGGAGGCCGGCGGGGCCCGCGCGCCGCTGGCCCCGGTGCTGGTCGGCGCGGTGGCGATGCTGGGCCTGGCCTGGACCCGGGGTTCCTCGGGCCTGGTCGTGGGCTTTCTGCTGACCGTGCTGGCGGTGCTGCTGTGGCGGCTCGGCGACGGCCCGGTGGGCTACCTGCGCGACGCCTCGGCCGGCGTCCTCGTCGTCGCCTACGTGCCGCTGCTGGCCGGTTTCGCCGTCCTGCTGCTCGTCCCGGACGACGGCGCCGCCCGGGTGCTGCTGTTCATCGCCACCGTCGTGGGCAACGACGTCGGGGGCTTCGCGGCCGGCGTCCTGCTGGGCAGGCACCCCATGGCGCCGTCGGTCAGCCCGAAGAAGTCCTGGGAGGGCATGGCGGGGTCGGTGTTGGCCTGCGTGCTCATCGCCACCCCGGTCGTGACCCTGGCCCTGGACGGCCCGTGGTGGGGCGGGGTGCTCTTCGGTGCCGCGCTGGCCGTCTCGGCGACCGCCGGCGACCTGGGGGAGTCGCTGATCAAGCGGGACCTCGGCATCAAGGACATGGGCAACCTGCTGCCGGGCCACGGCGGGATCATGGACCGGCTGGACTCGCTGCTGCCGTCCGCGGCCGTCGCCTACCTGCTGCTGGCCTGGGTCGCCCCGGCCTGAGCGGGCTCGGCCGGCCTCACCCGCCCCGGACGACCTCCCAGCTGGAGCCGACGACCCGGAACCCGCGGCAGGCGTACCAGTGCCGCGGCCAGTCGTCGGCGTCCGCCTCGAGCGCCACGAGGTCGCAGCCGGCCCCGGCGGCCAGCGACACCAGCCGCGCCAGGACGGCGTCGGCGTGCCCGCGGCCCCGGGCGGCCGGTTCGGTCATCACCGACTCCACGACCGCGGTCGCGCCGTCGACCCGCAGCTGGCCGGCGGCGACCGGGCGCCCGGCCGCCCGGACGGCGACGTCGTGGACGGCGACGACCTCGGCGGTGCGGTGCTCCCGGCCGATCAGCTGCGCGACCACCTCGTCGAGGCCGGGCACCGGTGGCAGCCCGCGCCGCCAGGAGCGGTCCCACAGGGCGTGCAGCTCCCGCTGGTCGACGGCCTCGGCCGTCTCGCCGCCGGGCAGGGCAGCGGCATCGCGGGCCATCACCACCAGCTCCGAGGCCTCCCAGCCCGTCGCGCCCAGCTCGCCCGCGACCGCCTCCGCCCCGCTCCAGCGCAGGATCGCGGCGGCCACCGGCCAGTCCAGCTCCGCGGCCGCGGTGGTCGCCGTCCGGGCCACGGTGGCCGCGTCGGTGGGCGAGGTGAGCACGACCGTGTTGTCGTCCCGGGAGTGCGGGAAGCGGGGATCGGAGACGGCCACGCCCCCGGGCACGTCCCGGACCTCGGCCGCGCGCCGCACCTGCAGCGAGGTCTGCAGCGCCTGGACCCGGCCGAGCTCGTCGTCCGGCATCGGGAGGACCGGCTCGACCGGCGGGCGCCACGGCACGACCGCGACGACGGCGGAGGTGGGCAGCGGGCCGTAGAGGTGCGGGAAGCGCTGGTCCGGCGGGTCCTCGGGAGCGCCGGGCTCCCAGCGCAGCGGGCCGGCCGGCCGGGCCGGGTCCACGACGAGCAGCACGAGGTCGCGGCGTCCGGGGAACAGCCGGCCGGCGGGCAGGTGCACCTGCTCCGGCGTGGACAGGTGCACGAAGCCGGCGTCGGCCAGGGACGGCGGCCGCAGCGCCTCGTCGGTCAGCGCCCTCCGCCAGGCGGCCGGTTCGACCAGGTGGACGAGCACCGGCGGCGTCGTCACGGGGCGACTCCGGGGAGCGGCGGGTCGGGGTCGATGCCGGCCGCGTCCAGCGCCGCCTCGACCTGGTCGCACACGGTGCGCACCACCTGGACGCGGGCGGACCGCTTGTCGTCCCCGGCGACGACGTGCCAGCGACCGCCCGCGTGGTCGGTGCGCTCGAGCATCTCCTCGACCGCGGCCTCGTAGGCCTCCCGCTTCCCTCGGTTGCGCCAGTCCTCGTCGGTGAGCTTCCAGGCCCGGTAGGGGTCGTCGCGGCGGGACTCGAAGCGGCGCAGCTGCTCCTCGGGGGAGACGTGCATCCAGAACTTGACCAGCACCATGCCCTCGGCGGCCAGCGTGGTCTCCAGGTCGACGATCTCCGTGTAGGCCCGCCGCCACGCCTCCTCGGAGGCGAACCCCTCGACCCGCTCCACCAGCACCCGGCCGTACCAGGTGCGGTCGAGGACGGCCATGCCACCCCATCCGGGCAGCACCGGCCAGAACCGCCACAGGAAGTGGTGCCGCTTCTCGTCGTGCGTGGGGGCGGCGAACTGGGCGACCCGCACGTGCCGGGGGTCGATCGGCTCGACCAGCCGCTTGATCGCCCCGCCCTTGCCCGAGGCGTCCAGACCCTCGAACAAGACGCAGAGCGGCGGGCCGAGCTCACCGGTGCCGAGCTGCCCACCGAGCAGCAGGCGCAGGTGCAGCAAGCGCCGCTGTGCCTCGGCGAGCTGCTTCTTGGCGTCGGCCTTCGACAGGCGCGCACCCAGGTCGACCTCGGACAACCGGCTCATGACGGGGAAGCCTGGCGGACGGCGATCGGGCTGTCATCCGGGAGCGCTCGCCGGGGCGGCGTGCTGCCGCACCCAGGCGTGCATGGCGATGCCGGCCGCCACGCCGGCGTTGATCGACCGCGTGGAGCCGAACTGGGCGATGGACAGGACGCCGTCGGCGGCCGCCCGCGCCTCGTCGGTGAGCCCGCTGCCCTCCTGGCCGAACAGCAGCACGCAGGCACGGGGGAGGGGCTCGGTCTCCAGCGGCCGGGCGCCGGGCAGGTTGTCGACGGCGAGCAGCGGCAGCCCCTCGGCGCGCGCCCACGCGGCGAGCGCGGCGACGTCGGCGTGGTGGCGCACGTGCTGGTAGCGGTCGGTGACCATCGCGCCGCGCCGGTTCCACCGCTTGCGGCCCACCACGTGGACGGCCTCGGCGAGGAAGGCGTTCGCCGTCCGGACGACGGTCCCGATGTTGAGGTCGTGCCGCCAGTTCTCGATGGCGACGTGGAACGGGTGCCGGCGGGTGTCCAGGTCGGCGACGATCGCCTCGACGGTCCAGTACCGGTAGTGGTCGACGACGTTGCGGCGGTCACCGGCGGCCAGCAGCTCGGGGTCGTAGCGCGGGTCGTCGGGCCACGGACCCTCCCAGGGGCCGACCCCCACACCGTCCACGGGGGTGAGTTCCCTCTCGGCCTCGGTCACCCGGCCGACGCTAGTGGGACCATGGGAAGCGCCATGACTGCCCTGCCCCTGGTCTTCGACGCCCCCCGCCGGGGCAAGCCCCCACGCCACCTCGCCGACCTCACTCGTGAGGAGGCCCGCGCGGCGGTCGCCGAGCTCGGTCAGCCGGCCTTCCGTGCCGACCAGCTGGCCCGGCACTTCTACCGGGGCGTCACCGACCCGGCCCAGATGACCGACCTGCCGGCCGCCGTCCGCGAGACGCTCACCGGCGCGCTGCTGCCCGGCCTGCTGACGCCGGTGCGGCACCAGTCGGCCGACGGGGGGCGCACCCGCAAGACGCTGTGGCGGCTGCACGACGGCGCTCTGGTCGAGAGCGTGCTCATGCGCTACCCGGACCGCGCCACCGTCTGCATCTCCAGCCAGGCCGGGTGCGGCATGGCCTGCCCGTTCTGCGCGACCGGGCAGGGCGGCCTGACCCGGAACCTGTCCGCCGCGGAGATCATCGGCCAGGCGGTCGCGGCCGCGGCGGCGATGGCGGGCGGCGAGATCCCCGGCGGCCCCGGCCGGCTGTCCAACGTCGTCTTCATGGGCATGGGCGAGCCCCTGGCCAACTACGCGCGGGTGCGCAAGACCCTCGACGCGCTGGTCACGCCGACCCCGCACGGGCTGGGCCTCTCGCAGCGGTCGATCACCGTCTCCACCGTCGGCGTCGTCCCGGCGATCCGGCGGCTGACCGAGGAGGGCCTCAACGTGACCCTCGCGGTGAGCCTGCACGCGCCGGACGACGAGCTGCGCGACACCCTGGTGCCGATCAACACCCGCTGGAAGGTCGACGAGGTCGTCGGCGCCGCCGACGCCTACGCCGAGCGCACCGGCCGCCGGTACTCGATCGAGTACGCGCTCATCCGGGACGTCAACGACCAGCCCGAGCGGGCCGACCTGCTGGGCCGGCTGCTCGCCGGGCGCCGGGCGCACGTGAACCTCATCCCGCTCAACCCGACGCCGGGCAGCCCGTGGGACGCCAGCCCGCTGCCGGCCCAGCGCGAGTTCGTGGCGCGGCTGCGCGCCGCCGGGGTGCCGACGACGGTCCGCGACACCCGCGGTCAGGACATCGACGGCGCCTGCGGTCAGCTGGCCGCGGCCGACCGGGTGGAGGGAGTCCCCAGCGTGGCCGTGCCGACGCCGTCCCTCGAGCCGCCGGTGGAGCTGGGCGCCGAGGCGGACGAGTGAGCGCCGCCGGCGAGCCGCCGGCGGAGGCGCACGCGCACACCCACTCCGACGTCTCGGGCGGGTGGCTGCGGGCCGCGGTCTTCGGGGCCATGGACGGGCTGGTCACCAACACCGCGCTGGTGGCCGGGGTGGGCGGCGGTGGCGCCGCGCCGCGGGCGATCGTGCTCGCGGGCGTGGCCAGCCTGGTCGCCGGGGCGATCTCCATGGCGCTGGGCGAGTACACCTCGGTGCGGACGCAGAACGAGCAGCTCGACCTCGAGGTCGCCAAGGAGCGCCGGGAGCTGGAGCGCAACCCGCACGGCGAGCTGGCCGAGCTGGTGGAGATGCTGCGGGTCCGCGGGGTGGACGACGAGCTCGCCCCGCTGGTCGCCCGGCAGCTGTCCCGCGACCCCGACACGGCGCTGCGGCTGCACGTCGTCGCCGAGCTCGGGCTCAACCCGGAGGACAAGCCGTCGCCGGTGGTCGCGGCGGTGTCCTCGTTCCTGACCTTCGCCACCGGGGCGGTGGTCCCGCTGCTGCCCTACCTGGTCGGCGTCTCGCTGCTGTGGGTGGCGCTGCTGTGCGGCGGCGTCGGGCTCGCTGCGGCCGGGGCGCTGTCGTCGCGGTTCACGCCGCGGCCCTGGTGGTCCGCCGCGCTGCGGCAGGTGCTGTTCGGCGGGATCGCCGCGGGCGTGACCTACGCGATCGGGCTGGCCATCGGCGTCACCGTCACCTGACGGGGACCCCCGGAACGCCGCGGACGCCGGCCAGGAGGTCCTGACCGGCGTCCGACGGGGGTGCGGGGCGTGCTCAGCCCTGGGCGGCAGCCTTGCGGCGGCGGGCGGCGAACACGGTGGCACCGCCGAGCAGGACCAGGCCGGTGCCGGCGACCAGCGGGACGGTGACGTCGGCGCCGGTGTAGGCCAGGCTCTCCGAGGCGGTGGCCACGGTCGCGCCGGCCGCGACGACGGTGACGGTCTCCTCGAAGTGGCTGCCCATGTTGCCGTCGAAGGCGAGGGTGTGGGTGCCCGCCGGGACGCCGGCCGGGAGGGTGAACTCGACGGTCAGCACGCCCTGCGCGTCGGCCGGGAAGGTGCCGATCGGGGTCGGGGTCGAGTGCAGCACGAGGGAGACCTGCTCGTACGGCTGGAAGCCCTTGATCACCCGGACGACCTTCTCACCCGGCGCGGGGGTGGAGTCCGTGGTCGCCGAGGTGGTGGTCGTGGCGATGCCCGGCGTGTTGGGCTTCGCGCCCGGGACGAACGCGGCGGTCGGCGCCGGGGTGGTCGACGGCGCAGGGGTGCTCGTGGTGGGGGTGGTCGGCTCGGCGTTCGGGTCGACGAGGGTCACCGTGGCGACCGGGTACTCGACGTTGGTGGTGTAGGTGGGGGAGACCTCGTAGAACCCGAGGTAGTCGACGCACGCGGCGTGGACCTCGTAGGTGCCCGGCGTGGTGCCGGCCTTGAACGCCAGCTCGAGCGACCACGTGCCGTCCGCCGCGGCGAAGTCGCCGTTCTGGAGCAGCTCCGGGCTGCCGTCGTCGATGCCGACCATGATCAGGTTCGGGTTGCCCGGGACGCCCTCGGGGCAGTCGGTGCCGGAGACGGTGAAGACCTGCTCCGCGGCCACGGAGCCGGGAGCCACCACCGGTGCGGCCGGGGCGGCGAACGCGGCGGGGGCGGCGATCAGGGTCGAGCCCGTGACGGCCAGGCCGAGCAGTGCTCCGGCGGCGACACGGGTGGTGGTGCGGGACATCAGCGGCTCTCCGCTCGCTCAGGAGTCCGGCGCTCCGGACTGCTCTGACCTCCTGATCGGCAGGGAGTCGGCCGAGGTGTAGCTGTGGGGTACTCCGCCAGATAACCGGTTCGTAACGGTTCCGTACCCCGGTCAGCGGGAGCAACTGAGCCCGGCGGCGGCCAGGGCCGCGCCGGTGCCCGCGGTGGCGAAGCGGAGGGGCAGGCCGGGGTCCGGTGCGCGGGCCGGCAGCACCTCGACCTCCCCGGGGTCGACCGTCGCCAGCGACGTGAGGTCGGTGGCCGAGGTGCCGGCGTCCACGGTCAGCGCGCCGGTCGCCGCCCAGCCGACCCGCTGGAGCCGCCACGGCTCCAGGCCGGCGCCGCGGACGGCGCCGACGAGGGCGGTCAGCACGGTCGCCGCGGCCGAGGCCCGGCCGTCGGGGTCCACCGCGGCCGGCTGCCACCGCCCGTCGACCAGGTGCTCGGGGTGCCGGGACCGCACCAGCGCCAGGGCGGTCCGGCCGTCCACGTGCTGTGGGCCCGCCTCGGGGACGAGCAGCCCCGCCGCCGGGTCCCGGACCGGCTGCGGGACGTCGAGGCGGAGGCCGCCGACGGCGTCGACGACGGCGGCGAAGCCGGCCAGGTCGACGGTCACCAGGTGGTCGGTGGGGATGCCGAGGTCGCAGAGCGCGTCCACGGTCGACTGCGGGCCCTGCAGCCACGTCAGGGCCAGCCGCCGGGGCCGGTCACCGCCCGGGACGACCAGGTCGCGGGGGACGGAGAGCACCTCGCCGCGGTGGACGACGAGGACGACGTCGGCCCGGCTGCCGGGCACGTCGTCGGCCGTCCCGAACTCCGCCGTCGACGCGCCCTCGGGCAGCGCGGACCGGTCGTCCAGGCCGAGGAGCACCCACGTCGGCTCGTCCCCGGGGTGCGTGTCGACGGCCACGCGGTCGATGCGCGTGACCAGCAGGGCGACGTCCGCACCGAGCACCGCGACGGCGGCCACGAGCGCGAGCAGGGCGATCCGCAGGGCCGTGGGGGTGGGCGTGGAGCGGGACATCGGCGGCTCTCCGCGTGGTCGGGGATCCGGGACCCGGACTGCTCCACCTCAGATCGGCGGGCCGTTCGCCGGGCGGTACCGGCCCCGCAGCGACGAGAGGCCCGCTCCCTCGGGGAGCGGGCCTCTCGTCGTCGTCAGCGGAGCGTCACTGGCTGCGCCAGGCGTTCTTCCGCCGGAAGTAGTCGTAGACCTTGAGCAGGATCATGAGCAGCACGATCGCGCCGACCCACCAGTCCTCGACGCGGCCCTCGTGGTTGCCGACGAGGTAGGCGAGCATGAACAGGATCGCGACCCAGGAGGCGATCCGGCCGGCGCGGCCGGTCTCCCCGTGCCAGCCCCAGTCCTCCGGCCGCTCGTGCTCGACGGGGTGGGCGTCGCGGCGGACGACGGCCTCCTCGCGGCCCGGCTGGTTGACCCGCTCGGTCGCGGGGTTGTCCGTCGCGATCCGCTCGCGGTGGGTCTGCTCGCTCACGCGCTCTCCTCGCTGGCGCCCGGCGTCCACCGTCGCGGGCGCCGATGTGTCCTGGGGCTCGCTCGCCCTCCGGCCCATTCTGGCAGGAGCCCCCGGAGCCCACCGCCCGAGGTCGGGACGGCGCGCCGCCGGGGCAGGATGGGCCCGTGAGCGGACAGGCGCGTGAGCATCGCGGGGAGCGCCGGCGACCGAGGAGCGCAGCGCGCCGCGGGAGCGAACGATGAGCACGGTGAGCGACGTGCGTGAGGTGACGGTGCTCGGCTCCACCGGCTCGATCGGCCGGCAGGCGATCGCGGTGGCCGAGCAGAACCCCGACCGGCTGCGGATCACCGCCCTGGCCGCGGGGGGCGGGGACGTCGGCCTGCTCGCCGAGCAGGCGCTGTCGCTCGGCGTCCGCACCGTCGCCGTGGCCCGGGCCACCGCCGCCCAGGACCTCCAGCTGGCGTTCTACGCGGCCGCCTCCCAGCGGGGCTGGGCCCAGGGCGAGTACTCCCTGCCGGAGATCCTCGCCGGGCCGCGGGCCGCGGAGGAGCTCGCCGCCCGCCCCGCCGACGTCGTCCTCAACGGGATCACCGGCTCGATCGGGCTCGGCCCCACGCTGGCCGCCCTGCGCGCCGGGAACACCGTGGCGCTGGCCAACAAGGAGTCGCTGGTGGCCGGTGGGGACCTGGTCACAGCCGCGGCCGCGCCGGGGCAGCTGGTGCCGGTGGACTCCGAGCACTCGGCGCTCGCCCAGTGCCTGCGCGGCGGGCACACGAGCGAGGTGGCCCGGCTGGTGCTCACCGCCAGCGGCGGGCCCTTCCGCGGCCGCAGCGCCGAGGAGCTGGTCGACGTCACCGTCGAGCAGGCGCTGGCCCACCCCACCTGGGCGATGGGGCCGGTGGTGACGATCAACTCGGCGACCCTGGTCAACAAGGGCCTGGAGCTGATCGAGGCGCACCTGCTCTTCGGCGTCCCGTACGCCGACATCGACGTCGTGGTGCACCCGCAGTCGATCGTGCACTCGATGGTCACCTTCGCCGACGGCGCGACGATCGCCCAGGCCAGCCCGCCCGACATGCGCCTGCCCATCGCCCTGGCACTGGCCTGGCCCGACCGCCTGCCGCACGTGCAGCCGGCGCTGGACTGGTCGACGGCGAGCACGTGGGAGTTCGCCCCGCTGGACGAGGTCGCGTTCCCCGCCGTCCGGCTGGCCCGGGCCGCCGGCGAGGCGGCGGGCGTGGTGCCGGCGATGTTCAACGCCGCCAACGAGGAGGCGGTGGCCGCGTTCGTGGCGGGTCGGCTGCCGTTCCGGGGCATCGTCGACCTCGTCGCGCGTACCCTCGACGACGCGCCGGACCACGGCGCCCCCACCTGCGTCGAGGACGTCCTGGCGGCGGAGAAGTGGGCCCGGGACCACGCCCGGGGAGTCATCGCCGGAGGCTGAGCTGAGCGGGATCCTCCTGACCGTCCTCGGGATCGTCGCGTTCGCGGTCGGCCTGCTGTTCTCGATCGGCTTCCACGAGTACGGCCACTTCCACTGGGCCCGGAAGTTCGGCATGCGGGTGCCCCAGTTCATGGTCGGCTTCGGCCCGACGGTGTTCTCGCGGCGCCGCGGCGAGACCGAGTACGGCCTCAAGGCCGTGCCGCTGGGCGGCTACATCCGGATCGTCGGCATGATCCCGCCGGCCGAGGAGGGTGAGAGCAAGCGCGCCACCCGGATGCGCAGCTTCATCGCCGAGGTCCGCGGGCAGGCGCTCAACGACGTGCTGCCCAGCGACGCCGGGCGGGTGTTCTACGCCAAGCCCTGGTGGCAGCGGGTCATCGTGATGTTCGCCGGCCCCTTCCACAACCTGGTGCTGGCCGTCGTCCTCTTCGCGATCACGCTGACCGCCGTCGGCACGAGCGTCTTCACCACCACCGTGCGCGACGTCCCCGCCTGCGTGCTGCCGGCCGGGGCCGCCAGCGCCACCGCCGAGGACCCGTGCTCGGTGCCGATCACCGCCGACGGCGCGCTGTGCGAGGCCGGCGCCGCCGGGTGCGCGCTGCCGCAGCGCAGCCCCGCCGCGGCCGCCGGGCTGCGCCCCGGCGACACGATCGTCGCCCTCGGCGGCACGCCGGTGGAGCCCACGTCCTACGACAGCTGGACGGCGGTGCAGGAGGCGATCCGCACCAGCCCCGGCCAGGCGCTGCCGCTGACCATCGAGCGTGACGGGCAGCGGCGCGACCTGACGGTCACGCCCATCGCCAACACCGTGTACGTCGAGGCCGGCAGCGACGAGACGACCACCGCGGGCTACCTGGGCGTCTCCCCGACGCCGGAGCTGGCCCGCCAGTCCCTGGCCGACCTGCCCGGCTACTTCGGGATGGTCGTCGCCAACTCCGTGGAGCGGCTGGTCGAGATCCCGGAGAAGGTGCCGCAGCTGTTCCGCGCCGCCTTCCTCGGCGAGGAGCGGGACGAGAACGGCCCGATCGGCGTCGTCGGCGTCGGCCGGATCTCCGGCGAGGTCTTCGCCATCCCGCAGTTCAGCGGCGCGGAGAAGATCAGCTTCTTCCTCAGCCTGCTGGCCAGCGTCAACCTGGTGCTGTTCCTGTTCAACCTGCTGCCGATCTACCCGTTGGACGGCGGGCACGTCGCCGGGGCGCTGTACGAGAAGGCGCGCTCGGTGGTCGCCCGGCTGCGCGGACGCCCCGACCCGGGGCCGTTCGACATCGCCCGCCTCATGCCGGTGGCCTACGTCGTCGCCGGCTTGTTCATCGTGCTGTCGGGGTTGCTGCTCGTGGCCGACATCGTCAACCCGATCACGCTGCAGTAGCGCGTCGGCGCGGGTCACAGCCGCGGTGGCGGCACCGCGGTGCACGCCGGGCGATACTGGTTGTCATGGCGACCCCCGTCAGTCTCGGCATGCCCGCTGCGCCCCCGCCCGTCCTGGCCCCGCGCCGCAAGACCCGTCAGCTCGACGTCGGTGGCGTGGGAGTGGGCAGTGACTCCCCGGTCAGCGTGCAGTCGATGACGACGACCAAGACCGCGGACATCAACGCGACCCTCCAGCAGATCGCCGAGCTGACCGCCGCGGGCTGCCAGATCGTGCGGGTCGCGGTGCCCGACACCGACGACGCCGAGGCGCTGCCGGCGATCGCGGCGAAGTCGCAGATCCCGGTGATCGCCGACATCCACTTCCAGCCGCGGTACGTGTTCGCCGCGATCGACGCCGGCTGCGCCGCCGTCCGCGTGAACCCCGGCAACATCAAGAAGTTCGACGACAAGGTCGGCGAGATCGCCAGGGCCGCCGGCGACGCGGGCATCCCGATCCGGATCGGCGTGAACGCCGGGTCGCTGGACAAGCGGCTGCTCGCGAAGTACGGCAAGGCCACGCCCGAGGCGCTGGTGGAGTCCGCGCTGTGGGAGTGCTCGCTGTTCGAGGAGCACGGCTTCCGCGACATCAAGATCTCGGTCAAGCACAACGACCCGGTCGTCATGGTGCGGGCCTACGAGCTGCTCGCCGCGCAGTGCGACTACCCGCTGCACCTCGGCGTCACCGAGGCCGGCCCCGCCTTCCAGGGCACGATCAAGTCCGCCGTCGCCTTCGGGGCGCTGCTGTCCCAGGGCATCGGCGACACCATCCGCGTCTCCCTGTCGGCCCCGCCGGTGGAGGAGGTCAAGGTCGGCACCCAGATCCTCGAGTCGCTCAACCTGCGCCAGCGCGGTCTGGAGATCGTCAGCTGCCCGTCCTGCGGCCGCGCCCAGGTCGACGTCTACCGCCTGGCCGACGAGGTCACCGCCGGCCTCGACGGCCTGGAGGTGCCGCTGCGGGTCGCCGTCATGGGCTGCGTCGTCAACGGCCCGGGGGAGGCCCGCGAGGCCGACCTGGGCGTGGCGTCCGGCAACGGCAAGGGGCAGATCTTCGTCAAGGGCGAGGTCGTCAAGACCGTGCCCGAGTCGCAGATCGTCGAGACCCTCATCGAGGAGGCCATGCGGCTCGCCGGCGAGCAGGCCGACGCCGGGGTCCCCTCGGGCGCGCCCGTCGTCACCGTCGGCTGATCCGGCCGGTGCTCCGCACGCCGACCGCCCGGGTCCTCGACGAGACCGACGAGCCGGCCGTCCGCCGGCTGTTGGCCACGGACCCCGTGGCGGCCTGCGTCATCGCCGGGCGGGTGGAGGTCGCGGGGACGGCGGCGCGGGCCCTCGGCGCCCCGCTGTGGGGCGTCGGCAGCGGCCGCTCCCTCGACGCGGTGTGCCTGGCCGGGGCGAACCTGATCCCCTTCACCGTGCCGGGGGCCGAGCGCACCGCGGCGGCCGCGTTCGCCGAGCGGGCGCGGCGGGCCGGGCGGCGCTGCTCCACGATCGTCGGCCCGGCCGCCGCCGTCGAGCCGCTGTGGGAGCTGCTGGAACCCTCCTGGGGCCCCGCCCGCGACCACCGCCCCCGCCAGCCGCTGCTCGCGATCGAGGGACCGCCCGCGGTCGCCCCCGAGCCCCGCGTGCGGCCGGTCCGCCCCGCGGAGCTGGAGGTCCTCATGCCCGCGGCGGTGGCCATGTTCACCGAGGAGGTGGGGGTCAGCCCGCTGCGGGTCGACGGCGGCGCCGGGTACCGCGCCAGGGTCGCCGACCTGGTCCGCGCCGGTCAGTCCCTGGCCTGGATCGAGGGCGGCGAGGTGCTGTTCAAGGCAGAGATCGGCGCGGTGTCGCGCACCGTCTGCCAGGTCCAGGGGGTGTGGGTGGCCCCCGCCCACCGGGGCCGCGGCATCGGCACCGCCGGCACCGCCGCCGTCGTCGAGTACGCCCGCGCCGCGATCGCACCGGTGGTCAGCCTCTACGTCAACGACTTCAACGCCCCCGCCCGGGCCTCCTACGCGCGGGTGGGCTTCCAGGAGGTCGGGCGGTTCGCCAGCGTCCTGTTCTAGAAGGACCCCCTGCCCCCCTCCACTCGCACGCTCGCGGAGGGCCCCTGCAGGGGGCCAGGAGCCGAGGCGGGACCCTGCCCCCTCCACTCGCACGCTCGCGGAGGGCCCCTGCAGGGGGCCAGGAGCCGAGGCGGGACCCCTGCCCCCACCACTCGCACGCTCGCGGTGGGCCCCTGCAGGGGCCGGGGGCCGGGCCTCCCGGGGATCGGCGACGCCATCTGGAACGCTGTCTCCCCGTGCGAACACGACGGGGGACGGTCCTCGCAACCACGCTCGTGCTGCTGGCCGCGCCGGCGCTGGCCGCCTGCTCGGGCGACCCCACCGACGAGGTGCGGGCCGCGGCGGAGGCCTTCCTCGACGACTGGGCCGCGGGCGACGTCGACGCCGCGGCCGGTGCCACCACGGATCCGGACGCCGCCGCCGCGCTGCTGGAGCAGACCGCGACCGACCTCCCCGACGCCACGCTGAGCCCGGAGCCGGGCGCCGTCGCGGTCGAGGAGGACACGGCCACCGTCGAGTGGACCGCCACCTGGGACCTCGCCGCCGCCCCCGAGTGGAGCTACCCGGCCACGCTGCGGCTGCGCGAGGCCGAGGAGGGCTGGGACGTCGTCGCCGAGCCCACCCTCGTGCACCCCGAGCTCGGCGAGGGCCAGCACCTGGTGCTCGCCCGCGAGCTGCCCGAGCGGGCGGCGATCACCGACGCGGGCGGGCAGCCGCTGTTCACGCCCACCGAGGTGGTCAACGTCGGCGTCGACCCGGGCCAGGTCACCGACCTGCCCGCGCTGGCCGGGGCGCTGTCGGCGGCCACCGGGGTCGCCGCCGAGGAGATCACCGCCGACGTCCAGGCCGCGCCCGCCGGTCAGTTCGTCCCGGTGATCACCCTGCGCCGTCCCGACTTCGAGGCCATCCGCGCGCAGGTCTTCGACCTGCCCGGCGCGGTGTTCCCCACCGACACCCGGCTGCTGGCCCCCACCGCCCGCTTCGCCTCGGCCCTGCTGGGCCGGGTCGGCCCGGCGACGGCGGAGGTGCTGGAGGAGGCCACGGTGGACGGCGAGCCCGCCTACGCCTCCGGTGACCAGCTGGGCCTGTCCGGCCTGCAGCGGGCCCTCCAGGAGCAGCTGACCGGCACCGCCGGCTTCACCGTCAGCGTGGCGAGCACCGACGAGAGCACCGGCGACGCCGGCCGGGAGGTCGACGCGGTCGCACCGGTGCCCGGCGAGCCGGTGCAGACGCCGCTGGTGCCGGCGGTCCAGAACGCCGCGGACGCCGCCGTCGCCGGCCAGCCGCTGCCCACCCACCTCGTGGTCGTGCGGCCCCGCACCGGCGAGATCGTCGCCGTCTCCTCCAACGAGGCGGCCGCCGCCGGCAACGCGCTCAGCGGGCAGTTCCCGCCGGGCTCCAGCATGAAGACGATCACCGCGACCGCGCTGCTGGGCAAGGGCATGACCCCGGAGAGGCCGGTGCCCTGCCCCGGCACGTTCGTCGTCGAGGGCCGCGAGTTCGAGAACCAGGACCAGTTCGACCTGGGCACCGTGCCGTTCACCGAGGCGTTCGCGAAGTCCTGCAACACCACCTTCATGCAGCAGTCGCTGGAGCTGCTGCCCGACGACGCCCTCGCCGCCGCGGCCGCCTCCTACGGCGTGGGCACCGACTGGCAGCTGCCGGTCGACGTGTTCAGCGGCAGCATCCCCGCCGACAGCACCGGGACGACCAAGGCGGCCGACGCGATCGGCCAGGGCCAGGTGCTGATGAGCCCGGCCCAGATGGCGCTCGTCGCGGCAGGGGTGGCCGGCGGGACCCCGGTGGCGCCGGTCGAGGTGGTGGGCGCGGAGCCCGCGGGGACCGTGCCGGCCGGACCGGACCCCGCCGTGCTCGACCAGCTGCGGCCGATGATGCGGCAGGTGGTGCTCTCCGGGACCGCCACCGCCCTGGACGACCGCGGCGAGGTCTACGGGAAGACCGGCACGGCCGAGTACGGCAGCAACACCCCGCCGGACGCACACGGCTGGTTCATGGGTTACCAGGTGGCCGGTCCGCAGGGCGACCTCGCCTTCGCCGTCCTGGTGGAGGGCGGCCAGTCCAGCAGCGCCGCCGTCGCCGTGACCGACGCCTTCCTCGGCGGCCTCGGCTGAGCTGACGGCCCTCCTGCTCCGGTCTCAGGCGGGACCGAAGGCGGTCCGCTCCGCGCGCTCGAAGCGGCCGCGGGTCAGGCGCAGCAGGAGCCGGAACGCCCGCCCGCCGTCGCCGAACGCGGCGTCCACCTGCTCGTCGGTCAGCCCGTGCGCCGCCCAGGGCAGCAGGAACGGCATGTCCCGCAGCCCGTGCGTGGACTGCGCCGCCCGCTCGGCGGCCTGCCACTCGGCGGTCGTCAGGTGCTGCTGGGCCAGGGGGAGGGCCCCGGTCTCCTCGTGCACCAGGTGCTCGGCGAGGCAGTCCCGGGTCGCGGTCACGCGGTCGGCGAGCCGGTCGCGGGTCGCGGCGTCGGGGGCGAACGCCATGGCGGTGAAGCAGGTCGAGCAGGCGTCGAGGAGCGGGTCGATGAGCTCGTGCTCGGCCTCCATGGCCTCCAGGGTCGCCCGCCCGTCGGCGTCGCCGGCCGCGTCGACGTGGGCCAGCAGCAGCGGCCAGATGGCGGTGTCCTCGACGGTGTGGTGGTGGTGCAGGACCGTGCCGAAGCGGTGCCAGCGCGCGGACAGCGCCCGCCAGGCCACGCCGTCCTCCACCGGGGTCTGCCGCACCGCGCTCGCGAAGCGGTCCAGGTCACGGCGGAAGGCGTGGTGCATCACGTACATGCCCGAGAGGTCGTGGGGTCCCTCGGCCACGGCGGCCTGACCGGGCAGGTCCAGCTGGCGGCGGACGTCGGTGGGGGTGCTCATCGCGGGTCACTCCTGGGGGTCGGAGCCGGGCGTCCTCGCTCCGGCGACCGCCACCCTCGGGGGCTCCGCTTGCAGCGCGCTTGCGGCCGACTGGTCGCGGCCCTGCGCGGTCAACCCTCGGGCAGCCCCGGGAACGCGGTGGTGACCGGCGTCTGCGCGGCCGCCCCCCGCCACGACACGGCCCGCACCTCGGCGGCGCCCAGCTCGTCGACCGCGAGCCGGCGCACCGTCGACTGCACCGCCTGGTCGAGCACCCGCACCCAGGCCGCGGCGACGCCGTCCTCCAGGACGACGGCCAGCGCGGCGGCGTCCACGGGGGAGACGACGGGGAACGGCAGGGCGTAGCCGGCCTCGGCCGGCACGGGGTCGTCGCCGCGCTCCTCCAGCAGCTCGCCCAGCCGGTCGCGGACGTCGCGGTGGGCGTTCTCCGCCACCGACGCCTGCGGGCGCGACTGCGGCGGCAGGCCGGCGCCGACCGAGCCGTAGCCCCACACGGCGGCGTGCTCGGCGGCCAGGGCCTCCCGCAGTGCGGTGGTCTCGGTGCCCTCGTCCAGGACGCCGTCGTCAGCCATGGACGCACCCCCTCGCCGGACCGCCGGTCACGCCAGCACCGCCTCCTGCCCGCGGAGGCCCGCGGCCAGCGACCCCAGCAGCGCGGCCCGGGGACCGGTCTGGTCGACGGCGGCGTCCGCGTGCGAGCGGGCGGCGGTGGACACCTGGCCGCGCAGCCAGCCCCGCACGTCGCCCCCGGCCGGCGGAGCACCCGCGGCCGGCGACGAGGAGGCCGACGGCGAACCGGACGACGGGGCCGCCGCCCGCAACCGCTCCAGCTGGTCGGCGGCCTGCGCGGACTGCGCACCCACCGCCGCGGCGAGGGCCGGGTCGGCGGACGCGGCGGCCGCGTACGCCGCCACCAGGGCCTCCTGCACGGCGACCTGCCCGGCCAGCCGGTCGGCCTCCGCGGTGCTGACCGCGGGGGCGCCGGAGGAGCCGGACGTGCAGCCGGTGGCCGCGAGGGCCAGCCCGGCCGAGGCCGCCAGCAGCGCGCGTCGCGAGATCCCCCGGGGTGCGGGGGTGGGCGAGGGGAGCATCGCCCCCCATCCTCTCAGCCGCGGGCGCGGCGCCGCGGCGGGCACACCGGGGTGGCGGAGACCTCCCGGCGCCCGGTCTCGGGGGCGATCGGCGGGCGGTAGCCTGGCTCTTCGCCCGGTACCGGGCCCGGCGGCGTGTCCGCCGTCGCCCACGGGGGCACGAGACCGGGCGGGAGCCGCTCCGGTGTGCCCCGACCGAGCTCGGAGAGAGAGGGAGCCCCGTGTCCGCCGCTTCCCGCACCGACCCCGTGGCCACCCGGCTGGCCGGCCGGATCGGGCCGGTCGTCGACGCCGCCGGCTACGACCTGGAGGAGCTCGTCGTCACCCCGGCCGGACGCCGCAGCGTGGTGCGCGTGGTGGTCGACCGCGACGAGGGGGTCACGCTCGACGACGTCGCCGAGGTCAGCCGGGCGGTGTCCACGGCCCTCGACGAGGACGACACCGAGTTCGGCGGGCTGCCCTACGTGCTGGAGGTCACCAGCCCCGGGGTGGACCGCCCGCTCACCGAACCGCGGCACTGGCGGCGCAACACCGGCCGGCTGGTCAGCGTGACCGTCGGCCCGGCCGGCTCCGCCGAGGAGGTGACCGCCCGCGTGCTCGCGGTGGACGACACCGGGGTCTCCCTGGCCGTGGAGGCGAAGGGCAAGCCGGGGGCCAAGAAGCGCCCGCCGACCCAGCGGCACGTGACGTGGCCGGAACTCGGCACCGGGCGGGTGCAGGTGGAGTTCGGCCGGCCCGAGCCGGACGCGCAGCCGGATCCCGCAGAGGACGACGAGGACGACGGAGGAGGACAGTGAACATCGACGTGACCGCCTTGAAGGCGGTCGAGCGGGAGAAGGGCATCCCGGCCGACACGGTCATCGAGGCGATCGAGACCGCGCTGGTGACGGCCTACCGGCACGCGGACGGCGCGGCCAAGCACGTGCGGGTGCACGTGGACCGCAAGAGCGGCGAGGTCGCCGTCCTCGCCCAGGAGCTGGGCGCCGACGGTGAGGTCGTCCGCGAGTGGGACGACACCCCCAGCGACTTCGGCCGCATCGCGGCCAGCACCGCCAAGCAGGTCATCGTGCAGCGGCTGCGGGACGCCGAGCACGAGCAGACCTTCGGCGAGTACGTCGGCAAGGAGGGCGACATCGTCAGCGGCATCGTGCAGGCGCACGACCGCCGCAACGTGCAGGGCACCGTGCTGATCGACATCGGCAAGGTCGAGGCGGTGCTCCCGCCCACCGAGCAGGTGCCCGGCGAGACGTACGCGCACGGCAGCCGGCTGAAGGCCTACGTGGTGTCGGTCGCCCGCACCTTCCGCGGCCCGCAGGTGACCGTCTCCCGCACCCACCCCAACCTGGTGCGCAAGCTGTTCGCGCTCGAGGTGCCCGAGATCGCCGACGGCAGCGTCGAGATCGTGGCCGTGGCCCGCGAGGCCGGGCACCGCTCGAAGATCGCCGTCCGCACCAAGGTGCCCGGGCTCAACGCCAAGGGCTCCTGCATCGGCCCGATGGGCCAGCGGGTGCGCAACGTGATGAGCGAGCTGCACGGCGAGAAGATCGACATCGTCGACTGGTCCGACGACCCGGCGACCTTCGTCGCCTCCGCGCTGAGCCCGGCGCGGGTGACCAGCGCCCAGGTCGTCGACCCCCAGGCCAAGGCCGTGCGGGTCGTCGTCCCCGACTACCAGCTGTCGCTGGCGATCGGCAAGGAGGGGCAGAATGCGCGGCTGGCCGCACGGCTGACCGGCTGCCGGATCGACATCCGCAGCGACGCCGAGGCCGACGACGCCGCGCCGTCCCCGGGGGTGGGCCGGGCACCGCTGCGGTCCGGCGCCCCGGCGGCCGGCCCCGCGGGTCCCGGCGCCCGCCGCGGGGGAGCGGGTGGAGGATCACGCCCCGGCCGGGTGCCCGGTGGCCGGAGTGCGGAACACCCGGGGCGTTCCGCGCGCTAGAGTGCAGGGTGGCCGAAACGTCGATCCCGGTGCGCACCTGTGTGGGCTGCCGGAAGCGCGCTCCGGTCACCGACCTGTTGCGCGTCGTCGTCTCGGGCGGGGCACTCGTCCCCGATCCGCGACGGAGGCTCCCCGGCAGGGGGGCGTCACTGCACCCCACCCCGGAGTGCCTGCGTGCAGCGGAACGACGCCGGGCCTTCGCCCGGGCACTGCGCTGCAGCAGCCCGGTGGAGGCCGGTCCGCTCCGGGTCCACGTCCTCGGTACGCCGTCCGCGGCGCCACCGGGGTACGGGTCCGACGCGGGCGGGTAGTACGAACGACAACCGCAACAACACAGACGGACCGGCAACCGGCCGGTCCGCAGTCGAGTCAGGACGTCGTCGGATGAGCAAGCCGTGAAGTCCCCACGATGACCATGCAGTACTGACGACGAGGTCGAGCGGGCCAGCCGCCGGCCTCACCAAGAGGAGATCCGTGCCAGGCAAAGCCCGCGTACACGAACTCGCCAAGGAGTTCGGTGTCGACAGCAAGACCGTGCTCGCCAAGCTCAAGGAGCAGGGCGAGTTCGTGAAGTCCGCCTCCTCGACCGTCGAGGCCCCCGTGGCCCGTCGGCTCCGGGAGGCCTTCGTCGCCGGTTCCGGCGGCGGCAACGGTGGCGGCTCGTCCGCCGCGCCCAAGCCCGGGCCCCGCCCCGGCCCGCGTCCGCCCGCGCCCGCCCCGCAGGCTCCGGTGGCGTCCGCGCCGGCCGCCCCGGCCCCGGCCCCGGCTGCTCCGGCTCCCGCGCCGGCCGCTCCCGCCGCACCGGCGCCCCAGGCGCCGGCGACGCGCGCCCCCGGCGGCCCCACCCCGGGTCCGCGCCCCGGTGCGGTCCGTCCGGGTGCCCCGGTCCCGGGTGCCCCGACCCCGGGTCCGCGTCCCGCCGCGGCGCCCCAGGCCCCTGCGGCCGCCGCCCCGGCCCCGCAGGCACCGGCGGCGCCCAGCGGCCCGCGTCCGGGTCCGGCGGGTGCTCCCCGTCCCGGCCCCGCCGGTGGGGCCACCCCCGGCGCCCCGCGTCCGGGTGCTCCCGGTGCGCCCGGCGCCGGTCCGCGTCCCGGCCCCCGGCCGGCTCCGCGGCCGGGCAACAACCCCTTCAGCAGCGCGCCGCGTCCGGCGCCCGCCGGCGGGCCCCGTCCCGGCCCCGGCGCGGGCCCGCGTCCCGGCCCCGGCGGTCCCCGCCCGGCTCCCGGTGCGGGCGGTCCGCGTCCTGCGCCCGGTGCGGGCGGTCCGCGTCCTGCGCCCGGTGCGGGTGGTCCGCGTCCGGCCGCCGGTCCCGGTGGCCCGCGCCCGAACCCGGGCATGATGCCGCAGCGTCCGAGCCCCGGCATGATGCCGCCGCGCCCGGCCGGTGCCGGCCGTCCCGGTGCCCCCGGTGGCGCCGGCCGCGGTCGTCCCGGTGGTGCCCCCGGCGGTGGCGGCGGTGGCTTCCGCCCCGGTGGTGGCGGCGGCGCCGGCGCCCCGGCCGGTGGTGGCTTCCGTGGTGGCGGCGGTGGCCGTGGCCGTGGCCGCGGCGGCTCGGGTGCCGGTACCGCCGGTGCCTTCGGCCGTCCCGGTGGCCGCGGTCCGGTCCGTGGCCGCAAGAGCAAGAAGCAGCGGCGTCAGGAGTTCGACTCGATGGCGGCGCCCAGCATGGGCGGCGTCCAGCTCCCGCGTGGCAACGGGCAGACCGTCCGGCTGCCGCGTGGCGCCTCGCTGACCGACCTGGCCGAGCGCATCGGCGCCCAGCCGGCCGCCCTGGTCACCGCCCTGTTCCACCTGGGCGAGATGGTCACCGCGACCCAGTCGGTCAACGACGACACCCTGCAGCTGCTCGGTGCCGAGATCGGCTGGAACATCCAGGTCGTCAGCCCCGAGGACGAGGACCGCGAGCTCCTCGAGACCTTCGACCTCACCTTCGGTGACGAGGAGGGCGACGAGGAGGACTGGTCGGCCCGTCCGCCGGTCGTGACCGTGATGGGTCACGTCGACCACGGCAAGACCAAGCTCCTCGACGCGATCCGCAACGCCAACGTGGTGGCCCGCGAGGCCGGTGGCATCACGCAGCACATCGGCGCCTACCAGATCGTGAGCGAGCTGGAGGGCGAGGAGCGTCCGATCACCTTCATCGACACCCCGGGTCACGAGTCGTTCACCGCGATGCGTGCCCGTGGCGCGAAGGTGACCGACATCGTCGTCCTGGTCGTCGCGGCCGACGACGGCGTCATGCCGCAGACGGTCGAGGCGCTCAACCACGCCCAGGCCGCCGACGTGCCGATCGTGGTCGCGGTCAACAAGATCGACAAGGAGGGGGCCAACCCCGCCAAGATCCGCCAGCAGCTCACCGAGTACGGGCTGGTGGCCGAGGAGTACGGCGGCGAGACGATGTTCGTCGACGTCTCCGCGACCACCCGCCAGGGCATCGACGACCTGCTCGCGGCGATCCTGCTGACCGCCGACGCCTCGCTGGACCTGCGCGCCAACACCGAGCAGGACCCGCAGGGTGTGGTCATCGAGGGCAAGCTGGACAAGGGTCGCGGCCCCGTCGCCACGGTGCTCGTCCAGCGCGGCACGCTGCGTCAGGGCGACTCGATCGTGGCCGGCGACGCCTACGGCCGCGTCCGGTCGCTGCTCGACGAGCACGGCAACAAGCTGAAGGAGGCCCTGCCGGCCCGCCCCGTGCAGGTCGTCGGCCTCACCTCGGTGCCGCGTGCCGGTGACACCTTCCTCGTGGTCGAGGAGGACCGGGTGGCCCGGCAGATCGCCGACCGCCGCCAGGCCCGCATCCGCAACGCGCAGAACGCCTCCATGCGCAAGCGGATCAGCCTCGAGGACCTCGACGCCGCGCTGAAGGAGAACCGTCAGCTCAACCTGATCATCAAGGGCGACAACTCGGGCACCGTCGAGGCGCTCGAAGAGGCGCTGATGAAGATCGAGGTGAGCGACGACGTCTCGCTGCGGGTCATCCACCGCGGCGTCGGGTCGATCACCAAGAGCGACATCGACCTGGCGCTGGCCGACGACGTCATCGTCCTGGGCTTCAACGTCCGGGCCGAGGGTCAGGCCACGGAGCTGGCCAACCGCGAGGGCATCGACGTCCGGTACTACTCGGTCATCTACCAGGCCATCGACGAGATCGAGGCCGCCCTCAAGGGCATGCTCAAGCCCGAGTACGAGGAGGTCCAGCTCGGCACGGCGGAGGTCCGCGAGGTCTTCCGGGTGCCGCGGATCGGCAACGTCGCCGGTTCGCTGGTCCGCAGCGGCACGATCGTCCGCAACTCGAAGGCCCGGCTCATCCGCGACGGTGCCGTGGTCGCCGACAACCTGTCGGTGGAGTCGCTGCGCCGCTTCAAGGACGACGCGACCGAGGTCCGCGAGGGCTACGAGTGCGGTATCGGCCTGGGGTCGTTCAACGACATCAAGGTCGACGACGTGATCGAGACCTTCGAGATGCGCGAGAAGCCGCGCGCGTAAGGAACCCTTCGCCCCCACCACCCGCCCCGCGCTCGCGGCGGCGGGTGGTGGAGGGCAGGGGCGCGACGTCGCAGAGCAGCAGGACGGGGGAGATCCGGTGTTCACCGGCTCGTTGGACGCCGACCTGCTGCTGGGCGACGTCCACTCGCTGAAGGGCAAGCGCGCGGTGGTCCGGCCCATCGTGGCCGAGCTGCGGCGCCGCTTCGCCGTCGCCGCGGCCGAGGTCGGCGACCAGGACCTGCACCGCCGCGCGCGGGTCGGGGTGGCCACCGTGGCCGCGGACGCCGCCCAGGTGACCGACGTCCTCGACGCCTGCGAGCGGTTGCTGGCCGAGCGGCCGGAGGTGACGCTGCTGTCGACGCACCGGCAGCTGTTCTCCGACAGTGACTAGGCAGCCCCAGAAGTCCGTCGGCCCCCTCCGGGCCCACCCCGAGCGTGCGAGGGGTGGGGAGGAGAGGGTCCTTACCCAGGAGGTCCGATGGCCGACCCGGCCCGCGCCCGCAAGCTGGCGGTGCGCATCCGCCAGATCGTCTCCGCCGCGATCGAGACGCAGATCAAGGACCCCCGCCTCGGCATGGTGACCGTCACCGACGCCCGCGTGACCAGTGACCTGCGCGAGGCCACGGTGTTCTACACGGTCTACGGGGACGCCACCCAGGTCGAGGACTCCGCCCGGGCGCTGGCGTCGGCGACCGGCGTGCTGCGCTCCACCGTGGGCAGGCAGACCGGCATCAAGTTCGTCCCGACCCTCACCTTCGTCGCCGACCACGTGCCCGACACCGCGCGCGAGCTCGACGCCGCCCTCGAGCGGGTGCGGCACGCCGACGCCGAGCTCGCCCGCATCCGCGAGGGCGCGCAGTACGCCGGCGAGCCCGACCCCTACCGCCGTCCGGCGGAGGACGACGAGGACGGCGAGGTCGAGGACGTCCTCGGCACCGCCGACGACGGCGTCGACGTCCCCACCGAGACCAGGAGTGCATCGTGAGCGAGCTCGACCCGGAGCCGGCCGACGCCGACCGCAACGAGCTGGGCGGCCGCCCCCAACCCACCACCGGTGACCCCACCGAGGGGGGCAAGCGCGGCCAGATCGGCGACGCGCCCAGCATCACCTCCGACGAGCCGGACGACGGCGGGCCGGGGTTCCCGGTCGGCGGCGGGGACGTGACCGAGGAGCAGAACGCACCGCCGGTCGCCGACCCTGGCCCCGGGGCGTGACGGCCTCCGTCCCGCCCGGCACCGATCTGACCGCCGACGCCGCCGCCGTCCTGTCCGCGGCCGCGGAGGGACGGGCGACGGTCGTCCTGTCCGGGCACGTCCAGCCCGACGCGGACGCCCTCGGCAGCACGCTCGCCCTCGCCGAGGGCCTGCGCCGCCGCGGCGCCCGGGTGCTGGCGACCTTCCCGGACCCGTTCGTGCTGCCGGCGTCCCTGAGCTGGTTGCCCGGCGTCGAGGGGCTGGTGCCCTCCAGCGCCGTCCCCGGCTCCCCGGACGTCTTCGTCAGCCTGGACGCGGCCTCGCCCACCCGGCTGGGGGAGCTGGCGGGGCTGCTGGAGCGCGCGGGCACGTCCGTCGTGGTCGACCACCACGCCAGCAACCCCGGCTTCGGCGCGGTGCGGGTGGTCGACCCCGGTGCCCCCGCGACGGTCGCGCTCGTCGCCGACCTGCTCGACGGGCTGGGCGTGACGCTCGACGAGCGGCTGGCCACCTGCCTGTACGCGGGCCTGGCCGCCGACACGGGCTCCTTCCGGTTCGGCAACACCCGGCCCGACACCCACGACCTCGCGGCGCGGCTGCTGGCCACCGGCATCGACCACGCCGCGATCAGCCAGCGGCTGTTCGACACCGCGCCGTTCGGCTGGCTGGGGCTGCTCTCCGTCGTCGCGGGCCGGGCCGTCCCCGAGCGCGGCACCGGCGCCGGCCTGGTCTGGACCTGGTCGAGCACCGCCGAGGCCGCCGAGCACGGCCTGCCCGGCGAGCAGCTCGAGGCGCTGGTCGACGTCGTCCGCTCCACCGAGGAGGCCGACGTGGCCTGCGTCCTCAAGGGGCAGGACGACGGGTCGTGGTCGGTCTCCCTGCGCTCCCGCGGCGCGACCGACGTCGCCCGGGTGGCCATGGCGCTCGGGGGTGGCGGGCACCGCGCCGCGGCCGGGTTCACGTCCTTCGACGACCGCGAGTCCACGGTGGCCCGGATCCGCGCCCAGCTCGGCGGGTGAGAGCCCGGCCGTCACCCGGCGTCCTGGCCCTGGCCGCGCCGGCGCTTGTGGTTCTGGCGGCCGAGCCGCTGTACCTGCTGGTCGACACCGCGGTGGTCGGCAACCTGGGCACCGTGGCCCTCGGTGGCCTGGCCGTCGGCGGCGGGCTGCTCGCCTGGGCTGCGGCTCTGCTGAACTTCCTCGCCTACGGCACCACCGCCCGTGCCGCCCGGCGCGCGGGGGCCGGCGACCGGGCGGGCGCGGTCGCCGAGGGCGTCCAGGCCACCTGGTTGGCCCTCGCCCTGGGCCTGCTCGTGCTGACTGCCTTCCAGCTCCTGGCCGGGCCGCTGACCCGCACGCTGGCGGGCGGCGCCGGCCCGGTCGCCGAGGCGGGGGAGACGTGGCTGCGCATCGCCGGCCTGGGCGCGCCGCTGCTCCTGGTCTCACTGGCCGGCAACGGCTGGCTGCGCGGCGTGCAGGAGCTGCGCAGCCCCATGCGCTACGTGCTCGCCGGCAGCCTGGTGAGCCTGGTGCTGTGCCCGCTGCTGGTGCACGCGGCGGGGCTCGGGCTGCCCGGCTCGGCCGTCGCCAACGTCGCCGGGCAGTCGGTATCGGCGGCCCTCTTCGTGCGGGCGCTGCTGCGGGAGGGCGTCCCGTGGCGTCCCCGCGTGGCCGCCCTCCGGGCACAGCTGGTCATCGGCCGCGACCTGCTGCTGCGGGCCGCCGTCCTCCAGGTCTCCTTCCTCGTCGCGACCGGCGTCGTGGCGCGGGCCGGCACCGCGGAGCTCGGAGCGCACCAGATCGCCATCCAGCTGTTCTTCTTCCTCGCCCTGGTCCTGGACGCCTACGCGATCGCCGCCCAGACCCTCGTCGGCCAGGCCCTCGGGGCCGGCCGGCCGGACGACGCCCGCGCCACCGCCCGCCGCGTCACGGCGTGGGGCCTGGGCACCGGGGTCATCGTCGCGGCCGTGCTGCTGGCCCTGCGCCCGGTGGTGCCGCAGCTGTTCACCGACGACCCCGCGGTGGTCGCGCAGGCCGGCGTCGCCTGGTGGTTCCTCGCTGGCATGCAGCCCCTGGCGGGCGTGGTGTTCGCCCTGGACGGCGTCCTCATGGGCGCCGGCGACGTCGGCTACCTGCGCACGGTGACCGTCGGCGCGGCCCTGGTCGGCTTCCTGCCGCTGTCGCTGCTGGCGATCCCGCTCGGCTGGGGGCTGGCCGGCGTCTGGACCGGCCTGGTCCTCTTCGTCGGTCTGCGGCTGGTCGCGGTCCTGGTCCGGGTGGCGGGGGACCGGTGGCTGCAGGCACCTGAGACGGTGACGGTGTGAGCCGACGTGACGACGACGCGGACGTGAGCATCGCGGGGAGCGCCAGCGACCGAGGCGCGGAGCGGGCGCGGAGTGGAACCGGGACCAGGGGCCGCCGCCGTCCCGACGCCGACGTCCCCCCTGGCCTGCTGCTGGTCGACAAGCCGGGCGGGATGACGTCGCACGACGTCGTGGCACGGGCCCGGCGGGTGCTCTCGGTCCGGCGGGTCGGCCACGCCGGCACCCTCGACCCGATGGCCACCGGCCTGCTGGTCCTGGGTGTCGGCTCGGCCACCCGGCTGCTCGGGTACGTGGGCGGGCACGACAAGACCTACGAGGCGACCATCCGCCTCGGCCAGTCGACGGTGACCGACGACCGCGAGGGCGAGGTGCTCACCACCACCTCCGCGGCGCACGTCGACGACGCCGCGGTCGCCGACGCGCTGGCCGCCCAGACCGGACCGCTGCTGCAGGTGCCGTCCTCGGTGAGCGCGGTCAAGGTGGCCGGCCGCCGCTCCTACGACCGGGTCCGCGCCGGTGAGGACGTCGTGCTGGAGCCGCGGGCGGTCACCGTGCACCGCATCGAGGTGCACCGGACCACCCGGCCGACGCCGGACCTGGTGGACGTCGAGGTCACCGTGGCCTGCACCGCCGGCACCTACATCCGCGCCATCGCCCGCGACGCCGGAGCCGCGCTGGGGGTCGGCGGCCACCTCACCGCCCTGCGCCGCACCGCCTCGGGTCCCTTCTCCGTCGCCGACGCCGCGCCCGTCGAGGACGCCGGCGCCGCGCTGGCCGCCGGGAGCAGCGGCCCGGGCGTGCTCGGCCTGACCGACGCCGCGCGCGCCGTCTTCCCCGAACGCGCCCTCACCGACGACGAGGCCCGCGCGCTCGGCCACGGGCAGCGGGTCCGGCCGACCGGCGCCCCCGGCCTGCACGCCGCGGTGGACGGCGCCGGCCGGCTGGTCGCCCTGGTCGAGGACGCCGGGTCCGGCGCCCGCGTGGTGGTCGGCTTCCCGCCCGCCTGAGCTGTGGCAGCCTGCAGGCGTGCTGGACGACCGCCTGCGGGCCCTGGAGGCCCAGCTCGCCCCGCTCCCCGGCGTGCTCGTCGCCTTCTCCGGCGGGGTCGACTCCGGGCTGCTGCTGGCCGCCGCGGTGCGCGCCCTGGGCACCGACCGGGTCGTGGCCGCCACCGCGGTCTCCCCGAGCCTGCCGGCCGCCGAGCGGGAGGGCGCGGTCGCCTTCGCCGCCTCCCTGGGGGTGCGCCACGAGCTGCCGCGCACCGACGAGCTGTCCCGGGCCGGCTACGTCGCCAACGCCGGCGACCGGTGCGCCTTCTGCAAGACCGAGCTGGTCGACGTCCTGCTGCCGCTGGCGGCGGGCCTCGGCATCTCCGACGTCGTCACCGGCACCAACGCCGACGACCTGCGCGCCGGGTTCCGGCCGGGCATCCGCGCCGCGGCCGACCGGGGTGCCTGGGCGCCGCTGGCCCGCGCCGGGCTGACCAAGGACGACGTGCGCGCCGCCGCCCGCCGGTGGCGGCTGGCCCTGGCCGACAAGCCCGCCGCGGCCTGCCTGGCCAGCCGGATCGCCTACGGCGTCCCGGTGTCGGCCGAGCGGCTGGCCCGCGTGGAGGCCGCCGAGGGTGCCCTGCGCGCCGCGCTGGCCGACGCCGGTCTGCCGGTGCGCGACCTGCGGGTGCGCGACATGGGGGACGACGTCGCGCGGGTGGAGGTGGACGCGGCCGTCGTCCCCGCGCTGACCGCGCGCCCGGACCTGCTCGCCGCGGTCCCCGGCTTCGACCGGGTGGACGTCGACCCGCGGGGCTTCCGCTCGGGGTCGATGAACGAGCTGTTGCCGGACCCGGTCCGCTACCGCTGAGCCGAGCGGACGATCCGCGCGGCGGCCACCCCGGCGCCGAACCCGTTGTCGATGTTGACCACCAGCACCCCGGGCGCGCAGGCGGTGAGCATCGTCAGCAGCGCCGCCAGCCCCTCGAACGCCGCGCCGTAGCCCACCGACGTCGGCACGGCCACCACCAGCCGGTCGGTGAGGCCGGCCACCACGCTGGGCAGGGCACCGTCCATGCCGGCGACCACGACGACCGCGTCGGCCGCGGCGAGGTCGGGGGCCACGGCCAGCACCCGGTGGACGCCTGCGACGCCGACGTCGTCCACCCGACGGCAGCCCACCCCGCAGGCGGCCAGGGTGAACGCCACCTCGGCGGCCACGGCGCCGTCCGAGGTCCCCGCGGTGAGCACGAGCACCTCGCCCGTCGGCGGGGGGAGCGTGCCGACGGCCACGCACCGGGCCGCCTCGTCCACGGTCGCGTCCGGCCACCGCCGGCGCACCGCCGCGACGGTCTCCGCGTCGGCGCGGGTGGCCCAGGCCGACGTCGCGCCGCCGTCGAGCAGCGCGGCCAGGCAGGCGACGGTCTCCTCCGGGGACTTCCCGGCGGCGTACACCACCTCGGGCGTGCCGGTGCGCCGCTCCCGGTCGAGGTCCAGGCGGGCGAAGCCCAGGTCGGCGGTGCGCTCGGAGGTCACCCGGTCAGGGTGCCCCACCCGGGATTGACCGTCGCCGGGGCCGGGAAGGGGAGGGCCATGAGCGTCGTCAAGATCAACGCGATCACCGTCCCGCCGGACAAGCAGGAGCGCTTCGAGGAGCGGTTCCGCGGCCGGGCCGGCGCGGTGGAGCAGACCCCCGGCTTCGAGTGGTTCGAGCTGCTGCGCCCGCAGGAGGGCACCGACCAGTACCTCGTCTACACCCGCTGGAGCAGCGAGGAGGCCTACCGGTCCTGGCAGTCCAGCCAGGACTTCGACCGTGCCCACAGCGGCGGCGGGGACACGCTCGCGCCGGCCGCCGCCACCTCCTCCCACCTGTGGAGCTACGAGGTGATCGAGACCGCCGGCCCGAAGGCGTCCCAGGCCTGACCGGCGGAGGGGCCGGGGACGGTCGTCGTCGGCCCCCCGCCGTGGCGGGGCTAGGGTGAGCGGGCGGGTCCGGCACTCCGCCTGACGCCGTCCGATGATGCCTGCACGCTGCGAAGTGGGAGCCATGACCGACACGCTCGCCGACAGCCGTACCTCCTCCCGGATGTTCACCGGGAGCGTGCCGGTGGTCGTGGAGGACGTGCGCCGGCGGCCCACGGCCGAGCGCGCCGAGCTGCTGGCCGACCCCGGCTTCGGCCGCTACTTCACCGACTCGATGTTCGTGGCCCGGTACCGGGCGGGGGAGGGCTGGTACGACGCCCGGCTCACCGCCTACGCCCCGCTGCAGGTCGACCCGGCCACGGCCGCGCTGCACTACGCGCAGTCGATCTTCGAGGGGCTCAAGGCCTACGCCCAGCCCGACGGCAGCGTCGCGACCTTCCGGCCGGAGGCCAACGCCGCCCGCTTCGTCCGCGGCGCCAAGCGCCTGGCGATGCCGCCGGTGCCCGAGGAGGCGTTCCTCGCCGCCGTCGACGCCCTGGTCGACGCCGACCGCGACTGGGTGCCCACCGGCCCCGACCAGACCCTCTACCTGCGCCCCTACCAGCTGGCGACCGAGCCCTTCCTCGGCGTCCGGCCGGCCCACGAGTACCTGTTCCTGGTGATCGCCAGCCCGGCCGGCGCGTACTTCCCCCGCGGGGTCCACCCGGTGTCGGTGTACCTCTCGGAGGACTACATCCGGGCCGCGCCCGGCGGCACCGGCGACGTCAAGTGCGCCGGCAACTACGCCGCCAGCCTCCTGGCGCAGGAGCAGGCGATCGACGCCGGCTGCGACCAGGTCGTGTGGCTCGACGCGGTGGAGAAGCGCTACGTCGAGGAGATGGGCGGGATGAACCTGTTCTTCGTCCTCGGCGAGGGGGACGACGCCGAGCTGGTCACCCCCGAGCTGACCGGCACCCTGCTGCCCGGCATCACCCGCGACTCGCTGATCACCGTCGCCCGGGAGATGGGCCACACCGTCACCGAGCGCCGGTTCAGCGTCGACGAGTGGCGGGCCGGGGTCGCCGACGGCACCGTCACCGAGACCTTCGCCTGCGGCACCGCCGCGGTGATCACCCCGGTCGGGGAGGTCAAGGCCCGCACCGGCGACTTCACCGTCGGCGACGGCAAGCCCGGACCGGTGACGATGAAGCTGCGCGAGCACCTGCTCGACATCCAGCACGGCCGGGTGCCCGACACCCACGGCTGGCTGCACCGGGTCGCCTGAACCCGTGCTCCGTTGGCGGGGGCTGGAGGCCACCCCGGGTGACCTCGGTCGCACGGTGGTCACCGTCGGCATGTACGACGGTGTCCACCGTGGGCACCAGGAGCTGATCGGCACCGCCGTGGCGCGGGCCCGGTCGGCAGGCCGCCCCTGCCTGCTGCTCACCTTCGACCCGCACCCCTCCGAGGTGGTGCGCCCCGGCTCCCACCCGGCGATCCTCACCTCGATGGACCGCAAGGCCGAGCTGGTGGCCGACCTCGGCGTCGACGCCATGTGCGTGCTGCCGTTCACCCCGGAGTTCATGCGGCTGTCGCCGGAGACCTTCACGCACACCGTGCTGGTCGAGCACCTGCACGTCGCCTCGGTGGTCGTGGGGGAGAACTTCACCTACGGCCACCGGGCGGCGGGCTCGGTCGCGACGCTCACCCAGGAGGGACGCCGCTTCGGCTTCGCGGTGGAGGGCGTGCCGCTGGCCAACGTCACCATGGGCCCCGACTCCTCCGCGGCCGGGGAGATCACCATCTCCTCGACCTACATCCGGGCCTGCGTGGCCGCCGGCGACATGACCTCGGCGGCCCGCGCGCTCGGCCGGCCGCACCGCATCGAGGGGGTCGTCGTCCGCGGTGACCGCCGGGGCCGCGAGCTGGGGTACCCGACGGCGAACGTGGAGTCCCCGCCCTTCACGGCCGTCCCGGCCGACGGCGTCTACGCCGGGTCGCTGGTCACCCGCGACCCGCGCAGCGGCGTCACGCTCAGCACCTTCCCGGCGGCGATCTCGGTGGGCACCAACCCGACCTTCCAGGGCACCCGGCGCACCGTCGAGGCGTTCCTGCTCGACTTCGAGGGCGACCTCTACGGCGAGCACGTCGGGGTGGAGTTCGTCCAGCGGCTGCGCCCGATGCTCGCCTTCGCCGGCATCGGGGAGCTGGTCGAGGCGATGGACCGCGACGTCGCCGAGACCCGCGCACTGCTGGGCCTCTGACCCCGACGGGCGAGGCCGGCCCGCCCGGCGGGGCGACCGCGAACGCACCGCTGGTAGCCTGGGCGGGACGTCGGTGAACCCCGACGTGTGTGCAGCCTGCCCCCGTGACCGAGACCGGGGGCCACACGTGACCTGGCCAGGAGGCAGTCCATGGCGCTCGACAGCGCGACGAAGCAGCAGATCATGACCGAGTACGCGACGGTCGAGAAGGACACCGGCTCGCCCGAGGTACAGGTCGCGATGCTGACCCGCCGGATCAGCGACCTGACCGAGCACCTCAAGCAGCACAAGCACGACCACCACAGCCGGCGGGGCCTGCTCCTGCTGGTCGGCCGGCGTCGCCGGCTGCTGAACTACCTGGCGAAGACGGACATCAACCGTTACCGCTCGCTCATCGAGCGGCTCGGCCTGCGCCGCTGAGCCACGAGGGGACCGTCCCGCCGGGACGGTCCCCTCTCTCGTGCGGCACCCGCCCACGAGACCCCCGGCCCCTCGCCGGACCCCCACGCTGGTCGGTCCTCGGTAGTGGCCCCCGGGCATGGTCGTCCCCCTCAGGGGGAACCTCCCGAGGGCTTCGATCGAAGACCGGTCACCCGGGCGCAGTTCGGCGCAGGACGCCACAAGAGGACGTCGCCGCATGCGACGTAGGAAGAGGACGACGTGTCCGCACCCACCACGCAGAACAGCAGCACCGCTGCTGAGTTCGACCCCGAGGACGGCGTCACCACCGCCACCGCGGTCATCGACAACGGCAGCTTCGGCAGCCGCAGCGTCACCTTCGAGACCGGCCGGCTGGCCCGTCAGGCCGCCGGCTCGGTCGTCGTCTCCATGGGCGACACCATGCTGCTGTCGGCCACCACGGCCGGCCGCCAGCCGAAGGAGCAGTTCGACTTCTTCCCGCTGACGGTCGACGTCGAGGAGCGCATGTACGCCGCCGGGCGCATCCCCGGCTCGTTCTTCCGCCGCGAGGGCCGGCCGTCCGAGGACGCGATCCTCACCTGCCGGCTGATCGACCGCCCGCTGCGCCCGACCTTCGCCAAGGGCCTGCGCAACGAGGTCCAGGTCGTCATCACCGTCCTGTCGCTGGACCCCGACCACCTCTACGACGTGCTGGCGATCAACGGGGCCTCGGCCTCCACCCAGCTGTCGGGCCTGCCGTTCTCCGGCCCGGTCGGCGGCACCCGCGTGGCGCTGATCAACGGCCAGTGGGTCGGCTTCCCGACGCACCAGGAGCTCGAGGACGCCGTCTTCGACATGGTCGTGGCCGGCCGCGTCCTCCCGGACGGCGACGTCGCGATCATGATGGTCGAGGCCGAGGCCACCGAGAAGACGATCCAGCTGGTCGCCGGTGGCGCCCCCGCCCCGACCGAGGAGGTCGTGGCGCAGGGTCTCGAGGCCGCCAAGCCGTTCATCAAGGCGCTGTGCGAGGCCCAGAGCGCGCTGGCCGCCAAGGCCGCCAAGCCGGTCGCGGAGTTCCCCCGCTTCCTGGACTACCAGGACGACGTCTACGCCGCCGTCGAGGCGCAGGCCGCCGCCAAGCTCGCCGAGGTGCAGGCCATCGCCGGCAAGCAGGAGCGCGAGCTCGCCACCGACGCCCTCAAGGACGAGGTCAAGGCCGCCCTGGCCGGCCAGTTCGAGGGGCGCGAGAAGGAGATCTCCGGCGCCTTCCGCGCGGTGACCAAGAAGGTCGTCCGGCAGCGCATCCTGCGCGACAAGGTCCGCATCGACGGGCGCGGCCTGACCGACATCCGGCCGCTGTCGGCCGAGGTCGAGGTCGTCCCGCGGGTGCACGGCTCGGCGCTGTTCGAGCGCGGCGAGACCCAGATCCTGGGCATCACCACGCTGAACATGCTGCGTATGGAGCAGCAGCTGGACACGCTCTCGCCCGAGACGCGCAAGCGCTACATGCACAACTACAACTTCCCGCCGTACTCCACCGGTGAGACCGGCCGCGTGGGCTCGCCCAAGCGCCGCGAGATCGGCCACGGCGCGCTCGCCGAGCGGGCTCTCCTGCCGGTGCTGCCCGACCGCGAGGAGTTCCCCTACGCGATCCGGCAGGTCTCCGAGGCGCTGGGCTCCAACGGCTCGACGTCCATGGGCTCGGTCTGCGCCTCGACGCTGGCCCTGCTCAACGCCGGTGTCCCGCTGAAGGCACCGGTGGCCGGCATCGCCATGGGTCTGGTGTCCGACGAGGTCGACGGCAAGACCGAGTACGTGGCCCTGACCGACATCCTCGGGGCCGAGGACGCCTTCGGTGACATGGACTTCAAGGTCGCCGGCACCAAGGACTTCGTCACGGCCCTCCAGCTGGACACCAAGCTCGACGGCATCCCCTCCGACGTCCTCGCGCAGGCGCTGACCCAGGCCCGCGCGGCCCGGCTGCACATCCTGGACGTCATGGGCGAGGCCATCGACGGTCCCGACGAGATGAGCCCCTACGCCCCGCGGGTGACCACGGTGCGCATCCCGGTGGACAAGATCGGCGCGGTCATCGGCCCCAAGGGCCAGATGATCAACGCGATCCAGGACGAGACCGGCGCGGACATCACCATCGAGGACGACGGCACGATCTACGTCGGCGCCTCCGACGGCCCCTCGGCCCAGGCCGCGGTGGACCGGATCAACGCCATCGCGAACCCGCAGATGCCCAAGGTCGGCGAGCGCTTCCTCGGCACGGTCGTCAAGACCACGCCGTTCGGCGCCTTCGTCTCCCTGCTCCCGGGCAAGGACGGCCTGGTCCACATCAGCAAGCTCGGCGGTGGCAAGCGGATCGCCAAGGTCGAGGACGTCGTGAACGTCGGCGACAAGCTGCAGGTGGAGATCACCGACATCGACGCCCGCGGCAAGATCAGCCTGGTGCCGGTCGCCGCCGAGGGTGAGGCCGCCGCCTCCGACGCCCCGGCCGACGCGGCCGCGCCCGCGGAGGCGTGACCACGGACACCACGCAGTTCACGACCGGGGCCGGCACGGGCGCAGCGACGCCCGTCCCGGCCCCGGCCGGTGTCGGGGAGACCGTCGTCCTCGACGTCGACGAGTTCGGCGGCCGGGTGGAGCGCACCGAGCTGCCCGGTGGCCTGCGGGTCCTGACCGAGACCATGCCGGGGGTGCTGTCGGCGACCGTCGGCATCTGGGTCGGGGTGGGCTCCCGGGACGAGACCGACGACGTCGCCGGGTCCTCGCACTTCCTCGAGCACCTGCTGTTCAAGGGCACCGGCAGCCGCGGCGCGCTGGAGATCGCGACGGCGATGGACGCCGTGGGCGGTGAGATGAACGCCTTCACCGCCAAGGAGCACACCTGCTACTACGCCAACGTGCTCGCCAGCGACCTACCGCTGGCGGTCACCCTCCTCGGTGACCTGGTCACCGACGCGCTGAACACCGCCGAGGACCTCGAGTCCGAGCGGACGGTGGTGCTCGAGGAGATCGCGATGCGCGACGACGAGCCCGCCGACGCCGTGCACGACCTGTTCGCCGAGACCCTGTTCGCCGGCACCGCCCTGGGCCGCTCGGTGCTCGGCACGGTGCACTCCATCGAGGCGCTGACCCGCGACGACGTCGACGGGTGGTACCGGCGGCGGTACGCCCTCCCGTCGATCGTGGTGACCGCGGCCGGCCGGGTGGACCACCGCGAGGTGCTCGACCTGGTCGCCGCCGCCTTCGGCCCCCGCCTGGCCGGGCCGGCCACGCCCGCCCCGCTGCGGCGGGGTGAGGAGGGCACCTCGACCCGTCCCGCCCGCCGGACCGGGCTCATCCACCGCCCGACCGAGCAGGCGCACCTGCTGCTCGGCTCGGTGGGGATGGGCCGCCTCGACGAGCGGCGCTACGCCGCGGCGGTCATGGAGACCGCCGTCGGCGGGGGGATGAGCTCGCGGCTGTTCCAGGAGATCCGGGAGAAGCGGGGGCTGGTCTACAGCGTGGGCACCGCGCTCACCCACTACGCCGGCACCGGGGCGTTCTCGGTCTACGCCGGGTGCTCGCCCAAGCGGGTGCCGGAGGTGCTGCGGCTGGTCCGGGAGGAGCTGGCCCGGGTCGCCGCCGACGGGCTCACCTCCGAGGAGGTCGCCCGGGGGCGGGGTCAGCTCAAGGGCGGCCTGGTCCTGGGGCTGGAGGACACCGGTTCCCGGATGAGCCGCCTCGGCAAGAGCGAGCTCTCCTACGGGGAGTACCTGCCGGTGCGGGAGGTCCTCGCCCGCCTGGACGGCGTCAGCGAGGACGACGTCCGCTCGGTGGCCGCCGAGCTGCTGGCCCGCGAGACGTGCCTGGCGGTGGTCGGCCCGTACCGCGAGTCGGAGCTCGACCGGCTGGCATGAGCGCACGTCACCCCGCGGTCGCCGTCCACGGCGCGCTCTCCCGCGGCGTCCTCGCCGTCGCCGTGCTCGTCTCGCTGGCCGTCCTGTTCGCCCCGGGGGACGACGTCCCGTCGGCGCCCCCCGGGGTGGACAAGCTGGTGCACCTGGCCCTGTTCGCCGTGCTGGCACTGAGCGGGCGGTGGGCCGGCATCCGGGCGGGTCTGCTCGCGGCGCTGCTGGTCGCCTACGCCGCCGTCAGCGAGGTCGTGCAGGGCATGGTGCCGCTGGAGCGGTCGGCGTCGGTCGCGGACTGGGGCGCCGACGTCGTCGGCATCCTCGTCGGGCTCCTGCTGGCGGCCGGCGTGCTCCGGAGGACCGCCGGCTGACGGCGCGGCCGCCTTGCATCCCCGGCGCCCGCCGGGAAACCTGACCGCGTGACCACCGGTATCCCCGCCTCTGACCAGCACGGATCCGCCACGACCGCGGGGGAGACCCCCCTCATCCCCGTCGGCGTCCTCGGCGCCCGGGGCCGCATGGGCACGGAGGTGGTCAAGGCGGTCAACGCCGCCGAGGACCTCGAGCTCGTGGCGATGGTCGACTCCGGGGAGTGGCTGTTCGACCTCGCCAACACCGGTGCGCAGGTCGTCGTGGACTTCACCCGCCCGGACGTCGTCATGGACAACATCCGGTTCTGCATCGACAACAACATCCACTGCGTCGTCGGCACCACCGGTTTCGACGAGGCCCGGCTCGCCACCGTCGCCGAGTGGCTCGAGCCCAAGCCGGACGTCGGCGTCGTGATCGCCCCCAACTTCGGCATCGGCGCGATCCTGCTGATGCGCTTCGCCCAGGAGGCGGCGCGCTTCTTCCCCTCCACCGAGATCGTGGAGCTGCACCACCCGAACAAGGTCGATGCGCCGTCGGGGACGGCGGTCCGTACCGCGCGCCTGATCGCGGAGGCACGCGCCGCCGCCGGCCTGCCGCCCTCGCCCGACGCCACCACCGACTCGCTGCCCGGTGCACGGGGTGCCGACGTCGACGGCGTCGCGGTCCACGCCGTCCGCCTCAGTGGTCTCGTCGCGCACCAGGAGGTCCTCATGGGCGCGCCGGGGGAGACCCTCACCCTCCGCCACGACTCCTACGACCGCGCGTCCTTCATGCCGGGCGTGCTGCTGGCGGTGCGGGAGGTGGCCCGCCGGCCGGGGCTGACGATCGGGATCGAGAGCCTGCTGGGCATCTGAGCCCGCCGACACGACGCCCCCGATGGGGCTGGTGTGGCGATCCGAGCGTGACCTGCGTCGCAGGTCGGCGCGAACCGCACCGCGCTGACCTGCGATTTCACTGCTCATGGCCGTCCCGCAAGGGTCTTCGGACCCTTCCGGGGCCGGGAGCGGTTTGACGCGGCCCCCGCGGCCGCGTAACTTTCTCTCTGCGCCGAGCGAGACCGGGTCCGAGACCCGGGAGCCGCCGGTCAGACCTCCGGGTGTGACAGCGAGCCGTGCACGGCGTACGGTAGGACAAGCCGCCAGGGACGAACCCCGCGAGGGTCTACTTCCTGCGCGTCCGCTCCTTGAGAACTCAACAGCGTGCCGAAAGTCAGTGCCAAGTAATAAATCCCCCGCACTGCACACTTGGTTGTGTGGTGAGGGATTCCTTTGGTTGATGGATCATCGAGAGTGCTAGCTCTCGGTTCTCGGCCTGGGATGCAAATTCATCTACGGAGAGTTTGATCCTGGCTCAGGACGAACGCTGGCGGCGTGCTTA